>CAZKHE010000047.1:0-30692 GCA_964552535.1 uncultured Enterobacteriaceae bacterium | reverse complement strand
GAGTTCGCTGTCGGTCAGCGTGCCGGGCGTGACCACGCGCACCACCTTGCGCTCCACCGGCCCCTTGCTGGCGCCGACTTCGCCCACCTGCTCGCAGATGGCCACCGACTCGCCGCACTTGATCAGGCGCGCGAGGTAGCCCTCCATGGAGTGGAAGGGCACGCCGGCCATCACGACCGGCTCCCCCGCGGACATGCCGCGGCGCGTGAGCGTGATCTCCAGCAGGCGCGCGGCCTTCTCGGCGTCCTCGTAGAACAGCTCGTAGAAGTCGCCCATGCGGTAGAACAGCAGCAGGTCCGGATGTTGCGCCTTGAGGCCCAGGTACTGGGCCATCATCGGCGTGTGCTTCTCGGCCGGACCGGGCGCGTTCATCGCGGCGTCAGTCGGGCTCGACCGCACCCTTCGACTGCACCACCTTGAGGAGCTGCGGGAAGACCTTGGGCGTCCCGGCGACGACGTTGCCGCTCGCGAGGTAGTCCGCTTCGCCGGCGAAGTCGCTCACCAGGCCGCCGGCCTCGAGGATGAGCAGGCTGCCCGCGGCGAGGTCCCACGGCGAGAGGCCCATCTCCCAGAAGCCGTCGACGCGCCCGCACGCGACCCAGGCGAGGTCGAGCGCCGCTGCGCCCGGCCGGCGGATGCCCGCGGTCATGCGCGTGAGCGCCTTGAACGTCGCGACGTAGCCGTCGAGGTGCTTCAGATCGCGGAAGGGAAAGCCGGTGCCGACGAGCGACTCCGCGAGCTTCGTGCGCTTCGACACCCGGATGCGCTTGTCGTTGAGGAACGCGCCGCGTCCGCGCGAGGCGGTGAAGAGCTCGTTGCGGTTCGGGTCGAACACCACGGCCTGCGAGATCACGCCCTTGTGCTCGAGGGCGATCGACACCGCGTACTGCGGGAAGCCGTGGATGAAGTTGGTGGTGCCGTCGAGCGGATCGATGATCCAGCGGTACTCGGAGGTGCCGCGCCGGTTGCCCGCTTCGCCCGTTTCCTCGGCGAGGATGGCATGATCGGGATACGCGCGGTTGATGATCTCGATGACCGCGGCCTCCGCCGCGCGATCCACCTCGGTCACGAAATCGTTGTGCCGCTTCTTCGAGACGGCGAACGACTCGAGGTCGAGCGACGCGCGATTGATGATGCTGCCCGCCCGCCGCGCGGCCTTGACGGCGGTGGTGAGCATGGGATGGAGGGTGGCCATGGGCGCCGGGTGGAAGGCGGGCAGCCCGAACGGGCGCCGCGCATTGTTGTTTCGAGCCGCAATTCTACCGTTACCCAAGCGCCCTCACGCGAACGACCTGGACGACCCGCATGACCGACGCCTCCACGCCCCGCGCCCGCGTGCGCATCGTGCTCTCGCATCCTTCGCATCCCGGCAACATCGGCGCGACCGCGCGCGCGATGAAGACCATGGGGCTCGGGGAACTGCATCTGGTGAACCCCAAGCGCTTCCCGGACGCCGAGGCGACGGCGCTCGCCAGCGGAGCCGACGATGTGCTGGCGGCGGCGCGCGTGCACGCGACGCTGGATGCCGCGCTCGCCGGGACGACGCTCGCGTATGCCGTCACGGCGCGCCGGCGCGATCTCTCGCACCCGGCGCGCGACGTGCGGGAGGCGGCGGCCGAGGCGACGATCAGCGGCGGCGCGGTGGCGTTCGTGTTCGGCACCGAGATGTCGGGGCTGTCGAACGACGAGGTGATCCGCTGCAACCGCCTCGCGCACATTCCGGCGCAGCCGGGGTTCTCCTCGCTCAATCTCGCGCAGGCGGTGCAGATCGTCGCCTACGAGCTGCGCATGTCGACCGACTCCGCCATTCCGCGCGAAACCGAGTACCCGCGTGCCACCTACGAGGACGTGGAGGCGCTCTATGCGCACCTGGAGGCGAGCGTCATCGCCAGCGGCTTCCTCGACCCGGGCAATCCGCGCCGCTTCATGGAGCGGATGCGCCGGCTGTTCGGCCGGGCCGGGCTCGAGCGCGAGGAGGCACACCTGCTGCGCGGCATGCTGGCGGCCTGGGATGCCGCCGGAAGGCGCGCGCCGGGGAAATAGTTGACCGGAAAAGTCGGGATTGAGACAATATCAGCCGACTCTTCTGGGACCCAACAACAATCATGTTCGCCCGCCTGCGTGAAGACATCGCCAGCGTCTTCGACCGCGATCCCGCGGCGCGATCGACCTGGGAGATCCTGACCTGCTATCCGGGCGTCCACGCCCTGATCCTGCACCGGCTTGCGAACCGCTTCTGGCGCGGCGGCTTCAAGTGGCTGGCGCGGCTCACCTCGCACTTCGCGCGCTGGCTCACCGGCATCGAGATCCATCCGGGCGCGACCATCGGCCGGCGCGTCTTCATCGACCATGGCATGGGCGTGGTCATCGGCGAGACGGCCGAGATCGGCGACGACGTCACGCTGTATCACGGCGTGACGCTGGGCGGCACCACCTGGAACAAGGGCAAGCGCCACCCCACGCTCTCGCGCGGGGTCGTGATCGGCGCCGGTGCGAAGGTCCTCGGCCCGATCACCGTCGGCGAGAACGCGCGCATCGGCTCCAACGCCGTGGTGGTGAAGGACGTCCCCCCGGGGGCGACCGCGGTCGGCATCCCGGCGCGGATCATCATGGATGCGCAGGACAAGTCGCGCGAGGAGAAGGCGGCGAAGCTCGGGTTCTCGGCCTACGCGGTGACCGCGAAGGCGGACGACGACCCGGTGGCGAAGGCGGTGCAGGGGCTGCTCGACCACTCGCTGGAAATCGACCGGCGGCTGGACGCGCTGCTCGCGCAGATCGAAGCGCTGCAGCAGGACCGGGACGATCGGCTGGTCGCCGAGCGGTTCGACCCGACGCGCAGCCTGCGACGGATCGGGGAGAAGTAGCGGGCGGATAAGGGGCTGGCGGCAAAGCGGAACTTTCGTCCGCTTTAGTTGACCAATTTGGTCGGGAATGGTTATACTTGACCAGATTTCTCGGGAATCCTCCGCCTCCAACTACGAAGGACCGACGATGAGACTGACCACCAAAGGCCGCTTTGCGGTCACGGCGATGCTGGACCTGGCGCTCAACTCCGGGCGCGGGCCGGTGACGCTCGCGGCGATCAGCGGCCGCCAGAGCATTTCGCTGTCGTATCTCGAGCAGCTCTTCGGCAAGCTGCGCCGGCACCAGCTCGTCGAGAGCGTGCGCGGTCCCGGCGGCGGCTACTACCTCGCCAAACCGGCCGAGCAGATCACCGTATCGGCGATCATCATCGCCGTGGACGAGCCCCTCGACGCCACGCAGTGCGGCGGCAAGGAGAACTGCCACGACGATCGCCGCTGCATGACCCACGACCTCTGGGCGCGCCTCAACGAGAAGATGTACGAGTACCTCGACTCGGTGAACCTCGGCGACCTCGTTGCCGAGCAGCAGAAGCGGATCCAGATCCTCCAGGACAAGCGCCGCCAGGCGGCGCAGAACGAGACGGCGGTTCCCGTATGAGCGACCTCGGTGAAGTCCAGAAGGCCCTGCGGCTGCCGATCTATCTGGACTACTCCGCCACCACGCCGGTCGACCCGCGCGTGGCGGCCAAGATGATTCCCTTTCTCACCGAGCAGTTCGGCAACCCGGCGAGCCGCTCGCACGCCTACGGCTGGACGGCGGAGAAGGCGGTCGAGGAGGCGCGCGAGCACGTCGCCGCGCTGCTCAACTGCGACGCGAAGGAAATCGTCTGGACCTCCGGCGCGACCGAGGGCAACAACCTCGCGATCAAGGGCGCCGCGCACTTCTACAAGGGCAAGGGCAAGCACCTCATCACGGTGAAGACCGAGCACAAGGCCGTGCTCGACACCGTGCGCGAGCTCGAGCGCCAGGGCTTCGAGGCGACCTACCTCGATCCCGAGCCGAACGGGCTCGTCGACCTGGAGAAGCTCAAGACGGCGATCCGTCCGGACACCATCGTGGTGTCCGTGATGATGGTCAACAACGAGATCGGCGTGATCCAGCCGATCGCCGAGATCGGCGAGATCTGCCGGGCGAAGGGCATCGTGTTCCACTGTGACGCGGTGCAGGCCGCGGGCAAGATGGAGATCGACCTCGCCAAGCTGAAGGTCGACCTGCTCACCATCACCGCGCACAAGATGTACGGGCCGAAGGGCATCGGCGCGCTGTACGTGCGGCGCAAGCCGCGCGTGCGCATCGAGGCGCAGATGCACGGCGGCGGCCACGAGCGCGGGCTGCGCTCGGGCACCCTGCCGACCCACCAGATCGTCGGGTTCGGCGAGGCCGCGCGCCTGGCGAAGCTCGAGATGGCGAGCGAGAACGAGCGCATCCGCATGCTGCGCGACCGGCTGTGGAACGGCATCAAGGACATCGAGGAGGTCTACGTCAACGGCGACCTCGAGCACCGCATCCCGCACAACCTCAACGTGAGCTTCAACTTCGTCGAGGGCGAGTCGCTGATCATGGCGATCAAGGAGATCGCGGTGTCCTCCGGCTCGGCGTGCACCTCCGCGAGCCTGGAGCCGTCCTACGTGCTGCGCGCGCTGGGCCGCTCCGACGAACTCGCGCACAGCTCGATCCGCTTCACCATCGGCCGCTTCACCACCGAGGCCGAGATCGACTTCGCCGTGGACCTCATCCGGCGCAAGATCGACAAGCTCCGCGAGCTCTCCCCGCTGTGGGAGATGCACAAGGAGGGCATCGACTTGAACTCGGTCCAGTGGGCCGCACACTAAGAGCACCGGCTGCAAGGAGATTCAAATGGCATACAGCGACAAGGTCATCGACCACTACGAGAACCCGCGCAACGTCGGCTCCTTCGACAAGGGCGACGAGGCGGTCGGCACCGGCATGGTCGGTGCGCCCGCCTGCGGCGACGTGATGAAGCTGCAGATCCGCGTGAACGAGCAGGGCATCATCGAGGACGCGCGCTTCAAGACCTACGGCTGCGGCTCGGCGATCGCGTCGTCGTCGCTGGTCACCGAGTGGGTGAAGGGCAAGTCGATCGACGAGGCGGAGCGGATCAAGAACACGCAGATCGCCGAGGAGCTCGCGCTCCCGCCGGTGAAGATTCACTGCTCGATCCTCGCCGAGGACGCGATCAAGGCCGCGGTGGCCGACTACCGCAAGAAGCACGGGCTGGATGCGCCCGCCGAGGACGCCGCGAAGGCCGGCACCGAGGCCCGCGCCGCAGCCTGACGGAGGCAGCAAGGATGGCGGTCACTCTCACCGAGCGCGCGGCGACGCACGTCTCGAACTTCATCGCGAAGCGCGGCAAGGGCGTGGGCCTGCGGCTGGGCGTCAAGACCACGGGCTGCTCGGGCCTTGCGTACAAGCTCGAGTACGCCGACGCGGTCAACCCCGAGGACCTCACGTTCGAGAGCCACGGCGTGAAGGTGGTGGTCGACCCGAAGAGCCTGCCGTACCTCGACGGCACCGAGCTCGACTTCGCGCGCGAGGGCCTGAACGAGGGCTTCAGGTTCAACAACCCGAACGTGAAGGACGAATGCGGCTGCGGGGAGTCGTTCAACGTCTGAGCGCGGACGTGCCCGGGAAGAAGGGGGCCGCGTCGCCCCCTTTTTTGCTCCCGCGCAGAACGCATTGCACGCCATGATCGATCTTCGCCAGAACCATTTCGAGCTGTTCGGCCTGCCGGTGCGCTTCGCGGTGCCGACGGAGGCGATCGAGCGCAGCTATCACGAGATCCAGGGCCGCGTGCACCCCGACCGGTTCGCCCACGCCGGCGACGCCGAGCGTCGCACCGCCATGCAGTGGGCGACGCACGTGAACGAGGCCTACGAGACGCTCCGCGAGCCGCTGAAGCGCGCGCGCTACATGCTCGGCCTGCGCGGCGTCGACCCCCAGATCGAGACGAACACGTCGATGCCCGCGGAGTTCCTGATGGCGCAGATGGAGTGGCGCGAAGCGGTGGAGGAAGCCTCCGCCGCCGCCGACGTGGACGAGCTCGACCGGCTGCTCGCGCGCGTGCGCCGCGACATGCACGCCGAGCTCGACGCGCTGGGCCGCGAGCTCGACGAAGGCCGCGACGCGGAAGCCGCCGCGTCGGTGCGGCGGCTGATGTTCTTCGAGAAGATCCAGGAAGAGATCGGCGAGGCGATCGCCGCGGTGGAGGACTAGGGCGTGACGTTGCTGCAGATTTCCGAGCCGGGCGAGTCGCCGGCGCCGCACCAGCGCAAGCTGGCGGTGGGCATCGACCTCGGCACGACCAACTCGCTCGTGGCGACGGTGCGCAACAGCATCGCGGTCGTGCTCAACGACGCCGACGGCAACGCGCTGCTGCCCTCCGTGGTGCGCTATCTGCCGGACGGCGGGATCCACGTGGGATATGCCGCACAGGCCGAGCAGGCGGCCGACCCGCGCAACACCATCGTGTCGGTGAAGCGCTTCATGGGCCGCGGGCTGAAGGACGTCGCCTATCCGGAGAACACGCCGTACCGTTTCGTCGACAGCCCGGGCATGGTGCAGCTGCGCACCGCTGCCGGGGTGAAGAGCCCCGTGGAGGTCTCGGCCGAGATCCTGAAGGTGCTCAAGCGCCGCGCCGAGGAGAGCCTCGCGGGCGAGCTGTTCGGCGCCGTCATCACCGTGCCGGCCTACTTCGACGACGCGCAGCGCCAGGCGACCAAGGACGCGGCGACGCTCGCCGGGCTGAACGTGCTGCGGCTCCTGAACGAACCCACCGCGGCCGCGATCGCGTACGGCCTCGACAACGCCGCCGAAGGCATCTACGCGGTGTACGACCTGGGCGGCGGCACGTTCGACCTCTCCATCCTCAAGCTCACCCGGGGCGTGTTCGAGGTGCTCGCGACCAGCGGCGATGCCGCGCTCGGCGGCGACGACTTCGACCACCGCCTCTTCTGCTGGGTGATCGAGCAGGCGAAGCTCGCGCCGCTCTCGGCGGAGGACACGCGGCTCCTCCTCGGACGCTCGCGCGCGGCGAAGGAATACCTGACGACCCACGCCGAAGCGCGCATCACCGCGACGCTCGGCAGCGGCGAACTCGTGGACGTGACCGTCACGCGACGCGAATTCTGGGACATGACCCGGCACCTCGTGCAGAAGACGCTCACGCCCACGCGCAAGGCGCTGCGCGACGCGGCGCTCACCGCGGCGGACGTGAAGGGCGTCGTGATGGTCGGCGGGGCGACGCGCATGCCGCACGTGCAGCAGGCGGTCGCCGACCACTTCAAGCAGGCGCCCCTCAACAACCTCGATCCCGACAAGGTGGTCGCGCTCGGCGCCGCCATCCAGGCCAACGTGCTCGCCGGCAACCGCGCCGCCGACGAGGACTGGCTGCTCCTCGACGTCATCCCGCTGTCCCTCGGTCTCGAGACCATGGGCGGCCTCGTGGAGAAGATCATCCCGCGCAACTCCACGATCCCCACCGCGCGTGCGCAGGAGTTCACGACCTTCAAGGACGGCCAGACCGCGATGGCGATCCACGCGGTGCAGGGCGAGCGCGAGCTCGTCGCCGACTGCCGGTCGCTCGCACGCTTCGAGCTGCGCGGCATCCCGCCGATGGCCGCCGGCGCGGCGCGCATCCGCGTGAGCTTCCAGGTCGACGCGGACGGGCTGCTGTCGGTCACCGCGCGCGAGGCCACCAGCGGCATCGAGGCGACGGTGTCGGTCAAGCCGTCGTACGGTCTGTCCGACGACGACATCACCCGCATGCTGCGCGACTCCTACGAGCACGCGAAGGACGACGTCCACGCGCGCGCCCTGCAGGAGGCGCGCGTCGAGGGCGAGCGCATGCTGACGGCGACCGAGTCCGCCCTCGCGGCCGACGGCGACCTGCTGGAGTCCGCGGAGCGCGCCGCGCTGGACGCCGAGCTCGCCGCGCTGCGGACCGCCATCGCGGGCACCGATCACCGGGCCATCAAGGCCGCCTACGATCGCATCAACCGGATCACCGAACCGTTCGCCGCCCGCCGCATGGATCGCAGCGTGCGCAAGGCGCTGGCGGGGCGGTCGGTCGAATCCCTGCCAGGCTGACCATGCCGCAACTCATCGTCCTGCCCCACGAGGAGCTGTGCCCGGAGGGCGCCGCGTTCGAAGTCCAGCCCGGCGTGTCGATCTGCGACAGCCTGCTCGCGCACGGCATCGAGATCGAGCACGCGTGCGAGAAGTCCTGCGCCTGCACCACGTGTCACGTCGTGGTGCGCGAGGGGTTCGAGTCCCTCGGCGAGGCGGAGGAGAAGGAGGAGGACCTGCTCGACAAGGCGTGGGGCCTCGAACCGACCTCCCGGTTGTCCTGCCAGGCGAAGGTGGACGGCGAGGACCTCGTGATCGAGATTCCGAAGTACACCATCAACATGGTGAAGGAAGGGAAGCGCTGAGCGCGGAGGCTGCCATGAAGTGGACCGACATCACCGATATCGCGATCGAGCTCGCGGAAGCGCATCCGGACGTGGATCCGCGCACGGTGCGCTTCACCGAGCTGCACGCCTGGGTGCTCGCGCTGCCCGGCTTCGACGACGACCCGAAGCGCTCGGGCGAGAAGATCCTCGAGGCGATCCAGGCGGCGTGGATCGAGGAAAGCGACGTCGACGCGTGACTTGCGGCGCATGACGCCGTCGGGGCGACGCGGTAAGCTGATTCCATGGCTCTCGCCCTCATCCTGATCCTGATTGGTGTTGCCGTGCCCGCGGCCGGCTTCGCACAGCAGCTCGGGGTGCCGCTCTCCTCACTGCCCGGCGTCGAGGTCGGGACACCGTCGGGCGGCGGCGGTGTCGCGGGAGGGATCGAGGGCGTTGCCGGCGGCCGGCTCGACCGGCTGCTCATGGCGCCGACCGGAACGTCATCGTCGGCGGGCAGCGTCGGCCAGGAGATCGAGCGCAGCTTTTTCGGGGACCGCAATGCGGCGCCGGCCGCCGCGCCGTATGGCGTGAACGGCGGTGCGGCAAGCGCGCTGACGGGCGAGGGCCTCGGCGCGGGCGGGCGCAGCGGCAGCGTCGTGCGGCAGGGGGTGGGGGTGCAGCTGCCCTCGTCGCAGCAGCTCATGCCACAGCATCTGATCCCCGGCTACCAGACCATGCGGAACAACGCTCCGGGGTCGCCCACCGGGGTCGGCAACCTCTTCACCGGCAGCGGGCAACCGCGCGCGGGCGACGGTCCCTAGTCAGGCAAAGAGCCGCAGGACCCCGTCCAGCCCGACGTGGTTGAGGCCGTAGGTGGCGCGCTCGCGCACCACGGGTTTCGCGCGATAGGCGATCGACACGCCCGCTTCGGCCATCATCTCGAGGTCGTTCGCGCCGTCGCCGAGCACCAGCACCTGGCGTCGATCCAGGCCCAGCGTTTCGCGCACGCGCCGCACTTCGGCGGCCTTCGCGCGGGCGTCGACGATGTCGCCCAGGATCTGGCCGGTCAGGCGGCCCTCGTGCGATGCGAGGACGTTCGCCAATGCGTAGTCGAGCCCCAGCCGCTGCTTCAGGCGCTCCGTGAAGAAGGTGAAGCCGCCGGAGACGAGCAGGGTCCTCGCCCCAGTGTCCCGCACGCGTGCGAGCAGGGCGTCGGCGCCGGGCGATAGCCGCACCCGCTCGTCGTACACGCTTTGCAGCGCGCCTTCCTCGAGGCCCTCGAGCAGGGCGACGCGCCGCGCGAGGCTCTCGCGGAACTCGATCTCGCCGCGCATCGCCGCAGACGTGATGGCGGCGACCTGCGGCTTGAGGCCGGCCAGGTCGGCGATCTCGTCGATGCACTCGACCGTGATCAGCGTCGAGTCCATGTCCATGGCCACCAGCCGGAAATCGGCGAAGCGCGCCTCGGCCGGTACGTAGCCCCAGTCGAGTTCGGCTTCGGCGCAGTACGCCGCGACGTCGGGATGGCGGGCGGCGCCGTGCAGGCGGGCACCCTGCCCGTCGATGCGTTCGGCGCGCGCGGCGTTCACCCGGCGGGCGAGCCACGCGACCTGCGCATCGGCGAGGCCCGGCCCCTGCACGACCAGAACGTCGGCGCTCATTTCCTCTCGACGGCCTTCAGTCGCTCGGCCCATGCCGCGGCGCGCTGCGGATCCGGCCGCACCGACAGTTCGCCGTCGGTATAGGCGCGGACGAGACGCCGCATCGACTCGGCGTGGCCCTGCTCGGCGGCCGCGGTGTAGAGGTCGAGCGCGCGCACGTCGTTCGCCGGTTCGCCGAGGCCCATTTCGCTCATCCGCGCCAGCTGATGCATGGCCGGTGCGTTGCTCTGCGTGGCGGCCTTCGAGAGCAGGTCGTAGGCGGCGGCGAGGTCGCGGGGCGTGCCTTCACCGCGGAGCTTGACGTAGCCGAGGTAGTACTGACCCCACACGTGGCCCTGCGCGGCGGAGCGCTCGAAGTACTGGGCCGCCCGGCGTGCATCGCGGGGCACGCCGTAGCCTTCCAGCAGGAGCCGTCCGTACTGCGCCTCCGCCCGGTCGTAGCCCGCATTCGCCGCGCGCTCGAGCCAGGACGCCGCTTCCACGGGATTCGCCGGCACGCCGTCGCCGCGGCCGAGCATCAGCGCGACGTTGTACTGCGCCGCAGGCAGCCCGCCCTCGGCCGCACGCCGGTAGAGGGCGAATGCCCGGCCGCGGTCGGCCGGCATGCCGCGACCTTCGTACGCCAGCGCGCCGAGGTTGTTCAGCGCCTGCAGCTGTCCCGCCTCGCCGGCGCGCGCATACCAGTTGGCCGCGAGTTCCGGACGCTTGTAGTCGGTTTCGTAGAGCTCGCCGAGGCGGAACTGCGCATCGCGGTTGCCCTGTCCGGCGAGGGCCTCGAGCGCGACGCGGGCGCGCTCGATGTCGCCGGCGCGGCGGGCCGTCAGCGCTTCCTCGAGGGTCTGCGCCATCGCGGCCGCGGTCGCGGCGGCGAGCAGAAGACCTGCCGCGAAGGGCAGGCGGCGCTTCATGACGCGGGGCCGCGCAGCGCTTCGAGGACCTTGCGGGCGGCAGCGACGCGTTCGCGGACGGAAGAGGTGACCATGGCGACGCGAAGCTTACTCGGCCCGGCGAGCTTCCAGTGACGATTCTTCTGGATGAGCTGGATGATGCGCCCCGCGTCGACGGCCGGGTTGGGCTCGAACTGGAGCTGAAGCGTTTCGGACGTCGCGTCGAGGCGGGTGACGCCCAGCGGCTTGCCGAGGATGCGCAGGCGGTGACAGTCGAGCAGCGCCTGCGCGGGCTCCGGGAGCGGGCCGAACCGGTCCACCAGCTCCTCGTGCATGAGCACGAGCTGCTCGTCGGTTTCGCAGTTCGCGAGGCGCTTGTACAGCGCCAGCCGCTCGTGGACGTCGCTCGCGTAATCGGTCGGCAGCAGGGCGGGCACGTGCAGGTTGATCTCGGTGGTAACGCCGAGCGGCTGCAGCAGGTCCGGCTCCTTGCCGGCGCGCAGCGCGCGCACCGCGGCGTTGAGCATGTCGGTGTAGAGGTTGAAGCCGACCTCCTGCATGTTCCCCGACTGCGACTCGCCGAGCACCTCGCCGGCACCGCGGATCTCCAGGTCCTGCATCGCGAGGTAGAAGCCCGAGCCCAGCTCCTCCATCATCTGGATCGCCTCGAGCCGCCGCTTCGCCGCCGTGGTCAGCGCCTCGGCGGGCGGCGTGAGCAGGTACGCGTAGGCCTGGTGGTGCGAGCGCCCGACGCGGCCGCGCAGCTGATGGAGCTGCGCGAGCCCGAACTTGTCGGCGCGCTCGATCAGGATGGTGTTCGCGGTCGGGATGTCGATGCCGGTCTCGATGATGGTGGAGCACAGCAGGACGTTGTAGCGCTGCTGCAGGAACTCGCGCATGACGCGCTCCAGCTCGCGTTCGCGCATCTGGCCGTGCGCGACGCCGATGCGCGCCTCGGGCAGCAGCTCGGCGAGCTTCCCGCGCATGTTCTCGATGGTCTCGACCTCGTTGTGCAGGAAGTACACCTGGCCGCCGCGCTTCAGCTCGCGCATCACCGCCTCGCGGATGGTGCCCACGTTGAACGGCGTCACGAAGGTCTTGATGGCGAGGCGCTTCGCCGGCGCCGTCGCGATCACCGAAAGGTCGCGCAGCCCCTCCAGCGACATGCCGAGCGTGCGCGGAATCGGCGTCGCGGTGAGGGTGAGCACGTCGACCTCGGCGCGGAGCTGCTTCAGCAGCTCCTTCTGGCGCACGCCGAAGCGGTGCTCCTCGTCGACGATCACGAGGCCGAGCCGCGCGAACTTCACGTCCGGCGACAGGAGCTTGTGGGTGCCGATGACGATGTCGAGCGTTCCCTCGGCGAGTGCCTTCACCGCGGCCGCGGTCTCCTTCGACGTGCGGAAGCGCGAGAGCTCCGCGATCTTCACCGGCCAGTCGGCGAAGCGGTCGCTGAAGGTCTGGAAGTGCTGCTCGGCAAGCAGCGTCGTCGGGGTGAGCACCGCGACCTGCTGGCCGTCGGCCACCGCGACGAACGCCGCGCGGAGGGCGACCTCGGTCTTGCCGAAGCCGACGTCGCCGCAGACGAGGCGGTCCATCGGCTTGCCCTGCCGCATGTCGTCCACGACCGCCTCGATGGCCGCGGCCTGGTCGGGCGTCTCCTCGAAGCCGAAGCCTTCGGCGAAGGCCTCGAGGTCGTGCTGCTTCACGTCGAAGGTCCGTCCCTGGCGCGCGGCGCGGCGGGCGTAGAGGTCCAGGAGCTCGGCGGCCGTGTCGCGCACCTGCTTCGCGGCCTTGCGCTTCGCCTTCTCCCACTGGTCGCCGCCGAGCCGATGCAGCGGCGCCTGCTCCGCCGGGCCGCCGGAGTAGCGTCCGATCACGTGGAGCTGCGCGACCGGGACGTAGAGCTTGTCGTTGTCGGCATACTCGAGATGCAGGAACTCGGTCTCGCCTTCGCCGAGGTTCATCGTCACCAGGCCACGGTAGCGCCCGATGCCGTGCTGCTCGTGCACCACCGGATCGCCGATCGCGACCTCGGAGAGATCGCGCAGCATGTTCTCGACGGTGTTGCGGCTGGCCTGCTGGCGATGCTCGCGCGAGCGCGCGGTCCCGGCGTAGAGCTCGGCTTCCGTGACGATCGCGAGGCCCTCGGCGCCCAGGAGGAATCCGTTGGCGAGCGGACCGACCCCCAGCATGAAGCGCTCGCCCGAGGTGATGAAGTCGGCGAAGCCGGACGCCGGTTTCGGCGTCAGCCCGTATTCCCCGAGATACTCCAGCATCGTCTCGCGGCGCCCGGCCGACTCGGCGAGCAGCAGCACCCGGTGCGGCGTGGCGCCGAGCCAGGCCTTGAGCCGGTGCAGCGGATCGGCGGCGCGCCGCTCGACGGCGATGTCGGGCAGCGCGGCGGCGGAGAGCGCGTCGGCGTCGTCGCGGGCGAGCGCCGGGGCGTGCACGTCGATGCGGCGGAAGTCGCGCGCGCGGACGTAGAACTGCTCCGCGGTGAGGAAGAGCGACGTGGGCGGCAGCAGCGGCCGGCTGCGGTCGCCGCGCAGCAGCTGGAAGCGGCCGTGGGCGTCGCGCCAGAACGACTCGATCGCGGCATTCACGTCGTGATGCAGCGCGAGCGTGGCCCCCGGCGGGACGAAGTCGAAGAAGGTCCCGGTCGCGTCGAAGAAGAGCGGGAGGTAGTACTCGATGCCCGCCGGCGGGATGCCGTTCGAGACGTCCTTGTAGATCGCGCTCTTCGACGGATCGCCCTCGAAGGTCTCGCGGAAGCGCGCGCGGAAGCGGGTGCGTGCCGCGTCGTCCAGCGGGAACTCGCGCGCGGGGAGCAGGCGCACGTCCTTGACCTTGTAGATCGTGCGCTGCGTGTCGACGTCGAAGGTGCGGATCGACTCGATCTCGTCGTCGGCGAGATCGAGGCGGTACGGGACCGCGCTGCCCATCGGGAACAGGTCGATGAGCCCGCCGCGCACGCAGAACTCGCCCGGCGCCACCACCTGCGTGACGTGCGCGTAGCCGGCGAGCGCGAGCTGCGCGCGCAGCCGGTCGGCGTCGAGCTTCGCCCCCTGCTTCAGGAAGAAGGTGTAGCTCGCGAGATACTGCGGCGGCGACAGGCGGTAGAGCGCGGTGCTCGCGGGAACGACGGCGACGTCGCAGTCGCCGTTCGAGATGCGGTAGAGCGTCTCCAGCCGCTCCGACACGAGATCCGCGTGCGGCGAGAACGTGTCGTAGGGCAGGGTCTCCCAGTCCGGGAAGAGCAGGACGCGCAGCTCGGGATCGAACCACGCGATCTCCTCGCGCAGCCGTTGCGCATCGAGGGCCGAGGCGCACACGACCGCCAGCGGCTGCGCGGCGCGCGCCGCACGGGCGAGCGCCAGCCCGTCGGACGAGCCGTGCAGCTTGCCGAACCGGAGTTTCTGCGCAGCGGGTGAAGCGGTGACCTGCATGAACGAATCGGGTCCGGCGCTCCGGTGCGGCGTGCCCCGGGGCGGCGGACCATCCCGGTATTATACGACCCCGACATGACCATCCTTCCGCGCTTCCGCCCATGACCGCGCGCTGCTTCGGCTTGATTCCGGCCGCAGGGCAGGGCGTGCGCGCCGGCGCCGGCGGTCCCAAGCAGTACCAGCCCCTCGCCGGCGCGCCGATGCTCGTGCACGCCGCGCGCGCGCTGCTGGCCGATGCGCGTCTCCACACGGTGTTCATCGTGCTGGCCGCCGGCGACGAGGCTTTCGGCGCGCTCGACTGGGGGACCCAGGCCGAGCGCATCGCGCCGCTGTACTGCGGGGGCGCCACGCGACGCGACAGCGTGTTCAACGGGCTCGTCGCCATGGCGAACGTCGTCGATCCCGACGACTGGGTGCTGGTGCACGACGCCGCGCGCCCGTGCCTCGAGCCCGAGCCGCTTGCGCGGCTCATCGACCGCGTGACCGCTGATGCCGTGGGCGGGATCCTCGCGCTGCCGGTCGCCGACACGCTGAAGCGCGGGGGCGACGACGCGCGCATCGTCGCGACCGAGCCGCGCGCCGGGCTGTGGGGGGCGCAGACGCCGCAGATGTTCCGCCACGGGACGCTCGTCGAAGCCCTCGGGACGGCGCACGACGTCACCGACGAGGCCGCCGGCGTCGAGCGCCTCGGGCTGCGCCCGCTGCTCGTTCCCGGCAGCACGCGCAACCTGAAGGTCACCTACCCGGACGATTTCGCCGCGGCCGCGCGACTGCTGGGGGACGGCACATGACCCTCCGCGTGGGACAGGGCTTCGACGTGCACGCGCTCGTCACCGGTCGACCGCTGGTCATCGGCGGGGTGACGATCCCCTACGAGAAGGGCCTGCTCGGGCACTCGGACGCGGACGTGCTGCTGCACGCGCTGACCGATGCGCTCCTGGGCGCCGCAGCGCTCGGCGACATCGGCCGGCATTTTCCCGACACCGACGAGCGCTTCCGCGGCGCCGACAGCCGCGTGCTGCTGCGCGAAGCCGCCCGCCTCGTGCGTGCTGCCGGCTTTGAGATCGTCAACGTGGACATGACCATCATCGCCCAGGCGCCGAAGATGGCGCCGCACATCCCGGCGATGGTCGCGAACATCGCGGCGGACCTGGCGATCCCCAACGGCGACGTCAACGTGAAGGCGAAGACCACCGAGCGCCTCGGCTTCACCGGTCGCGGCGAGGGCATTGCCGCCGAGGCCGTCGCCGCGATCGCCCGCGCGTGACAGTGTCCGCGCCGCGCTTGCGACTCTTCTTTGCGCTGTGGCCCGACGACGCGGCGCGTGCGCCGCTCGCCCGCTATGCCGGCGCGGCGCACGCGGCGTGCGGCGGTCGCCTAATGCGGCCGCAGAACCTCCACTTCACGCTCGCGTTCCTCGGCGATACCGAGGCCGGGCGCCTCGAAGCGCTGCTTGGCGCGGCGGCCGGGGTCGAGCCGCGGCGCTTCGCGATCGAGGTCGACCGCGTCGAGTACTGGCGCCACAACCGCATCGTGTGGGCAGGCGCCTCCATCGTGCCCGATGCGCTCGCCGCGCTGGTCGCGGAGCTGCGCGCGGCCCTGGATGCCGGCGAGTTCGGTTACGACGCCAGGCCGTTCGTCCCGCACGTGACGCTGCTGCGCGACGCGCGTCCGGCGACGCTTCCGGACTTCGCGCCCGTGACGTGGCGGGCCGACCGGTTCGTGCTGGTGAAGTCCGTCCCCGGCGGCGACTACGCGATCGTCCGCGAGTGGGTGGTCAGCCCGGCAGGGTGATCCGCGCGACCAGGCCGCCGCCCTCGCGGGGCAGCAGATCGAGCCGGCCCGCGTGCATCTGGACGATGCGGTCGACGATCGCGAGCCCGAGCCCGGAGCCGCCGACGTTGCTGCGCGCCGCCTCCAGCCGCGTGAACGGCTGCTTCATCCGCTCGGCCTCCGCGATCGGAATGCCGGGGCCGCGGTCGAGGACCTCCACGATCGCGGCACGCCCCTCGGGCCGCACGCGCAGCGCCACGTCGCGACCGGCGTAGCGGTGCGCGTTGTCGACGAGGTTGGCGATGGCGCGGCGCATGGCCTGACGCCGCAGGGGGCGGGCACCGGTGTCGGCGATCTCGTGCGCGATGGGCGCGCCGACCTCCGCGTAGTGCCGGGCGAGGTCGCGCGCGATCTCGGCCACGTCGAGACTGTCGGACGTCTCCTCCGCGCCCGCACGGGCGAAGTCGAGGAACTGGCCGATGATGCGGTCCATCTCCTCGATGTCCGCGGCCATCCCCTGGCGCAGCGAATCGTCGCCGCCGCTCATCTCGATGCCGAGGCGCAGCCGCGCGAGCGGCGTGCGCAGGTCGTGCGACACGCCGGCGAGGATGAGCGCGCGGTCGGCTTCGAGGCGGTCGAGGTCGCGCGACATCTGGTTGAACGCGCGCGCCAGCGTCTCGATCTCCTCGGGGCCTTCCTCGGCGAGCGGACCGGGGGCGCGGCCCGCCCCGATGTCGCGCGCCGCCGCGGTCAGCTGGCGCAGCGGGCGCTTGAGCCGGAACACGATGATGTAGGCGGCGGCCAGTGCGAGGCCGAGCGCGAGGGCCCCCCAGCCCAGCCACTGCAGCGCGATGCGGCGCTCGAAGCGCTCGCGGGGCATCATCACCCAGTACTCGTCCTCGCCGATGCGGAAGCTGACGAAGAAGCCGTCCTCGCCGTTGCGGCTGGCCGCCATGCGCGTCTCGTCGCCCAGCCGCAGGCGGATCTGCTCGTTCAGCAGGCGGGTGCCGAGTCGGGACTCGTCCGCGGCCTCGATCACCTCGTCGTCGTCGGAGGGATAGACGCGGATGCCCTCGAGCTCGGCGAGATCGAGCAGCAGCGCGCGGCGCAGCTCCGGGCGGGCGGTGACGATGGCGCTGCGGGTGATGTTCACCACGCTCGCCACCATCTGCGCGAGGTTGCGGGCGCGGGGCTCGCGCTCGTAGGCGCGGAAGATCTGGAACCAGGCCGCCACCGCGACGAGGATCACCGCCGCGATCAGCAGGAACGTGCGCCACAGCAGCGCGCGCGGTACGAGCCTCACTGCTTGCCGTCGGGCACGAACACGTAGCCGAAGCCCCACACGGTCTGGATGAAGGCGGGCTTCGCCGGATCCGGCTCGATCAGCTTGCGCAGCCGCGAGATCTGCACGTCGATCGCGCGGTCGAACACCTCGTACTCGCGGCCGCGCGCGAGCTCCATGAGGCGGTCGCGGGAGAGCGGCTGCCGCGGGTGGGTGACCAGCACCCGCAGCATCGCGAACTCCCCGGTGGTCAGCGAGATCTCGGCGCCATCCTTGGTCAGCGTGCGCGTGGCGAGGTTGAGCGCCATGCCGCCGAACTGCACCGTCTCCGGCTCGGTCGCCGGCGCGCCGGGCGGCGGCGGCTGCGTCTGCCGGCGCAGCACGGCGTTGATGCGCGCGACCAGCTCGCGGGGGTTGAACGGCTTGGCGAGATAGTCGTCCGCGCCCATCTCCAGCCCGACGATGCGATCCACGTCCTCGCCTTTCGCCGTCAGCATGACGATCGGCACGGTGTTCTTGGTCCCGCGCAGGCGCCGGCAGATCGAGAGGCCGTCCTCGCCGGGCAGCATGAGATCGAGCACGACCAGGTCGAAGCGCTCCGCCCCGAGCGCGCGGTCCATGCCCGCGGCGTCCGAGACGGTCTTCACGGCGAAACCCTGCTCGCCCAGATAGCGGTTGAGGAGATCGCGCAGGCGCAGGTCGTCGTCGACGACCAGGATCTTCTTCTTCGGATCGGTCATGCGGCAATCGTAGCGGCGCCGGGCGCAGCGCGCCACGGGTTCGTAACCCCGCGTTGCTGCGGCACGGCTCCGCAATACGCGGTTACAAAGCCTCGCCCCGCCGGCGCAATCGGGTTACATCGAGCGCGTAGAGTGTCAGGTGTGGATGAGGGCTTTCGGCGGTTGGCCGGGAGCGTTGCCGACGGTAGCATTGGACCATGACGAGGCTCGCACGCATGTTCGCGCTGTCGCTCGCCGCCGCGGTGCTCGCGGCGGGCGGTGCGGCCATCGCGCAGCCGGGGCAGGGCTCCGGACCCGGGTCGCGCGAGTTCCGCGGTCCGCCGCCCGGGCGCGACATGCCCCGGCGCGACGACGAATGGCGCCGGCAGCACCGCGACGAGTGGCGCCAGCGCGAGATGGAACGGCGTCAGCAGCTGTCGCCGGAGGAGCGACGCGAACTGCGCCGCGACATCCGCGACCACGGCCGCGACGTATATGGGGATCGACAGCGCGGTCGCGACCGCGACCGCTGACACGCACGTCGCGCGGGTGTAGGCTCATCGGGTAGCCCGCGATCCCGGAGTCCCGCATGACCGACCTGCCGCGCCGCCGTCTCGTGCTCGCCGCCGCCGCCTCGGGAGCGGCGCTCCTGCTGCCGGGCTGCGCCACGCCCATCGCGCCGCAACGGCCGCTCGACCCGGCGCGCGCGCCGCGCGTCGGCGATTCCTGGCGGTATGCCTATGCGAGCGGTTGGCGCAACCAGCCGCCGCGGCAGCTGCAGGTCACGTGTCTCGAGGTCGGCACCGGCGTGCGCGACCGTCTCACCGAAGTCGGCAGCAGCGTCGGCGACGAGCGCACCTTCCTCGGCGTCTGGGAGCTGGTCGAGCGGCCCCTCGGCAGCGGCTTTGCGCTCACCGAGCTCGCGCCCTACCTGGCCGCGTTCGACGGCGCGGTGGTGGGCGCCGGGTCCGGCGTGCGGATGCCGCAGGCGTCGTGGGGCACGACGTGGAGCGGCACTGCGCGCGCGGTCTCCTCGGGCGCGGTGCAGACGCCGGCGGGCAGTTTCGATGCGGTACAGGTCGAGCTCACCGGCAATCGCCCGTACCTCCGCGGCCAGATGGACGACGCCATCGATCCGGTCTACCTGCGTGCCACCGCCTGGTACGCGCCTGCTGCCCGCCGCGTCGTGCGCTTCGTGCACCAGACGTTCGCCGCGCGCAACACGCCGCTCGCGCGGGACAGCTACGAACTGGTGTCGCTCGCGCTGAAGTAGGGGGCCGGCGCGCCAGCCGTCAGCCGGCCTGGGTCGCCTGGTCGCGCAGGACGCGCTTGAGGATCTTCCCGGTGGCGCTCTTCGGCAGCTCGGCGACGATGTCCACGCGCTCCGGCGCCTTGTAGGCGGCGAGGTGATCGCGGCACAGCCGGACCACGTCGTCTGGGCCGAGGTGATGGCCCTCCTTCAGCACCACCGCCACACGCACCTGCTCGCCCTTGATCGGGTCCGGCGCGCCGTACACGGCTGCCTCCCGGATCGCGGGATGCCGATACAGGAAGTGCTCGATCTCCGCCGGCCACACCTTGAACCCGGACACGTTGATCATGTCCTTCACGCGGTCGACGATGTACACGTAGCCGTCCTCGTCCATGCGGCCGATGTCGCCGGAATGGAGCCAGCCGCCGCGCAGCGCGCGCTCGGTGTCCTCGTGGCGGCCCCAGTAGCCCTTCATGACCCCCGGACCGCGGATGCAGATCTCGCCCCATTCGCCGCGCGGCACCTCGCGGTCGTGCTCGTCCACGATGCGCAGCTCGAAGCCTTCGACGGCCGTGCCGACGCTGCCGAAGCGGTGCGCGGTGAGGTGGTTGTAGGCGGCGAAGGGCGAGCACTCGGTGAGACCGTAGCCTTCGTGCACGGGCTTGCCGAAGCGCTCCTGCCAGCGTCGCGACACCTCCTGCGGCATCGTCGCGGCGGCGGAGAAGAAGTAGTCGAGGGACGAGAGATCGTGCTTGCCCAGGTCGGCGTTGAGCAGCGCGATGAAGATGGTCGGCACGCCGAAGAACTTGGTGATGCGGTCGCGCGCGATCGACTCCAGCACGGGGTCGGGCACGAAGCGCCGGTGCAGCACGATGGTCGCACCCGCCTGGAACGCGCCGTTCATGATGTAGTTCTGCGCGAAGACGTGGAAGAGCGGCAGGAAGCAGGCGAGGCGGTCCTGCGGCGTGTAGCGGGAGTACTTGGCGGCCGTCCTCGTGTTGCTGTCGATGTTCTCGTGCGTGAGCGTCACGCCCTTCGGGAAGCCGGTGGTGCCGGAGGAGTAGAGCAGCGCCGCGGGCTCGTCCCCGGGCAGGTCGATCGCGCGAAAGCCGGGGTCGCCGCGTTCCAGCCAGGCCTCGAGCGCGATCTCGTCAGGCTCGCTGCCCTCGCACAGCACGGTGTGCTGGACCGACGGGCACTCCGGCCGCGGCAGGTTGGGGAGCAGCTCGGCAGTGGTGAAGACCACCTTCGGGCGCGCGTCGTTGACGATGAAGCGCACCTCCTCCCACTTGAAGATCGCGTTGATGGAGACGGCGATCGCACCGGCCTTCTCGATGGCGAGGTAGGCGAGGGCGAACGCGGGGATGTTGGGCAGATAGAGGGCGACGCGGTCGCCCCGGTTCACGCCGTGCCGGCGCAGCGCATCGGCGAGCGCGGAGGCGCAGCGGTCGAGCACCGCGTAGGAGAGCGCCTTGCCTTCGAAGAGGATCGCCGGATGGTCCGGCGTGCGCGCCGCGACGCGCTCGACGTGCTGTGCGATGTTCACTTGCGAACGCTCCTGAACGCTGACGACCCGTTGCTCAACCCACTGCGGCGGCGATCGCCTGCCCGACGTCCTGCGTGCTCGCGTTGCCGCCGGCGTCCGGCGTCCGCGGCCCCTCGCGCAGGCAGCCCTCGATCGCCGCCATGATGGCGGCCGCGGCGGCCTTCTCGCCGAGGAAGTCGAGCATCATCGCCCCGGACCAGATCTGCGCGATCGGATTGGCGACGTTGCGCCCGTAGATGTCGGGGGCGGACCCGTGCACCGGTTCGAAGAGGGACGGAAACGCGCGCTCCGGGTTCAGGTTGGCCGAGGGCGCGACGCCGATCGTTCCGGCCGTCGCCGGGCCGAGGTCCGACACGATGTCGCCGAACAGATTGGAGGCGACGATCACGTCGAACCGCTGCGGGTTGAGCACGAGCTGGATGGTGAGCCCGTCGATGTGGTACTGGCTCGTCCTGACCGCCGGATAGCGCTTGGCCATCGCCGCGAAGCGTTCGTCCCAGTACGGCATGGTGATGGAGATGCCGTTGGACTTGGTCGCGGAGGTGACGTGCTTGCGCTCGCGCGTGAGGGCGAGGTCGAACGCGAACTTCATGATGCGGTCGGTGCCGCGTCGGGTGAAGCAGGCCTGCTGGGTCACGAACTCGCGCTCGGTGCCCTCGAACATGCGTCCCCCCACCGAGGAGTACTCGCCTTCGGTGTTCTCGCGCACCACGTAGTAGTCGATGTCGCCGACCTTGCGTCCCGCGAGGGGGCAGGGGATGCCGGGCATGAGCCGCACCGGCCGCAGGTTCACGTACTGGTCGAACTCGCGGCGGAACTTGATGAGCGACGCCCAGAGCGACAGGTGGTCGGGAATGAGCGCGGGCCAGCCGGTGGCGCCGAAGTAGATGCAGTCGTGGCCGCCGATGCGGTCCTTCCAGTCCTCGGGCATCCAGTGGCCGGTCTTCGCCTGGCGCTCGCAGTTCCAGTCGTCGAAGCGGTCGAGCCTGGCGGTGAAGCCGAAGCGCCGGGCTGCGGCTTCCACCACGCGCACGCCCTCGGGCATGACTTCCCTGCCGATCCCGTCGCCGGGAATCACCGCGATCCTGTAGGTTTTCATGGTCAGCCTCAGAACCCCACGTTCGCCGGGCCCTTGAGCTTCAGCATGGCGCGCGCGTCGTCGGGCGTCGCCACTTCGAGGCCCAGTTCCTCGAGGATGCGGCGGATCTTCGCCACCTGCTCGGCGTTGCTCTTCGCGAGCTGGCCCTTGCCCAGCCACAGGCTGTCCTCGAGGCCCACCCGCACGTTACCGCCCATCACCGCCGATTGGGTCGCGACGTACATCTGGTTGCGGCCGGCGCCGAGCACCGACCACAGGTACTGGTCGCCGAACAGCCGGTCGGCGGTGCGCTTCATGTGCAGCACGTCCTCCGGATGCGGCCCGATCCCGCCGCGGATGCCGAACACCGACTGGATGAAGAGCGGCGGCTTGAGCAGCTTGCGGTCGAGGAAGTGCGCGGCGGTGTAGAGATGGCCGATGTCGTAGCACTCGATCTCGAAGCGCGTGTCGTTGCCGCTGCACGACTCGAGGATGTACGCGATGTCGCGGAAGGTGTTCTTGAAGATCCGCTCGTCGGAGCCCGCGAGATAGGGAAGCTCCCAGTCGTGCTGCCAGTCCTTGTACCGCGGGATCATCTCGTAGAGGCCGAAGTTCATCGACCCCATGTTGAGCGAGGCGACCTCGGGCCTGAGCTGCAGCGCGGGCTGCAGGCGTTCCTCGACGGTCATCGCCGGCGAGCCGCCGGTGGTGAGGTTGACGACCACGTTCGACCCCGCCTTGATCGTCGGCAGGAAGCGCTTGAACATCGCCGGGTCCTGCGTCGGCAGCCCGTTCTCCGGCATGCGCGCGTGCAGGTGGACGATCGCCGCCCCGGCCTGCGCTGCGCCGAGCGCCGCCTCGGCGATCTCCTCGGGCGTCACCGGCAGATGCGGCGACATGGTGGGGGTGTGGATGGCGCCGGTGACGGCGCAGGTGATGATGACCTTGCGTTGCGGTGCTGCCATGCTCGATCCTTTGGTGGCTGCCGGTATGTGGTTGTTCGGCCGGCGGCGCAGCGCGCCGCCGGGCCGGCGCGTCGTGAATCATAGCGTGAGTGCCCCCGTGCGACTCGCGTAAACTTCCGGGCGGAACCGCCGCGCCGTGAACGTCCTCGCCCTCGATACCTCCGCCGACCACCTGTCGCTCGCGCTCGCGCGGGGGACGCTGCGCTACGCGCGCCACTTCAGGGTCGGGCATCGCCACGCCGAGACGTTGTTCGGCGAGATCGCGGAGCTCCTGCGCGAAGGCGGCCTCGAGCCCGCGGGGCTCGACGCGATCGCGTATGGCGCCGGGCCCGGCGGGTTCACCGGCCTGCGCATCGCCGCCGGCGCCGCGCAGGGTCTGGCCGCCGCGCGCGGCGTGCCGGTGATCGGCGTGAGCTGCCTGGAGGCGATCGCGCACGCGAGCGGCGCGCCGCGGGCGCTGGTGTGCATCGACGCGCGCATGAACGAGGTGTACTGCGCCGCGTATCGGCGCGGCGATGACGGCGTCATGACGGTCGAGGTCCCCCCGGCGGTGCTCGCGCCCGGGGCCGTGCCGGCGCCCCCGGGCACCGGCTGGACCGGCTGCGGCAGCGGCTTCGCGGCCTACGCGGACGTGCTCGGCGCCCGGCTCGGGGAATGCCTCGAGCGCGTCAATGCGCTACTCGTGCCGACCGCCGCGGCGGTGCTCGATCTCGCGCTCCCGCGGCTCGCCGCCGGCGGCGCGCGCGACGCCGCCGAAGCGATTCCGATCTACCTCCGCGAGCGCGTCGCGCTCACCGTGGCCGAGCGGCGGGAGCGGACGGCATGAGCGCCGCAACGATGAGGCCGCTGCCTTGAGCGCGGTCCCTGTCCCGCAGCGCCGGGTACAGCCGCTCACCGAGGACGATCTGCCCGCGGTGCTGACGATCGAACAGGCGATCTACGAGTTTCCGTGGACGGCGGGGAACTTCCGCGACAGCCTGCGCGCCGGCTACAGCTGCTGGGCCGCCTTCGAGAACGATGTCCTGATCGGCTACGCGGTGCTGATGCTCGCCGCCGGGGAAGCGCATCTGCTCAATCTCAGCATCGCCGCCGCCGAGCAGCGTCGGGGCCACGGCGCGCGCCTGCTGGGCCAGGTGATACGCATCGCGCGCGACTACGGTGCGCGAGTCCTGTTTCTCGAGGTGCGGCCGTCGAACCTGCCGGCGCAGCGGCTCTACGCGGCGCACGGCTTCCACCAGATCGGCGTGCGGCGCGGCTACTATCCGGCGAAGGGCGGCCGCGAGGACGCGCTCGTGCTGAGCCTGCCGCTGTGAGCACCTCGCGCCGCGACGCGCTGCTGGTGGAGATGGGCCTCGCACCGGTCTGGCGCCTGCGCATCGGCAGCACCGAAGGGGCGGATGCGCCTCCCCCTGCGTCGGTGGAGGCGCCGCGGGTCGCGCTCGCGCCGCCGCCGGTCGCCGAGCCGGGCGTCACGCGCCGCGATCCCGTTGTGCCCGCTCCGGCGGCGCGGGTGCCGGCGCGACCACCGGAACCGGCGCGTCCCCCCGTCGACGTGCCAGTCGATCCCGAGCGCGCCGCGACGATTGCCCGGCTCGACTGGGACGGACTTCGCGAAAGCGTCGCGGCGTGCACGGCGTGCGGCCTGTGCCGCAGCCGGACGAACACCGTGTTCGGCGTCGGCGCGGAGCGGCCGCGCTGGATGATCGTGGGGGAGGCGCCCGGCGCGGAGGAAGACGCACGGGGCGAGCCCTTCGTCGGGCAGGCCGGGCGGCTGCTCGACAACATGCTCGCCGCCATCGGCCGCAGCCGCGCCGCCGACGTGTACATCGCCAACGTGCTGAAGTGCCGTCCGCCGGGCAACCGCAATCCGGAGCCCGGCGAGGTTGCGCGCTGCAGCCCGTTCCTGTTGCGGCAGATCGAGCTCGCGCAGCCCCAGGTGCTCATCGCGATGGGGCGTTTCGCTGCGCAAACTCTGCTCGGAACGGACGCGAGCATCGCTTCGCTCCGGGGGCGCGTGCACCGCTATCATGGCGTGCCCTGCGTCGTCACCTATCACCCCGCGTACCTGCTGCGAAACCTCGCCGACAAGGCGAAGGCCTGGGAGGACCTGTGCTTCGTGCGCCGCCTCTCGCGGGACTTGGAATCCGGCGCCGGCGCCCCATCTTGATTCGCGCGTCCCGACCGAAAGGAACCATGGAATGAAAAGACTTCTCGCCTTCGCGGCGGCGGCTGCGGCACTGCTCCTGTCCGGCTGCGGGTACAACGACATCCAGCGGCGCGACGAGGGGGTGAACGCCGCGTGGTCGGAGGTCGTCAACCAGTATCAGCGGCGCGCCGACCTGATCCCGAACCTCGTCAACACCGTCAAGGGCTATGCGCAGCAGGAGCAGGAGGTGCTGACGCGCGTCACCGAGGCGCGCTCGCGCGTGGGCCAGATGCAGGTGACCCCCGAGACGCTCAACGACCCCCAGGCATTCCAGCGCTTCCAGCAGGCGCAGGGCGACCTCTCCAGCGCGCTGTCGCGCCTGCTGGTGGTGGTGGAGAAGTATCCGGACCTGAAGAGCGACAAGAACTTCCTCGAGCTGCAGGCGCAGCTCGAAGGCACCGAGAACCGCATCGCCGTGGCGCGCAACCGCTACATCAAGGCGGTGCAGGACTACAACGTCCTGGTGCGCGAGTTCCCGGTGAACCTCACCGCGATGGTGTTCGGCTACAAGACCAAGGCCAACTTCACGGTCGAGAACGAGCGCGACATCTCGACGGCGCCGAAGGTGGACTTCGGCAAGCCGGCGCCGGCGGCGCCCAAGCAGTAGCGGAGCGCACGCGGCGAACGGAGCAACGCGGGTGACCCCCGTCGCGGTCGCCGGGCACCGGCAGCGTCCCGTCGCACCGGGCGTGCGGAGCGCGTCGATCGCGCGCCTCGCCGCACTCGCGTTCGGCCTCCTGGTCGCCGTGGCGGCGCTCGTCGCCGCCGCGCAGGACCTCGTGCCGGTGCCCAAGCTGGAGCGCCGGGTCACCGACCTCACCGGCACGCTCACGCCCGAGCAGATCGCCACCCTCGACCAGCGGCTCGCGGCGTTCGAGCAGGCGAAGGGCAGCCAGATCGCGGTGCTGATGGTGCCGACCACGAAGCCCGAGGCGATCGAGCAGTACGCGATCCGCGTCGCGGAGGCGTGGAAGATCGGGCGCGCGAAGGTCGACGACGGGCTGATCCTCGTCGTCGCGAAGAACGACCAGCGCCTGCGCATCGAGGTCGGCTACGGACTGGAGGGCGTGATCCCCGACGCCATCGCGAAGCGCGTGATCCGCGAGACCATCGCGCCGCATTTCCTCTCCGGCGACTTCTACGGCGGCATCGTCGCCGGCACGGACCAGCTCATGCGGCTCGTCGAGGGCGAAGCGCTGCCGCCGCCCCGCGCCTCGCCGCAGCAGCGCGGGCCCCAGGGCGGCGAGGCGTTCGAGACCTACCTCGTGCTGCTGCTCGTCTTCACCGTGATCGTCGGCGGCATCCTGACGCGCGTCCTCGGCCGCTTCCTCGGCGCGACCGCGACCGGCGGCATCGCGGGATTCGTGGCGCTCGCGATCGCCGGGACGCTCATCGCGGCCATCGGCGCGGGCCTGCTCGCATTCGTGTTCTCGCTGCTCTTCGGCGGCACCGGCGGCACGATCGCGCGCGGCCGCCGCGGCGGCACCTGGGGCGCCCCGGTGGGCGGCTGGGGCGGCGGCTCGTGGGGCGGAGGCGGGGGCGGGGGCGGTTGGTCCGGCGGCGGGTGGTCGGGCGGCGGCGGCGGATTCGGCGGCGGCGGTGCATCGGGAAGCTGGGGCGACTGATGGGCATTGCGCGCTGGATGCGTCACCTCTTCGCCGGGCGCTGGTCGGTGAACCGCGCTTTCGACGCCGCCGCGCTGGAGGCGGTCGAGCAGGCGATCGCCGCGCAGGAACGCCGTCACGATGGCGAGATCTGCTTCGTGGTGGAAGGCGGGCTGCCCGCGTCGGACCTGTGGGACGGCGTCACGTCGAAGGACCGTGCGCTCGAGCTGTTCGGGCGGCTGCGCGTGTGGGACACGGAGAGCAATGCCGGCGTGCTGCTCTACGTGCTGCTCGCGGATCGGCACGTGGAGATCGTCGCCGACCGCGGCATCCACCGGGTGGTGGGCGCGACCGCGTGGGAGACGATCTGCGGCGCGATGCAGCGCGAGTTCGCGGCCGGGCGCTATCGCGAAGGCGCGCTGCTCGGGGTGGAGGCGATCAGCGATTTGCTGGCGACCCATTTCCCGCCGGGCTACGAAAACCCCAACGAACTCCCGAATCGCCCGGTGGTGATGTAGGCGGGGCGGCCGCCGGCCGGTACGGCGGGCGGTCCCTCAGTGGTGCGCGACGGCTTCCACGTCGAGCCGAAGGTCGAACGCGAGCCTGTCGGCGCCGCGCGCGGCCTCCAGCTGAAGCAGCCGCGAGCCGGGCGTTTCGTACGCCACTTCGTGGGTCCACGTCGCCGGCGCCTCGACGTCGGCGCTCGCCAGCGCCGTTCCGGCGGCATCGCGCAGCGTGATCCGCACGGCCCCGCGGCCGTCGGTCACGGCCTGGATGCGGAAGGGAACGCCCGGCCCACGGCGATACGCCTGCGGATCGCGGTTCCGGTTGTATTGCAGTCCGTTCACCCGAATGAGCTTCACCGGTGGTGCCATGACGTCGCCTCCTCTAGAATCCATCAACATTAGCCAAGTCTAATGTGATGCGCAATCCTTCCCCTGCCGATCCCGCCGCCGCGGCCGCCCTGCTCGCCGCTGCGGACGCGCGCGTGGCCGTCCTCGAGGCGCGCCTGCGCGGCGCCGACGTACCTCTCGACGCGGTGCTCGGGCCCGCCATCGACGCGCTCGCCGCCGCGATGCGCGCGGCCCTGGCTGCCACCGGCAAGGCCGGGCCGCCTGCGGAAGCCGACGTGCTCGACGTCTGGCAGGCGCTGGTCAAGGGCGAGCCCACGTGGAACGCCATCCGGGACAACTGCCGGGAGCTGGTCTACTACCGCAACTGTCTCGCCGCGGGACGCGTCGATGCGCTGCCCGCAGCGCCCGCGCGCATGGCCGTGCGCACCGCACGGCACGTGCTGCTGTACATCCGCACGCGCGGCGTCCGCGACGGTTGGGCCGCGCATGAGTGAGGCGCTTCGTCACGATGCGGTGTTCCTCTACGCCGACTGCTTTCGGCGCCGCGCCTACGGTCGCAACCATCCGCTCGCCATCCCGCGGGTGGCGCTGACGCTCGACCTCGTCGGCGCGTACGGCGCCATCGATGCCCACGAGCTCGTCACCGCCCGCCAGGCCACCGAGGAGGAATTGCGGGGCTTTCACACGCCGGCGTACATCGCGGCCCTGCGCGCGGTGGAGGCCCGCGGCGCGGCCGAGCACGGCGAGCGCGAGCGCCATGCGCTGGGCACCCTCGAGAATCCGTACTTCGCGGGCATGTTCTCCACGCCCGCGACCGCCGGCGGCGCCAGCGTCCAGGCCGCGGGCGCGGTCCTCGCCGGCCGGATGGCGTTCAATCCGGCCGGCGGCATGCATCACGCGCGACCCGACCGCGCCTGCGGCTTCTGCTTCGTGAACGACCTCGTGCTCGCCATCCGCGCGCTGCGTGCGGCCGGCCAGCGCGTGCTGTACGTCGACATCGACGCACACCACGGCGACGCGGTCGAGGCCGCGTTCCTCGAGGATCCCGGGACGTTCACCCTCTCGCTCCACATGGACACCGCGTACGCTTATCCCGGTCGCGGCGGTCGCTTCGAGGACCAGGGCCTGCCGGCGGCCGGGCACACGACGATGAACCTCCCGCTGCCGCCGGGCACCGGCGACGCCGAGTACGCGCTCGTCTTCGCCGCAGCATGGCGAGCGGTGCGCGAGCGCTTCGCGCCAGACTGCATCGTGCTGCAGGCCGGCGCCGACGCCATCGCCGCCGACCCGCTGGGGCGGCTGGACCTCACGACGCAGGGGTTCCTCGCCTGTGTCGCCATGGTGATGCACGAGGCACCACGATCCGCGACGGGCACGCCGCGCCTGATGGTGACCGGGGGCGGCGGCTATCACCCCCTCGTGGTGGCGCGGGCCTGGACCGGCATCTGGGGACTCCTGAGCGGCCGGGACCTTCCCGCGCGGACGCCGGAAGCGGGACGCGCGCTCCTCGCTTCGGTGACCTGGGAACTCGACGACGACGAGGACCGCGAGGCCTTGCTCGCCTCCCGCCTCGACGCGCCGCGTGCGGGCACCGTGCGGCCGGGGATCGTCGATCTTGCGGCGCGCGTGGCCGAGCATCCGTTCCTGGAGCGGGCGTGATGGCGCTCGTCCCGGGGGCCGCCACCCGCGCGGGCACCAACGCGTATGCGCGCTCGCACGGCTCCGCCTGCGGCACCGGGCACTTCAGCGATTTCGTCGACCTGCACTTCAAGCTCGCATCGCTCGGACTCGGCACGTTCCCGGGGGCGGCCACCGATGCCGTGGACGAGGCGTACGCGGAGATCGTCGCGCGCGCCGCCTGCGGCGGCATCAACGTCTTCGACACGGCGGCCCACTACCGGTACGGGCGGTCGATGCGTGCGCTCGGCGCCGGGCTGCGCCGCGCCTTCGCGGCGGGCGTGACGCGCGAGCAGGTATTCGTGGTGGGCAAGGGCGGCTTTCTGGCGTTCGAGGACCGGCCGCCGAAAGATCTGGAGCAATGGTTCGACGCGCGCATTGCCGCGCGCGGGCTCGGCACGCGTAGCGACCTCGCGGGGCATCACCTGCTCACCCCCCAGCACGTCGTCCACCAGCTCGAGCGCGTGCGCGAGGCGACCGGGCTCGAGACCCTCGACGCGTTCCTGGTGGACCAGCCCGAGGTGCACGTGCCGGTCTCAGGCAAGGAGAAGATGCATCGGCGGCTGGGCGCGGTGTTCGCCGCGCTCGAGCAGCAGGTGAAGCTCGGTGCTCTCGGTTGCTACGGCATCTCCTCGTTCGAGGGCTTTCGGGTCGAGACCGACGCGGCGGTGTTCCAGTCGATCACCTCGCTGCTCGGGCTGGCCGAGAAGGCGGCCGCGCTCGTGCATGGGGCGGGTGCGCGCCACGCCTTCCGCATCCTGCAGCTGCCATTCAACCAGGCGATGACGGAGGGCTTCACGCGCTTCTCCCAGGCGACCGGCCAGGGCAACGTCGCCTCGACCATCCAGGCGGCGCACCAGCTGCGCGTGTACGTCATGGCCACGCATTCGATGGGCAAGGGCGTGCTGGCGCGCCAGGCCTCGGATGCGGTGCGCGTGAAGCTCGCGGCGTTGCCGAACGATGCCCGGCGCGCGCTGCAGTTCAACCGCTCGACGCCCGGCATCGGGACGAGCCTGGTGGGCATCTCCGATCCCGCGCACCTGGAAGACGCGCTTGCCGTCGCGCGCCTGGCGCCCCTGCCCAAGGCGGATTACCTCGCGCTCTACGAGCGGGCGTGAACGACCCCTCAGCCGAGAATAGACAACCTCCCCCCGCAGAGGGGGAGAGCCGGGGTGGGGGTGTCTTCCCTAGTGCTTCTCCATTCCGATGAGGTGCAGCGAGTCGCCCTGGCTCTGGTTGTAGAGGTGGCGCTTGCGCACCAGCACCATCGAGCCGCTCACGAACAGCCCGAACAGGACAATCACCGTATAGATCGAGAAGTCCATGCGGATCATGAGCGCGTACAGCGCGAGCATGACCAGGATCGACAGGTTCTCGTTGAAGTTCTGCACGGCGATGGAGTGCCCGGCGCCCATCAGGATGTGGCCCCGATGCTGCAGCAGCGCGTTCATCGGCACGACGAAGAA
>CAZKHE010000046.1:0-31133 GCA_964552535.1 uncultured Enterobacteriaceae bacterium | reverse complement strand
TCACCGAGGAGATCGAGCGGCGCAAGAAGATCCGCAACGACATCGAGCAGGACACGATGATCCAGATCCGCAACAAGAACCTGGAGTCGGAGAAGCTCGCGCTCGACATCGACCGCGAGAGCGAGTACGCCCGCCTCGCGCAGGAGCGGGAGCTCGAGGTGCGCCGGGCGCAGCAGCGCGCCGCCCTCGCGGCGGAGCGCGCGCAGCGCGAGCGCGAGGCCGAGGAGGCGCGCATCGCCGCGCAGCGCGAGGTGGAGCTCGCCAAGATCGCGCAGGAGCGGGCGCTCGAGCAGCAGCGCATCGCCCGCGAGCGCGACATCCAGGCGCTGGAGATCGAGCGCCGCCAGACGGTCGAGATCGCCGAGCAGGCGCGGGCCATCGCCGTCGCGGAGAAGTCGCGCGAGCAGTCCGAGGCGCAGGCGGAGGCCGACCTCGCGCGCGCCCAGGCCGTCGCCGCCGAGGAGAAGGTCTTCACCGCCCGCGACCTCGAGGTCGCGCGGCGCAGGAAGGAGATCGAGCTCATCGCCGCCGCCCAGGACGTGGAGCGCGAGACCATCCGCGTGCAGAAGCTCGCCGAGGCCGAGAAGCTCGCCGCCGCCGACCGCGGCACGGCGCGGCGCATGAGCGCGGAGGCCGAGGCGGAGGCGGAGAAGATCCGCGCCCTCGCCGCCAAGATCAAGTACGAGATCGAGGCGCTCGGCACGCGCCAGATGAACGAGGCGCAGAACATCCTCACGCCCGAGGCGCGCCAGTCGGCCCTGCGGCTCAGGATCGTCGAGAAGCTGGACGACATCATCCGCGAGAGCGTGAAGCCGATGGAGAAGATCGAGGGCATCAAGATCTTCCAGGTCGACGGCCTCGCGGGCGGCGGCGGACGCGGCGAAGCCGGTCCGGGCAACATCGCCGACAACGTGGTGAACAGCGCACTGCGCTACCGCGCCCAGGCGCCCCTCATCGACGCGATGCTGCGCGAGATCGGGCTGCAGGGCGGCGACATCAGCCAGATCGCGGGCTCGCTCACCGACATGAGCCGGACGCCGGTGGTCGAGAAAGGCTGACGGCGGGCTGAGCCATGGTCAAGGTCTACACCTCGTCGGTGATCGACGCCCCCGCCGATCGCGTCTGGAACCACGTGCGCGACTTCAACGGCCTGCCGAAGTGGGTGCCGGTGGTCGAGTCGAGCCGCATCGAGTCCGGGCTGCCGGCCGACAAGGTGGGCTGCATCCGCAACTTCTTGCTGAAGGACGGCGGCACCATCCGCGAGCAGCTCCTCGCCCTGTCGGACTACGAGTACAGCTGCACCTACTCGATCCTGGAGTCGCCGATGGGCGTGCTCGACTACGTGGCGACGCTCAAGCTGACGCCCGTCACCGACGGCAACCGCACGTTCGCCGAGTGGACCGCGGAGTTCGAGTGCGAGCCGGGCCGGGAGCGGGAGCTCGCCGAGACGGTGGGGAACGGCGTGTTCCAGGCGGCGTTCGACACCCTGAAGCGGCAGCTGACCACGCAACGCTAGCAGCGCGGCGCTCCGCATGCCCAGGGTCGTCCGGTCCACCATCATCGACGCGCCGATCGAGGCGGTGTGGGCGGCGTTGCGCGATTTCAACGCCCACGACCAATGGCATCCGGCGGTGGGCGAGAGCCATGTCGAGGGCGGCCGCGCGCCCGACGAGATCGGCTGCGTGCGCAACTTCCGACTGCAGAACGGCGCGCACATCCGCGAGCAGCTCCTCACCCTCTCCGACCGCGACCACACCTTCACCTACTGCATCCTCGACGCGCCGATTCCGCTCAACAACTACGTGGCGACCGTCACGCTGAAGCGCGTGACCGACGGCGACCGCACGTTCTGGGACTGGCGGTCGCGCTTCGACGCGCCGCCCGCGCTCGAGGGGACGCTCGCCCGGATGGTCGGCGAGGACGTGTACGACGCCGGCATCGAGGCCATCCGCGCGCTGCTCGCCGGGCACGGCGGCGCGCGTACCAGCCGCTCCGTGCGCACGGTCGCGCCCGTCCCGCGCGCGGGGCTCGCGCCCATTCCCTCGAACCAGGTCGTCATCGCCCGGCATGGCGGGCCGGAGGAAATGGTGGTGAAGCGCGGCACCGCCCCCGCCCCCGGTCCCGGCGAGGTGCGCATCCGCCAGACCGCGGTGGGCGTGAACTACATCGACGTGTACGTGCGCAACGGGTTCTATCCCTTGCTCACGCCGCCCGGCACCCCGGGCATGGAGGCGGCCGGCCAGGTGATCGACGTGGGCGCCGGCGTGGTGGGCATCCTCCCCGGGGACCGCGTGGCGTACGCGTGCCCGCCGGTGGGCGCCTACTGCGACGTGCGCACGATGAAGGCGGACCAGCTCGTCGTGCTGCCGCCGGACATCGACGACGACATCGCCGCGGCCGTGATGCTCAAGGGGATGAGCGCGGAGTACCTGCTGTGCCGCACGCACCGCGTGCAGCGCGGCGAGACCGTGCTCGTGCACTCCGCCGCAGGCGGCGTGGGCTTGCTGCTGTGCCAGTGGGCCAGGCACCTCGGAGCGACGGTGATCGGCACCGTGAGCTCGCCCGAGAAGGCGCGCCGCGCGCGCGAGCACGGCTGCGACGTGCCGATCGTCGCCGCCGGAGGCGACTTCGTCGCCGATGTGATGGAGGCGACGAAGGGCCGCGGCGCCGACGTGATCTACGACGGCGTGGGCGGCAATCACGTGGACCGCTCGTTCGAGGCGCTCGCCCTGTGCGGGCACCTCGTGAGCTTCGGCGAGGCGGGCGGCGAAGCGCGCGCCTTCGATGCGCATCGACTGTCGTCGAAGTCCGCCACCGTGAGCCGGCCCGTGCTGTTCCACTACACCGCGGACCCTGCGCGCCTGCGCGAGATGTCCGCCAACGTGTTCGAGCTCATCCGGCGCGGCGTCCTGCGCGTGCCCATCCATCAGCGCTGGCCGCTCGCGCAGGCGGCCGACGCGCATCGCGCGCTGGAGTCGCGCAGTACGACGGGCGCGACGCTGCTGGTGCCCTGACGCCGGCGCGTCGGCGAAGTGCGGTCGCCGACACGCCTTGGGCCTGCCGATGTGACGCCGTTCACGCGTTTCGCCGCGGCCGGCATCCGGGAACGAGCGCTCCTCAGGCCCTTCCCGATAGCACGCCGCTTGCTGATGGACGGGCATCCCGCAATGGAAGCGCCGTCACCCGATGCAAGCCCTCATGGACGTCCTCAACATCGTCGGTCTGCCGATCGCGATCCTGCTCGTGATCGGCGCCGGCGCGATGCTCCTGCGCAAGCGCCAGCGCTGAAGGCCCGCGCGTCAGCCGATCGAGAGCAGCTCCACTTCGAACACCAGCGTGGCATTCGGCGGGATCACGCCCCCGGCGCCGCGCGCACCGTAGCCCAGTTCGGGCGGGATGGTGAGCTTGCGCACGCCGCCCACGCGCATGCCCTGCACGCCCTCGTCCCAGCCCGCGATGACCCGGCGCCCTCCGAGCGGGAAGTCGAACGGGTCGCCGCGGTCCTTGCTCGAGTCGAACTTGCGTCCGTCGGTGAGCCAGCCGGTGTAGTGCACGGTGACGTGCTGTCCGGCCGCGGCGGTCTCGCCGTCGCCGACCTTGATGTCCTCGATCTCGAGCCCGCTTGCGGTACGCGTGGAAGCCATGGGATGCGTCCTGTGATGTGAAGGTTCAGGCGGCGGGAGCCGGGGCCCTGCGGACCCACTGCAGGAACAGCACCAGCAGGAAGCCGCCGATGCCGATGATATCCGCCACGCGGCTGGGATAGACGATCGCGACGCCGGCGACGATCAGGATCCACTTTTCCGCGGCGCTCAGCCGCTGGAACAGCCAGCCCTGGAGGCCCGCGGCGAGGGCGGTGATGCCGATCGCCGCCAGCGAGGACGTGATCGCGATCTGCAGCCAGTCCGCGTCGGCGAGGGTCTTGAAGGAGCCAGTCAGCAGCAGGCCGGCGCCGGCCGGATCGAGCACGAACATGAACGGCACCAGGAACGCCGGCATGGTGTATTTCCACGAGAGCAGCGTCGTGCGGTAGGGATCCCCGCCGGTGATCGCGGCGGCGGCGAACGGCGACAGCGCGGTCGGCGGCGAGACCTCGGAGAGCACCGCGTAGTAGAAGATGAACATGTGCGCGGCGAAGTCCGGCACGCCGAGCTTGATCAGCGCCGGCGCGGCGATCACCGCGCAGATGATGTAGGAGGCCGTCACCGGCACCGCGAGCCCGACGATCCACACGATCAGCGAGGTGAAGACGGCGGTGAGCAGGAGGCGCATCTGCGCGAGCAGCTCGGGGGTCTGCGCCGCGCCCAGCGCGCCGAACAGGCTCACCAGCCCCTGTGCGCCGCTCTCCGCGTAGTCGAGCACGATCGAGCTGAACTTCAGGCCAAGGCCGGTGAGGGTGACCACGCCGACGATGATGCCGGCGGCCGCGCAGGTGGCCGCCACGTTCAGCATCCCCGTCGAGCCGTCGCGCAGGGCGCGCACCAGTCCGGAGTTCCACAGCCCGGCAAGGACGGGCTTGCGTCCGCGCAGCACGTCGTAGTCGATGAGCGCGCACTCGCGGGCGAGGAACGACAGCGCGAAGGTCACCCACGTCGCCCAGAACACCGACAGGATGGGCGAGTACCCGAGCAGCATGAAGACGACGATGGCCACCAGCGAGGCGAAGTGGAAGCCGTAGCGCCGCGTGAGCTCCCCCATGCCCATCGCGCGGGTGAGCACCACGTCCTTCATCCGGAACCGGCGCGCATCGAGCTCCACCATCAGGAAGATGGAGAAGTAGTAGAGCAGCGTCGGGATCGTCGCCATCAGGATGACGTCGAGATACGAGATCTTCAGGAACTCGGCGATCAGGAACGCCGCCGCGCCGAGCACCGGCGGGGAGAGGATCGCGCCCAGGCCGCCGGCTGCGAGGAGTCCGCCGGCGGAGTTCTTGTCGTATCCCGACTTGGCGAGCAGCGGGTAAGCGACGGACCCGAGCGTCACGGTGGTCGCGACGCCCGAACCGGACGGGCCGCCGAGCAGGAAGGAGCCCAGCACGACGGCGCGCCCGGCCGACGAAGGCTTGCCGCCCATGGCCGCGAACGAGAAGTCGATGAAGAACTTTCCGGCGCCGGAGAACTGCAGGAACGCGCCGTAGATGGTGAAGAGGATGATGAGCGTGGACGAAACGTCGATGGCGACGCCGAACACGCCCTCCAGCGTCATGGTCATGTGGCCGACGAGGCGCGGGACGTCGTACCCGCGGTGCGTCCACGGCTCCGGAAGATGCGGCCCCACGAGCGCGTACACGATGAAGAGCAGCACGACGAACGGCATGATCCAGCCGGACGTGCGCCGCGCCGCCTCCAGGATGAGCGCCAGGAGCGTCACGCCCATCACGATGTCCCAGGCGTCGGGCAGGATGGCCCGGTCGCCGAGGGCATCGCCCCAGTAGAGGATATAGGCGATGCAGGCGAGCGCTGCACCGGCCAGCGCGAAGTCGATCCACTGCACGCGCGCGCGGAAGCGCTTCGCCATCGGGTAGAGGATGAAGGACAGCACGAGCGCGAAGCCCACGTGCACGGGCCGCAGCACGTAGCTCGGCACGATCTCGTAGGCCGCATACAGGTGGAAGACCGACATCGTCACCGCCAGCGCGGTGACGGCGACCGCCGCCCATCCGGCGAAGCGGCGCGCGGCGCCCTCCTCCTGCTCGATGTATTCCTCGGCCTTCTTCAGCGCCTCGTCGCTGATCGCGGCAGCCTCGGCCGGACTCGTCATGGATGCTCCGGGAGAAACGAGAAAGGCCCCGCGCGTCGCCGCGACGGGGCCCGGGGAACGGCGCGCGGCCGCGCTACTTGACCTTCACGCCCTTCTCGGCGAAGTACTTGATCGCACCGGGATGGAAGGGGATGGGGGAGAACTGCTGGGTCTGCCGCTTGAGGTCGATGTTCTCCGCCTCCTTGTGCACGGCGACCAGCTCGGGCTTGTTCTCGAAGAGCGTCTTCACGATGTCGTACGCCATCTTGTCGCTCATCTTGTCGTTGGTCGCAAGGATGTTCCAGACGGCGATGACCTGGTTGTCGCGATCCTGGCCGCTGTACGTGCCCTTGGGAATGACGTCCTTCGCGTAGAGCCCGTCGTAGCGGCGGTTCATCTCCGCGAGGGCCTCCGCGTGGTCGATCATCACGATCTTCGTGCCCGGCGTCGCAGCCAGGTCGGTGACGGCGGCGGTCGGCAGGCCGCCGACCCAGAAGAACGCGTCGATCTTCCGGTCCTTGAGCGCGTTCACCGACTCGGCGACGGAGAGCCGCTCGCGCCGGACCTCGGAGATCATGTTGTTCGCCTCCAGCAGGCGCAGCGCGGTGATCTCCGTGCCGCTGCCCGGGGAACCCACCGACACCCGCTTGCCCTTCAGGTCGGCGAACTTGCGGATCCCCGTCGACTCGACCGTCACGACGTGCATGCGGTTGGGATACAGGACCATCAGCGTGCGGGCGTTGACCGGAGCGCCCCGAAAGCGGTCCTGTCCCTTGGCGGCGTCGAGCGCGGTGTCGGCCATGGTGAAGCCGAAGTCCTGCCGGCCGGCGCCGATGAGACGCATGTTGTCGACCGAGGCGCCGGTGACTTCGGCGGTGGCGCGCACGTTGGGCAGGTGCTTGGACAGGATGTTGGCCATCCCCCCGCCCATCGGGTAGTACACGCCACCGGTGCCGCCGGTGCCGATGGACAGGTTGATCTTCTCCTGGGCGTGGATGCCCGACGCGAGCACGAGGCCCGCGACCGCGGCGAGCGCGGCGATGAGTCGGTTCATTTGCTCCTCCGATGGGGTGGCAGGCAGCCGGTCTCCGCCGGCCTCCGGGTGACCGAGATTATAGGCGAGGCGTCTTCCGACGGGGCGGCCGGCCGTCGCGGCCTTGCAACGACCGGGCCCGGCCCGGCCCCTACTTCGCGAACAACCGACCGATGTCCTTGAACGCCTTGAATTCCAGAGCGTTCCCGCAGGGATCGAGGAAGAACATCGTGGCTTGCTCGCCAACTTCGCCGCGGAAGCGCACGTGCGGCTCGATGATGAACGTCGTGCCGGCCGCGGTCAGCTTCGCGGCGAGCGCCTCCCATTCATCCATCGACAGCACCACGCCGAAGTGGCGGACCGGCACGGCGTCCCCGTCCACCGCGCTGGTCTGTCGGTGGCCGGTCTCGCCGGGAGCGAGGTGCGCGACGATCTGGTGGCCGTAGAAGTCGAAGTCGACCCACTCGTCGGAGGAGCGGCCCTCGGGGCAGCCCAGCAGGCCGCCGTAGAAGGCACGCGCCTCGGCGAGGCTGGTGACGGGAAACGCGAGATGGAAAGGGTGCTGCGGCATGGTCCGATCGGCTGAAAGGCTGGCAAGAAGCAGATGCTACAACCCCAGGCGCTCCAGCGACGCGGCGACGCGCTCGGCGACCATGCCGGACACGCGCACGTTCGACTCCTGCGTGACACCGGCGACGTGCGGCGTCAACAGGACGTTGCGGATGCCGGCGAGCGGCGAGCCGGCGGGCAGCGGCTCACGCTCGAACACGTCGACGGCGGCGCCGCCAAGATGCCCGCTTCTGACCAGCGCGGCCAGCGCGGCGTCGTCGACGATGCCGCCGCGCGCGGTGTTCACGAGGACCGCGCCGCGCTTCATGCGCGCCAGGCGCTCGCGGCCGACGAGGCCGCGGGTCGCCTCGACGAGCGGCAGATGGAGCGTGAGGATGTCCGCGACGCCGAGCAGCTCGTCCAGTCCGCAGCGGCGCACGCCGTGGGTCGTCCAGGCCGGCGCGTCCGCGGGAAGCAGCGGATCGTGTGCCGCCACCGCGAGACCGAAGGCCCGGGCCTTGGCAGCGACCGTCTGCCCGATGGAGCCGAATCCGAGGATCCCGAGGGTCTTGCCGCCCAGTTCGCGCCCCTCGGAGATCGGTCCGCGCGGCCACTTTCCCGCGCCCGTTTCGGCGGAGACGAAGAAGGCCCCCCGCAGCAGCAGGCCGGCGGCGAGCAGCACGTACTCCGCGACCGCATCGGCGTTCGCGCCCGTCGCAGGCAGGACCTCGATGCCCCGCGCGGCGCAGCCGGCCATGTCGAGGTTGTCGAGGCCCACGCCGAGCCGGCCGAGCACCCGCAGCCGCGGCGCATGCTCGAGCACCTCGGCGTTGACCTGCGTCCGGTTGCGCACGATCAGCGCGTCGGCGTCGGCGACCAGGGCAAGCAGTTCCGCCCGTGCATCGACGAGCTTGGGGTCGTACGTCACCTCGTGGCGGGCGCGCAGCGCGTCGATCGCCACGTCGTCCATGTACTCGGTGATGAGGATCTGCGCCACGGTTGTCCGCCTACTGTCCGAGCATGCCCTTCTTCAGGTCCCCGTCGGCGGGCTTGTCGCCCAGCCAGACCCGCAGCAGCGCGCGCTGGAACTCGTCGCCCGCGATCGGCTTGCCGCGCGGCGTGCCGTTCACGGTGATGATCGTTCCCGTCCCCGGGAGGAAGTCGAGCAGGATGACGTCGCCCTTCTTCGCCTCGCCGAGCGCTTCCATGGTCGTCGTCAGCTCAGCGATCTGCGGCTTCATCTTCTCGACCTCGGCCGCGGAGCTGTTCTTCGCGATGCCGTCGTTCAGCGACTCCACCAGTTGCCTCGCCCCCACGTCGCGCATCATGTGCAGCGCGACGCGCTTCGGGCCCGGCGCGGCGAGCGCGGCATTCGCGTCCCTGGTCTTCTCGCCCAGATAGAGCCCGCCGGCGTAGACCTTGAACCCGAGCCGCGTACGCAGCCCGGCGCCATTGAGCACCAGATCTCCAGGGCCGACCTTCGCGCGGTCGTCCAGGGTGACGCCCTCGATGGTGAGGGCCGCCGCCGGCCCTGCCAGCATCAGCGCGGCCAGCGCCGCGGCCAAGCTCCGCTTCATGGTTGCCTCCTCGGTAGCGCCGTTCCGGTCCGATGCCGGGCGGTCGCGGGACGGGCAGTATCGCGCAAATGCGTCGGCGCGCGGCAGACCGCGCGCCATCGTTGCCGAGATGACGACGGACCGACGCATCTGACCGGAGCGACACCCTGCACCCCGGATGCCGTTCCGGGGAGCGGGAAATGACGTTCAATTTGGCGAAACCTTCGCGCACAACGCCGACACTGGCGTGACGTATGCCACGGCAGCCGCGCATCGGACTGCGCCAACGGCCAAGGATTGCCGATGTCGATGCGGGTGGAAGTCCCCATCGGCACGCCAATTGCGCATGCTCCGGCAGGACTCCTTCCGGTGATCGCCTTGGCCTCCTCCATCCGAACCCAGTGTCATCTGTTGCGTCGTGGGCCCGCCGGCACGCGGGGCTTCACCGTGATCGAGCTGATGCTGATCATCGCGCTTCTCGGCGTGCTCGTGACCCTCGCCCTGCCGGCCTACCAGGGTTACCGGGAGCGCGTCCGGATCACGCAGGCGGTGATGGACATCAAGATGCTGGACACGGTGCTGCAGAACTATCGGCTGGACCGCGGGGAGCTGCCGGACGACCTGGGCCCGGTGGGCTGGAGCGGCCGGCTGGACCCCTGGGGCCGCGCTTACCAGTACACCAACCTGGCCGGCGTCAACGGCAACGGCCAGGCGCGAAAGAACAAGAACCTCGTCCCGATCAACACCGACTTCGACCTGTGGAGCATGGGGCCCGACGGCGCGAGCGTCGGTCCCCTCACGGCGAAGGCCAGCCGTGACGACATCGTGCGCGCGAACAACGGCCGTTTCGTCGGCCCCGCCTCCGAGTACGACCCGTGAACCTGGCCCGGCACGGGCTGGACACCAAGATCGCGCGCCGTGTCCTGAGCCTCTTCCTGCTGTGCGCGCTGCTGCCCGTCGCGGTCGCGATGTTCGCCTCTTACGGCCGGGTGCAGCAGGTGCTGCTCGGGGAGCGCGAGACGCAGCTGGGACAGGCCGCCGAAGGCTACGGCACGACGCTGCTCGAGCGCTTCTACCTCGCCGAGCAGCTCGCGCACTCGCTGCTGCCGGCGCTCAATCCCAAGCGGGGCCCGGACGAGCTGCGCCGCCACTTCCTCGGCGCGGCGCTCTATCCGCGGGACGGCGCACCGACCCGGCTGCTCGGCGGCGACGGTCCGCTGCCGCCGCGCGGCGCCTTCCAGGTGCGCGCCGAGCACCTGGCAGCCGGGGGCACGCAGGTGACCGCGCTCGACGGCGCGCAAGGGCGCGAGATCTGGCTCGTCCGCCGCAGCGACACGCCTGAGGCCGGCGATGCGCTCCTCGCGGTGCGGGTGAATCCCGCGTTCCTCTGGGGCGACGCCGACGAGCTCCCTTACGCGACCAACCTCTGCGTCCTCGACGAGCGGCGCCGTCCCCTGCACTGCACGACGGCCCTGCCCGGCCGCGCCCTCGACAAGCTGCGAGCGCGGCTCGAAGCCGGGCCGGCCGGGCAGATCGTCTGGGAGGACGCGGACGGCAAGAGCGTGGCGAGCTTCCGCGAGGTCTTCCTCGAGCCGCGCTTCCGCGCCGGCAGCTGGCCGGTGCTGATGTGGCAGGCGGAGGAGCAGGCGCTCGCGCCGATCAACCAGCTGCGCACCATCCTGCTGCCGATGATCATGCTGGCGCTGCTCGCGGCGGCGCTGATGGGCGTCACGCAGGTGCGGCGCATCCTGGATCCGCTCAAGCGGCTGATCGTCGCCACCGAGCGCGTCGGCTCGCGCGACTTCGGCACCCGCGTGGAGGTGCAGGGCAACGACGAGTTCCGCGATCTCGCAGAGGCGTTCAACGGCATGTCCGAGCGCCTCGGCCGGCAGTTCCACGCCCTCGGGGCGCTGGCGCAGATCGACTCGGTCATTCTCTCCAAGGTGGACTTCGACCGGATCGGCGCGATCGTCGTCGGCCGCATGCGCGAAGTCGTGCGCGGCCGCGCGTGGATGCTGCTGCTGCCGGACGAGTCGCAGCCGGGCCGCTTCCTCGCGCGTACCGCCGACAGCTCGGCCGGCTCCCTCACCGGGCGCGAGTTCTCGTTCTCGGCGCGCGAACTGGAGGAGCTCGGCCGCTCGCCGCAGGGCCTCGTGATGGGCCCGAACACCGTTCGCCCGACCATGCCGGCCATGATCGGCATCGATCCGCAGGACATCTTCGTGCTGCCGATCACGGTGGACGGCGGCCTGCGCGGCATGATCGTGGTGGGGGGCACGCAGCGCGGCGGCCCGGACGCCGAGGAAGTCGGCCTGCTGCAGGATCTCGGCGACCGCGTCGCCGTCGCGCTCGCCACCGCGTCGCGCGATCGCGAGCTGTACCGCCGCGCGCACTTCGATCCGCTCACGCAGCTTCCCAACCGGCAGCTCTTCCTCGACGAGCTGAAGCGCGAGCTCGCCCGCGCCGAGCGCCACGGCAGCAAGGCGGCCCTGCTCTTCATCGACCTCGACGGGTTCTCCGGCGTCAACGACACGCTGGGCCACGCCGTGGGCGACGACCTCCTCGTGCACGTCGCCACGCGGCTGCGCGGCTGCATGCGCAAGAGCGACATCGTGGCGCGCCTCGGCGGCGACGAGTTCACCGTGGTGCTCTCCGACGTGCGCGAGCCCTCGGATGCGTCCACTGTCGCGCAGCATCTCATCGACGTGCTCTCGGCCCCGTACGACGTGGGCTACGGGGACACCTACGTCACCGCGAGCGTCGGCATCGCCGTCTACCCCACCGACGGCACCGCGGCGCAGGAGCTCCTGCAGCACTCCGACATGGCGATGTACCGCGCCAAGGAGCGCGGCCGCGGCAGCCATGCCTTCTTCGAGGAGGCGATGAACCGCGAGGCGCAGCAGCGCTTCCTGCTCGATCGCGAGCTGCGCCACGCGCTCGAGGCCTCGCAGTTCCTGCTCTACTACCAGCCGCAGCTCGACCTCAGGACCAATCGCGTGGTCGGCGCCGAGGCGCTGCTGCGCTGGCAGCATCCGACCCGCGGGCTCGTCGCGCCCGGTCCCTTCATCGGCTTCGCCGAGGAGACCGGACTCATCGAGAAGATCGGCGACTGGGCCCTGCACGAGGCGTGCCGCCAGTTCATGTCCTGGCGCGCGGAAGGCGTGCCGCTCGACCACGTGTCGGTGAACGTCTCGCCCCGGCAGTTCCGCGGGCGCGACTTCGTCGAGACGGTCGCCCGCGCCCTCGATGCGACCGGCATGCCGCCGGACCGATTGCGCCTCGAGATCACCGAGAACGTGCTGGTGGACGAGAGCGGCCAGGCCGACGCCACGCTCTCGCGCCTGCGCCTCCTCGGCACCCCGCTGGAGCTCGACGACTTCGGCACCGGCTATTCATCGCTCGCCTACCTGCAGCGCCTGCCGGTCGAGACCATCAAGCTCGATCGCTCGTTCATCATCGGCATCGCGGAGAACGACAACGCCCGCGCCATCGCCCACGCCGCGATCGACATGGTGCACGCGCTGAAGAAGGACATCGTGGCCGAGGGCGTGGAGACGCACGAGCAGCTCGCGCTGCTGCGCCGCTGGGGCTGCGACGCGATCCAGGGGTATCTGCTCTCGCGCCCGGTACCCGCGCAGCAGTTCGCCGACGCGGTGCGCGGCGGCGCGCGCGCAGGCGCAGTGCGGCTGGTGCATCAGGCCACCTGACCGGCACGGGGCGACCGGCGACGCTCGCGGCCGACCGGCAGCGGAACCCGTTGCTATGCTCGGCAGGTGTCCGCGCTCCTCATCCTTCCGGATTTCGCCCTCATCGCAGCCGGCTTCGTGCTCGCGCGCGCGATGCGACTGGAGCCCGCCTTCTGGGCCGGACTGGAGAAGCTCACCTATTTCGTGCTGTTCCCGGCGCTGCTCTTCTACTCGAACGCGCGGCGGCCGCTGGATGCCGGCACCGCGCTGCCTTTCCTCGCGACCATTCTGACCGTCGTCGCCGCCGGCATGGTGCTCGGGCTGGCGGGGCGCGCGCTGTTCCGGCCGTCCCCGGCCGTGTTCGGCGCCGGCTTCCAGTGCTGCTTCCGCTACAACTCCTACATGGGACTGGCGCTCGCCGGCCGGCTCGGCGGTGACGCGGGTCTCGCGCTGATGGCGCTCGCGATCGGCATCGCCGTGCCGATCGTGAACGTGGCCGCGGTCTGGGGTCTCGCGCGCGGCGGCTCGCGGGCCATGGTGCGCGAGATCGCCACCAACCCGCTGGTCCTCGCCTGCGTGATCGGAATCGCCTGGGGCGGCCTACGCCTGCCGTTGCCGGACCTCGCCGCGGTCACGCTGTCGCGCCTCGGTGCGGCGGCGCTCGTCACCGGCCTGCTGTGCGTGGGTGCGGCGCTCACGCCGCGGGTGCCGCGCGAGACCGTCGGGTACGTCGGCTACGTGCTCGCGGTGAAGCTCCTGGCGTTGCCCGTGGTGGCCTGGTTCGCCGCGCGCGCGGCCGGGCTGTCGGGCGATGCGTTGCGCGTGGCCATGGTGTTCGCCGCGCTGCCGACCGCCCCCGCGGCCTACATCCTGACCGTCCGCCTCGGCGGCGATGCGCGCACCGCGGCGGCCCTGGTGGCACTGAGCGTCATCGTCGGCCTCGTCACGCTGCCCGCCTGGCTGGCACTGGCCCCGTGAGCCGTCACTTGCACTTGAGGTTGCCCGTGAGGTCCGCGGGCAGCGGCTTGGTGCAGTCCACTTCGGAGACGCTCCGCCCCTCGCGCATCGGTGCGACCAACGGGCCGCTGAACCGCTGCTCGTCGGCCAGCATGGCCCCGTAGATCGCGGCGCCGGTGAGCCAGGCGAGGAACTCGCCGGCCGCGGCGCCGATGCCCACCGACACGTACAGGCCGGTCGGCCCGCTCACGACCGTCGAACCGGTGGCCGCCGGTACGGCCAGGGGCCCGCCGGTCGAGGCGCGTACGGCATAGTTCGTCCCGCACCCGGCGAGGGATGCCGCGAGGACGAGCGGGAGGAAAACCGGCCGCATCGGGTCATTCTAGCTACAATCCGTCGCTCAGGGCCCTGCGCCGCCCTCGCCCCGCCGCTGCCATGAACAAGCCGCTCGACCTCGCCCGCCCGGACACCGCACCCGACGTCGCCGAGTACGTCCGCACGCGCACCGACAAATACTTCACCAAGTCGCGCGAGATCGTCGAGAAGTTCGGCGACCGCACCGTCACCTACGGCGTGTTCATGCGCCGGCGCGTGATCTGCGCCATCAACCCGGCGCTGGAGCTCCTGCGCGAGTGCTATCCGGCCGACGCCCCGGCCCCGCTCAAGATCACCCGGCTGTACGAGGAAGGCGCGTACGTGCCCGACCAGAAGCCGATGTTCCTGTTCACCGGCTCGTTCGCGGCGCTGCTGGAGCTCGAGACGCTGGTCCTGCAGCGCGTCGGCATCCCCTGCATCGCCGCCTTCAACGCCTTCAAGATGGCGATGAACCTGCCGAAGGTCCAGTTCATCGACATGCACGCGCGCCACGCGAGCGGCGACGACATGACGCGCCTCGCCGCGTACGGCGCGTCGGTCGGCAGCCGCATGGCGAAGCTCGGCGGCGCGCAGGGATTCGTCGGCACCTCCCAGGATCTGACCGCGCACTACTACGGTCTCGAGCGCGGCCTCGGCACCATGCCGCACGCGATCATCGGCTATGCCGGGTCGACCCTGCGCGCGGCGCAGATGTACGCCGAGACCCACCCGCAGGACAACCTCACCGTGCTGGTGGACTACTACGGCCGCGAGTACTCCGACGCGCTGGAGGTCTGTCGCTGGTGGTACGGCGACGTGATGGCGAAGGACCCGCAGGGGACGCGCACGCTCAGCTTGCGCATCGACACCCACGGCGACCGCTTCGCCGAGGACCTGACCTACGAGAAGTCGGTGGAGATCGTCGCCGACTGGCTGCACGTGCTGAACGAGTACGAGGCGGTGCGCAACGTCATGGGCGAGGAGGCGTTCGACGCCGACACGCTGAACGTGGTGAAGGACCGGGTGCGCCGGGTGCTGTTCGGCACCGGCGTGTCGCTCGCCAACGTGATCCGCATGCGTCAGCGCCTCGACGCCGCCGGCTTCAACGCAGCGAAGATCGTGGCGAGCTCGGGCTTCAACCTCTTCAAGTGCAAGATGTTCGGCAACGCGCGCGCGCCGGTGGACGCGATCGGCACCGGCTCGTTCATCCCCGAGACCTACGGCGAGACCTTCGCGACCGCGGACGTCTTCATGTACGAGGGCCGGTTCGGCATCAAGGTCGGCCGCGAGAAGCTGTTCCAGGGCGTCAAGCCCTGAGCCCCCGGCGCTCGGCCCCCAAGGAAAGCACCGCATCTTGAGCATCCAGCAGGAAGTCGCGCGGCGGCGGACGTTCGCCATCATCTCGCACCCCGACGCGGGCAAGACCACGCTCACCGAGAAGCTGCTGCTGTTCGCCGGCGCGATCCAGATCGCCGGGACGGTGAAGGCCCGCAAAAGCGCCCGCCACGCCACCTCCGACTGGATGGAAATCGAGAAGCAGCGCGGCATCTCGGTGGCGAGCTCCGTGATGCAGATGGAGTACCGCGACCGCGTCATCAACCTGCTCGACACGCCCGGCCACCAGGACTTCTCGGAGGACACCTACCGCGTGCTCACCGCGGTGGACGCCGCGCTGATGGTCATCGATGCGGCGAACGGCGTCGAGCCGCAGACCCTGCGCCTGCTCGAAGTGTGCCGCGCACGCAACACGCCGATCATCACGTTCTTCAACAAGATGGACCGGGAGGTGCGCGAGCCGCTCGATCTGCTCGACGAGGTGGAGCGCACGCTCGGCATGCCGCCGGTGCCGTTCACCTGGCCCGTGGGGATGGGCAAGCGCTTCGGCGGCGTGATGGACCTCCGCCGCGAACGGATGCTCGTGTTCCGTCCCGGCGAGGAGCGGCTGGTGGAGGCCGACGAGGTGCTCGAGGGCCTCGACAATCCGCAGGCGCGCAGCCGCTTCGGCGACGCGTTCGCCCAGGCGCGCGACGAGATCGAGCTGGTGCAGGGCGCGTCGCACGAGTTCGACCGCGCCGCCTTCCTCGCCGGGAAGCAGACGCCCGCGTTCTTCGGCTCGGCCATCAACAATTTCGGCGTGCGCGAAGTGCTCGACGCACTCGTGGATCTCGCGCCCCCGCCCGGCCCGCGCGCCGCGGTGCAGCGCATGGTGGCGCCCGACGAGCCGAAGTTCAGCGGCGTGGTGTTCAAGGTCCAGGCCAACATGGACCCGGCGCACCGCGACCGCATCGCCTTCGTGCGCGTGTGCTCGGGGCGCTTCGAGCGCGGCATGCGGCTCAGGAACGGCCGCACCGGCAAGGATTTCCGTACCAACAACGTCGTGTCGTTCCTGTCGCAGCGGCGCGACCTCGTGGACGAGGCCTACGGGGGCGACATCATCGGCATTCCCAACCACGGCGTGCTGCATCTGGGCGACACCCTCACCGAAGGCGAGGCGCTGCGCTTCACCGGCCTGCCGTACTTCGCGCCCGAGCTCTTCCGCATGGTGGAGGCCGCCGATCCCCTGCGCACCAAGCAGCTGCGGACCGGCCTCGCACAGCTCTCCGAGGAAGGCGCGATCCAGGTCCTGCAGCCCCACGTGGGCGGCGCTCCCCTGCTGGGCGCCGTGGGGCAGCTCCAGTTCGAGGTGGTCGCGCACCGCCTGAAGCACGAGTACGGCGCCGATATCCGGCTGCTCCCTGCGCCGTACGTCGCTGCGCGCTGGGTGACCGCCGACGACGACGCCGAGCTCGCCCGCTTCATCGACGCGAATGCGATGCGCATCGCACACGACGTGGTCGAGGCCCCGACCTTCCTTGCCACGTCCCAGGCGGCACTGCAGGTGGCGCAGGAGCATTGGCCGAAGATCCGCTTCCACACGCGTCGCGAGCACGCCGCGCGCGACGTGTACTCGGAAACGGCGGCGTAGCCGGGGGCGGAGTGCGCGCCGATCGCTTCCCGTCGCTGTCGCACTGGGGCGCATTCACGGCGCTGGTCGAGGAAGGCCGGTTGATCGGCGCGGAGCCGTTCCCGCTCGACCCCAGTCCGTCCTCGATGCTCGAGGCGATTCCGGCCATGGTGCACTCGCCGCTGCGCGTTCAGCGCCCCGCGGTGCGCGAAGGCTGGCTGCGCGACCGCGCGGCCAGCGACGGTGCGCGTCGCGGCCGCGAGCGGTTCGTCGAGGTCCCGTGGGACACGGCGCTCGGCCTCGTCGCCGGCGAGATCGCGCGCGTGCGCGGCGAGCACGGCGACGCCTCGATCTTCGGCGGCTCCTACGGCTGGGCCTCCGCGGGGCGGCTCCACCACGCGCGCACGCTGTGCCGGCGGTTCCTGTTCGCCGGCGGCGGCTGCACCGACCAGGTCGGCAACTACAGCTGGGGCGCCGCCCAGTTCCTGCTCCCGCACGTCATCGGGACGTACGAGCCCGTCACCGGCCGCGTGACCGACTGGAACAGCGTGCTCGAGCACACCCGGCTCATCGTTGCCTTCGGCGGTCTGCGGGTCTCGAATACCCAGGTGACCTCCGGCGGCGCGGGCCGGCACTCGCTCGGCACCTGGCTCGCCAAGGCGGGCGAAGCGGGCATCGAGATCGTCGCCGTCAGCCCGAGCCGTGCGGATGCGCCGCGCGGCACCGCCGCGGAGTGGCTGCCGATCCGGCCGAACACCGACACGGCACTGCTGCTTGCGCTGTGCAACGTGCTGGTGATGGAGCGCCTGGCCGACCGCCCGTTCGCCGAGCGCTACTGCACCGGCTACGAGCGCTTTTCCACCTACCTGCTCGGGGCCGACGACGGCGTCCCCAAGACGCCGGAGTGGGCCGCCGCGATCACCGGCATCGCGCCGACGGCGATTCGCGCGCTCGCGCGGCGGCTGGCGGCAACGCGCTCCCTCGTGACCATGGCGTGGTCGCTGCAGCGCGCCGATCACGGCGAGCAGCCCTATTGGGCAGCGATCGCCCTGGCGGCCCTGCTCGGCCAGATCGGCCTGCCGGGCGGCGGGTTCGCCTTCGGCCACGGCTCCATGAACGGGGTGGGCACGCCGCGGGCCGACATCGGCGCGCCGGAGATGAGCGTCGGCCGGAAGCGGGCGGTGCGGTCCATTCCGGTCGCGCGCATCACCGACATGCTGGAGCGCCCGCTGGGCGAATACGAGTTCAACGGCGTGCGCGACTACTACCCGGACATCCGCATGGTGTACTGGGCGGGCGGCAACCCGTTCCACCACCACCAGGATCTCAACCGCCTGCGCCGCGCGTGGGCGCGGCCGGAGACCATCGTGGTACACGATTCCTGGTGGACCGCGACGGCGCGGCACGCGGACATCGTGCTGCCCGCCACGACCACCCTGGAGCGCAACGACGTCGGCGGGAGCTCGCGCGACCGCTTCGTGTTCGCGATGCATCAGGCGATCAAGCCGGTCGCAGCGAGCCGCAACGACTTCGACATCTTCCGCGAGCTCGCCGCGCGCGCCGGCCACGAAGAGGCGTTCACCGAAGGCCGCGGCGAGATGCAGTGGCTGATGCGGCTCTACGACGGCCTGCGCCGCGGCGCGCAGGAACGGGGCGTCCGCCTGCCGGAGTTCGAGGCGTTCTGGCGCGCGGGCTGGTGCGAGTTGCCGGAGTCCCCGCACCCGTTCGTGCTGTTCGAAGCGTTCCGCCAGGACCCTCAGGCGCATCCGCTCCGCACGCCCTCCGGTCGCATCGAGCTCTACAGCGCCACGGTCGCCGGCTTCGGCTACGCGGATTGTCCCGGCCATCCCGCGTGGCTGCCGCCGCAGGAATGGCTCGGAGCGCCGGCCGCGAAGCGCTACCCGCTGCACCTGGTCACGTCCCAGCCCGCCGACCGCCTGCATGCGCAGATGGACCCCGGTCCGGTGTCGCGCGCGAACAAGGTGGCGGGACGCGAAGCGATCCGCCTGCATCCGCGCGACGCCCAGGTGCGCGGCATCACGGCGGGCGACGTGGTCCGGGTGTTCAACGAGCGTGGCGCGTGCCTCGCCGGCGCATCGATCGACGACGGTTTGATCGAGGGCGTCGCCGCGATGGCCACCGGGGCCTGGTACGACCCCGATCCGGACGGGCTGGACCGCCATGGCAATCCGAACGTGCTGTCGCGCGATGCCGGCACGTCGCGCCTCGCCCAGGGACCCAGCGCGCTGTCCGCGCTGGTCGAGGTCGAGCGCCTCCCCGATCCTGCCCCGGAGGTGGAAGTGCATCGCCCGCCGGCGTTCGCCGCCGGGTGATGCCGGCCGGGCCGGTCCGATTCGTGCTGTGGACAGCGCTTTGCCCACGGAGGCCGCCGCAATGAACCCTGCTGCCCTGCGCGCCGACCCACCCGCGACCCCGCATCCGGACCAGCTCGCGCAGCGCTACGCGCGCGTGCGGGCCGCGAGCCTGCGCATCTGCGCCCCCCTCGCGATCGAGGATCAGGTGGTGCAGAGCATGCCGGACGCGAGCCCGGCCAAGTGGCATCTCGCGCATCCGACGTGGTTCTTCGAGCATTTCGTGCTCGCGCTTCACGAACCGGATCACCGTCCCTTCCACCCGCAGTACGGGTTCCTGTTCAACTCCTACTACGAGACGGTCGGTCGTTTCTTTCCGCGGCGCGATCGCGGCGTGCTGTCCCGGCCGACGGTGGCTGAAGTACATGCCTATCGCGCGGCGGTGGACGAGCGCATGCAAGCGCTCTTCGCCACGCTCGACCACGACCGGCTGCGGGAGCTGGCCCCGCGGGTCGAGCTCGGACTCGCGCACGAGGAGCAGCACCAGGAGCTGATGCTCACCGACCTCAAGCACCTGCTCGGCTCGAACCCGCTGCTGCCGGCGTACCGGCCGCTCGAGGTACCGCATGGCCGGGCCGGCGCCACGACGTGGCATACGTTCCCGGAAGGCGTACGCACGGTCGGACACGCGGGCGACGGCTTCGCCTTCGACAACGAGACGCCGCGCCATCGGGTGTACATGCCCGCCTTCCGGATCGCGTCGCGGATGGTGACCAATGGCGAATGGCGCGAGTTCATGGAGGCGGACGGCTACCGGCGGGCGGAGCTGTGGCTCTCGGAAGGCTGGAAGACGGTGAACGAGCGCGGCTGGGATGCGCCCATGTACTGGATGCGCGAGGGCAGCGAGTGGCTCCGATTCACGCTGGGCGGAGTGCGTCCGGTGGATGAGGAGGCGCCGGTCTGCCACGTGAGCTTCTACGAGGCGGACGCGTTCGCGCGCTGGCGCGGCAAGCGGCTGCCGTCGGAAGCCGAATGGGAGACGGCCGCGGCCGCTGCAGACGTCGCGGGAAACCTGCGGGATGCGGATCTCCTCGATCCCGCACCGGCGGCTGGGCGGGAGCAGTGGTACGGCGACGCGTGGGAGTGGACGGCCAGTCCCTACCTGCCCTATCCGGGATTTCGACCGCTCGAGGGATCGCTGGGCGAGTACAACGGCAAGTTCATGTGCAACCAACTCGTCCTGCGTGGCGGCTCCTGCGCGACGCCTGCCGACCACGTGCGCGCCACGTACCGCAACTTCTTCTACCCCGCAGACCGGTGGCAGTTCATGGGGTTGCGCCTCGCGTCTTGAACGCGCTTCCCCTCCCGCAGCGGAGGGTCGGGATAACGGTTTCCGCCCGCCCCCGGCAAGCATAGACATCCCGCTCCCCCCGCAGAGGGGAGGATCGGGGTGGGGTCTCTGCAGCCACCGGCAAGCATAGACATCCCCCTCCCCCCGCAGAGGGGGAGGGTCGGGGTGGGGGTGTCCTTGTCAGACATGCGCCGACAGCACCTTCCGGTACGCACCGATACGTCGAGCCGGCGCCCATCCCTATGATTGCAGCGTCCCCAAGCACTACAACACCAAGGAGCGTTGCATGGAATTCGCCGAGAACGACAACATCGTCACCCTGCCTTTCCTTGCGGCCGCGCGTGCGGCCTCGTCTCCGGCCCCGGCGCGCTTCGGACGCCTGCACGGCGCTTCCGGCGTGATGCAGGAGGTCTATCGCATGATCGAGAAAGTCGCGCCCACCGAGGCCACGGTCTTCGTCGTCGGCGAGTCGGGCTGCGGGAAGGAGCTGGTCGCGAGCACCGTGCACGAGCGCAGCCCGCGCGCGCGCGGACCCTTCGTCGCGGTCAACTGCGGCGCGATTCCGCAGAACCTCATCGAAGCCGAGCTCTTCGGACACGAGAAGGGTGCGTTCACCGGCGCGATGAAGACCCACCGCGGCTATTTCGAGCGCGCCGCGGGCGGCACCCTGTTCCTCGACGAGATCACCGAGATGCCGATGGACATGCAGGTGCGCCTCCTCCGCGTGCTCGAGACCGGACGCTTCACACGGGTGGGCGGGGACCAGGAGTTCCGTGCCGACGTGCGCATCGTGGCCGCCACCAACCGGGATCCCCTGCAGGCCGTCAAGGACGGGCACCTGCGCGAGGACCTGATGTACCGGCTCGCGGTGTTCCCGATCGACGTGCCGCCACTGCGCAGCCGCGGCGAGGACATCACGCTGCTCGCGCACCACTTCCTCGCGCAACTCAACGAGGAAGCGGGCACCGACAAGCGCCTCTCGCCCCGGGCCGGCGTCGCCCTCGCCGCCCACGCGTGGCCCGGCAACGTCCGCGAGCTGCGGAACGTGGTGCAGCGCGCCTTCATCCTCGCGGAGGAGGTGGTCGAAATCGATCAGGGCTCCTTCGGCACGGCGCCCAGCGCGCGTCCCGTACCGTCCGACTGCCTGCAGTTCCAGCTCGGCACCTCGCTCGCCGAAATGGAGCGGCACACGATCTTCGCGACGCTCGAGCATTGCAGCGGCAACAAGCGGCGCTGCGCGGAAATCCTCGGCGTGAGCCTCAAGACGCTGTACAACCGTCTCGCCGAGTACCAGGCGAGCAGCCGCCTGGCGTCCGTCGCAGCCGTCTGACGGGACCCGCCGCTGGCGCGGCCCGTGCTTGACGCCACAACGGCCGCGGTCTTCCCCGGGAGACCGCGGCCATGCTGCGTGCCGAATCCATGATCCGCATCCTCATTGCCGACGACCACGCGATCGTCCGTGCCGGACTCAAGCAGTTCATCGCCGACCAGATCGACATGGAGGTGACCGGCGAGGCGGCGACCGGCGCGGAGACCGTCGCCCTGGTCCGCGCGCAGCCGTTCGACGTCGTTCTGCTCGACATCTCCATGCCCGACCGCAACGGCGTGGATACGCTGAAGTCGCTGCGCCAGATCACGCCGGAGCTGCCGGTGCTGATTCTCTCCGCCTATTCGGAGACGCAGTACGCGGTGAACCTCCTGCGCGCGGGTGCGGCCGGGTACGTGAACAAGGAAGCCGCCTCGACGCAGCTCGTTTCCGCGGTGCGCACCGTCGTCCAGGGACGCAAGTACGTGAGCCCGGCGCTCGCGCAGATCCTCGCCGAAGGGGTGGCGACGGATGCCGACAAGCCGCTGCACGGGCAACTCTCCCAGCGCGAGTTCCAGATCTTCTGCAAGCTCGCCGCGGGAGTGCCGGTATCGAAGATCGCCGACGAGCTTTTCCTTTCCGTGAAGACGGTGAGCACGTACCGGACGCGAATCCTCGACAAGATGGCCATGAAGAACAACGCGGAGCTGACCTACTACGCCATCAAGAACAAGTTGATCGAGTAGCGACGCCGGCGCAGGCGCTGGCACGGCGATTGCCATTGCGTCGACATGCGCGGGCGTGGGCCGGCGCGTCACTTGATCGAAAGGAGACCCGCATGAACTGGGATCGCATCGAAGGCAACTGGAAGCAGTTTCGAGGCAAGGTGAAGGAGCAGTGGGGCAAGCTCACCGACGACCAGATCGATCAGGTCGCCGGCAAGCGCGATCAGCTCGCCGGCCGCATCCAGGAGGCGTACGGCATTTCCAAGGACGAGGCGGAGCGCCAGGTTTCGGATTGGGAAACGCGCAACCGGGACTACACCCCCGGCCCGTGACGGCCGCGATGCGGAGCCGCCAGCGCGGCTCCGCGTCCTGCCGCCGCCCCGTGTAGGACGGCGCCGGACAGAAACTCCGGTGCCCGGCTGCTAATTTCCGGGGACGGTCGCAGTTAGATTAACCCGCATCTGGAGCCCGGGGACCCGGGCACGATCCGAGTGGAAAAGAGCGGCACCGTGCGTGTATTCATCGTCGAGGACTCACCCGTCATTCGCGAGCGGCTGACCGAATCGGTGTCGTCTCCGGGCCGCATCGAGGTGGTGGGTTACGCGGAGAGCGAGGCGAACGCGCTCGCCGCGCTGCGCCACGCCGAATGGGACGCGGTCATCCTCGACCTGCAGCTCAAGGAAGGCAACGGCCTGCGCGTGCTGAAGGCGCTTCGCGAGGGCCGCGAAGGCAAGCTGGTGATCGTGCTCACCAACTACGCGTTTCCCCAGTACCGTCAGCGTAGCGAGCAGCTCGGCGCGGACTATTTCTTCGACAAGTCCCGGGAGTACCACCGCGTCCGGGAAGTGCTGGAGCAGCGCGCGGCGGTCGCGCATCACTAGCCCGCGGCGACGCGCCTGACCCCCTCAGGCTTCCGCGGCCTCCTGCTGCGTCCGCGCGCCGTCGGCGGGCACGGCCACCTGCACCTCGACCACGGTGCCGTTCCCCGGGGTACCCCGGATGTCGAACTCGCCCTTCAGCGCCCGCACCCGCTGGCGCATGCCGAGGATGCCGTGCGACAGGCGGTTGCGCAGGGCGCCGTCCGGGATGCCGATGCCGTCGTCGCGGACCGTCAGGATCAGCGCGTCCCCGGCCCTCACGAGATCGACGGCCACCTGCGTCGCCTTGGCGTAGCGCACGACGTTGGTCAGCGCCTCCTGCACGATGCGGAAGAGCGCGATCGCGACATCCGGCGGACAGTCGAGCTCGTCGTCGTCCGGCACGCTCACCTCGCAGGCGAGCCCGGCGCGGCCGCACACTTCGCCGACCTGCCACTGGATGGCGGCGCCGAGGCCCAGGTTGTCCAGCAGCGTGGGACGCAGTTCCTCGATCAGGCGGCGCTTGATTTCCACCCCGTCGTCCAGCGTCGCGAGCACCCGCTCCAGGCGCTCCGCGGCGGCGGCGTCCGCCTTGGCGAGCCGCGCGATGACCCAGGACACGTCCATCTTCGCCGACACGAGAATGCTGCCGAGCTCGTCGTGGATGTCGCGCGCCAGCCGCGACTTCTCCTTCTCGCTGACCTCGTGCAGGTAGTCGGACAGCTCGGAGAGCTCACCGGTGCGCTCCTCGACCAGGCCCTCGAGGCGGCGCTGGTTCTCCGCCAGCTCCGCCTGGATGCGGTTGCGCAGCGCCATTTCCCGGCCAGCCATGTACCACACCACGAGCAGCAGCGCGATGGTGAACACGGTCAGCATCTGCATGCCCAGCCGCGAGGCATCGATGTCCTGGTGCCAGCTCGCGCTCGCGACCGAGAGGCCGGCCCGCTCGGCGTTGATCAGGCTCTCCGCGGTCTCCCGCAGTTGATCCATGGTGCGCCGGCCGAGATCGGTACCGAGAAGCTCCAGCGCGGCATCGCGTCCGGACGTGCGGTAGAGCAGGAGCGTGCTCTCCATTTCGAGGAGTTTCTTGCCGACGAGGTTGTTGAGCCGCGCGGCGAGGTCGCGCTGATCGGGAGGCCGGCTGCGGGACAGGTCGCGCAGGCGCTTCAGTGCGCCGTCGATCGCCGGCAGCGCCGCAGTGTAGGGCTCGAGGTATTCGGCTCGCCCGGTGAGCAGGAATCCGCGCTGGCCGGTCTCCGCCGCGTTCACCAGCGCGCCCACCTCGTGCAGGGCGGCTTGCATCGCGAACGACTCCGCCACCGCGTTGCTCGCGGCCTCGAGCCGCCGGTGCCCGAGTTCGGCGAACACGAGGATCGCGATGGAGAGCGCAAGGCCCGCAGCGAGCGGCACCAGCAGCTTGAGGGGGATCCAGCGTGTGGCCATTTCGGGGTGCGCCGCGTGGCGCGGCAGGCGCGTTCATTGCGTCACGATTGCGCATCGGCGCGCGCGCCAAGAAGCAAGGAATCCGCCAGATGCTGAAGTGGGCCATCGTCTTCTTCGTCATCTCGTTGGTCGCCGGGGTGCTGGGGTTCACGGGCGTCGCGGGGGTCGCTGCCGGGATCGCGAAGTTCCTCTTCTTCCTGTTCCTCGTGCTGTTCGTACTGTTCCTGATCCTCGGCATTACCGTCGCGAAGAAGATCACCTGACGCGCGACGTACTGGCACGCTACGTGCGAGGCCGCAGCCGTCGCAGCGAGGGAGGGAGCATCCGGTGCTGTACTACGCGTTGGCGTTCCTGGTGGTGGCGCTCATTGCCGGCGTGTTCGGCTTCGGCGGCATCGCCGCGAGTGCAGCCGGGATCGCGAAGGTCCTGTTCTTAGCCTTTCTCCTGATCGCTGCGGTCAGCCTCGTGATCGGACTGCTGAAGAGGTGAACATGAACCCGCTCGACTACATCCGCGGCCGTGCGCCGCGTACCGACACCCTGCAGGCGGACCTCGGGCATCGCGCCTTGCAGGCGCGCGACGCCGCGCTCGACGCCGGCCAGGCCGCCGCCGACACGGGCACCGAGATGCTCTCCGCCGCCGAGACCTTCACGCGCCGCGAGCCGCTCAAGGCACTGAGCATCGCCGCCGCGGTAGGCGCGCTCGCGGTGCTCATCCTGACTTCCAAACGACCCACGAGGCACGAGCCATGAATCCTTCCCCCGCGCCCGAAGGCGCCTTCATCACCGACGTGCGCACCCTGCGCGAGCGCGCCCGCCAGCACATCGAGGACGGCGCGATCACCTCGACGTACGGCGCCGACCGCGAGCGCGTGGTGATGCTGCTCAACGAGGCGCTCGCCACCGAGCTGGTCTGTACGCTGCGCTACAAGCGCCATTACTACATGGCCGACGGCATCCACGCCGAATCGGTCAAGGCCGAGTTCCTCGAGCACGCGAACGAGGAGCAGGAGCACGCGGACCGGATCGCCGAGCGCATCGTCCAGCTCGGCGGCGCGCCCGACTTCAATCCCGAGATCCTCGCCTCGCGCAGTCACGCCGAGTACAAGGAGGGCGGCACGTTACGCGAGATGATTCTCGAGAACCTGGTGGCCGAGCGCATCGCCATCGACAGTTACCGGGACATCGCCAAGTTCCTCGGCGAACGCGACTCCACCACCCGTCGGCTGATGGAAGACATCCTCGCCGCCGAGGAGGAGCACGCCGACGACCTGGTCTCGCTGCTGAAGCGCTTTCCGGAAGCGTGACCGCCGGACGCTAGCGCAGCGCGCGCATCCGCTCGAACGCCTCGGCGAGGCTCGCCTCGAGATCGTCGGGGTGCTCGAGTCCCGCATGGATGCGGAAGAGCGGACCGGCGTACGGCCAGCGGGTCGCGGTCCGAATGCCGTCCAGCGGCGACGGCTGGATCAGGCTCTCGTAGCCGCCCCAGGAGGCTCCGAGGCCGTAGAGCTTCGCGCCGTCGATGAGCGCGTGGAACGCCTCGGTCCGCAGCGGCTTCAGCACGACGCCGAACAGGCCGCACGCGCCGCGGAAATCGCGTCTCCAGAGTGCGTGCCCGGGATCGCCGGGCAGCGCCGGATGCAGCACGCGCTCGACCTCGGGCTGGCGCGCGCACCACTCCGCCAGGCGCACGCCGGTGTCCCAGTGCTGCTTCAGGCGAACGGCCATGGTGCGCAGACCGCGCTGGGCGAGATAGATGTCGTCGGGCCCGGCGGTCTGGCCCAGCTCGGCGGTCGACGCCTTCAGCGCCGGCCACGCCGCCGCCGTGCACGAGACCGTGCCCAGCATCGCGTCCGAATGTCCGACCACGTACTTGGTTGCGGCCTGGATCGAGACGTCGACGCCGTGCTCGAACGCCTTGAAGTAGAGCGGCGTGCCCCAGGTGTTGTCCATGATCACCGTCGCGCCGCGCCCGTGCGCGGCCGCGGCGATGGCCGGCACGTCCTGCACCTCGAAGGTTAGCGAACCGGGAGACTCGACGTAGACGACGCGGGTGTTGGGGCGCATCAGGCCCGCGATGGCGCCGCCGACGGTGGGGTCGTAGAACGTCGTCTCCACGCCGTAGCGCTTGAGGAAGCGCACCGCGAAGTTGCGCGTCGGCCCGTACACGTTGTCGGGCAGCAGGCAGTGGTCGCCGGCCGCGAGATACGCGAGCAGGGCCCCTGCGCAGGCGGCGAGGCCGGACGGGTACACCACGCACCGGTGCGCGCCCTCCAGCGCGCACAGCGCTTCCTCGAGGGACCGCATCGTGGGTGTGCCGAAGCGGCCGTAGTACGTGCCGGGGACGTCGGCGGCGCGGAGCTTCTTCTTCTCCTCCCACTCGGCCATGGACGCGGAGAGCACCGTCGAGGCGTGGAAGACGGGCGGGTTCACCACCCCCTCGAACTGCTCGGGGTGGCGGCCCGCGTGGACGGCCAGGGTCTCGTCGTGCCGTGCGGGATCGGAAGGCGAGGCGGGGTGAGTCATGACGGCTCCTGCATGGGAGCCGCTATTCTGCCAGTGGTCGCGCCGGCAACCTTTACCGAGGGCAGCGCAGGATCGGCAAACGCGTCAACGGCGGTCGCCGGAACGGCGATACTCCTCGCGGATCTGGCTCGCGCCCTCGTACTCCGGGCGGATCTCTTCCACCCTCGTCGGGGGCGGAGGGGGCCGCTGTTCGGGGGCAGGCGTGGGTTGAACGGCGGGATTGGGCCCCTCCTGCTGCTGCAGTTCGCGGCGCAGTTCGCGCCGCAAGTCCCGGGCGTCCGGACAAGGGGCTGCACACGGGGTGCCGTACCACGACGGATAGCCCCAGAAGGGTCCGCCGGGGCCCTGGATCGGCACCTGGGCGGCCGCGGACGGAATGCCGAGGCAGGCGGCGAGTACCCATGCGGCGATCGCGGCGCGGAGCCATCGCCAATTCACGTCGCGTACCGCCTGCGTGCGTCCTGGAGCGCCCATGGAAACAGGTGATCGAAGAACGGGTCGGGCCGCTCGCGCGGGTCGATGCGCCGCAAGCGCGACGCGAGCCCATCGAATGCGCGGTGCCGAGTCGCCAATGGAAGCAAGGGGCGCACCGGCCGGAGGGCGGCGTCCACGACCCGGTCCTTCGTGCGGCGCGCGAAAGGCGTGACGGTGCCCGATCGGCGCCAGTCGGCCCGGTGCTCGCGCAGCCACGACTCGTAGCGGTCGCGGTCCGCAGGCGGGAGGAAGCCCTCGGCGCGGTTCCACAGCACCACGCTGGCGGCGTGCTTCGCCATCCCGAACAGCTCGCGCGACACGCCCGCGGACTCCACGATCCGCCGGCAGATCGGGCGCGAGTAGTCGCCGGGAACGTCCCACGGCGCCATCTCCGACGAATGACTGATCCGGTGCAGGTCCGCGATCGCGCGTACGCCGAGGAAGGGCACCGGGCAATGCACGAAGCCGGCGTCGAGCCGGAACTCGGCCAGCGACAGCCCCGTGGGGTCCCCGCGGGCGATGTTCGCGGACAGATCGGGCGCGTCCTTCGCCCAGGCCTTGTCGCCGTGGTACCCGGTGAAGAGCACGCGTCCGGCCAGCGTCGCGGCAAGCGGCGCATAGTGGACTTCCTCGCCGTATGCATTCACCGCCAGGAACGGCGCGATGCAGCCGGCGGCGGTGCGCCACGCGTCGCGATCGGCCTCGAGGGCGCGCAGGCCGAGCACCCTCGCGATCGGTCCGCCGTCGTCGCCGTCCCCGCCGCGCGCGTTCCTGAACGTCACCACCTCTTCCAGGCCGATGTCGCGCGCAAGGGTGGCGACGGTCGGCGAGTCATAGCCCGTCGAGAGCGTGCCGAGCGGCGCGAAGCGGGTCGCGCGCGCCGGGTCCCGCATGTTGCGGCCGAGTGCCGCCATCGTCGCATCGAGGAACGCGCGGTCGTCGGCGAAATCCTCGAAGCGCCGTGAGGCGTTCGCCTTCCGGGTCTCGACCAGCGTACGGCCGTCCCACTCCAGGTTGTGGAAGTAGGTGAGCCGCACCGGCCCCGCGCTCGTTTCGAGGAAGGCCCGGTGCGCGGCGAGTCCGTCGACGATGGAGCGGAAGTCGGCGTAGTAGCCGCGGTAGGTGGGCTCGACATCGCCGCCCGCGGCCTCCAGCAGCGCGGCGAGCGAGTTGGACACGAGCCAGCCATCCACCGTGGCGATCGAATGCAGGCGATCCACGGTCGTGCCCGAGGACACGAACACGACCCGATCCTCGCGCAACCGCACACCGCTGCCGAGCACGAGATCGGTGCGATCGAAGTCGCCGGCGGCGAAGCTGCCGGCCCACACCGCTTCGCAGGCGAAGTCCTCGCGCACCTCGACGCCGGGGCCGTGGAGGAGATCGAGCGTCCGCGACGCGGCATCGCAGCGCGCGAGCCACGCGAGCCGTGGCCAGCGGGCCACGCATCGCGTGTTCATGGCGAGGGATCCGGCGGCGGGGTCGAGACGAACGACGCCTTCGGGAGCGGTCATGGGTCGAGGAGCCCGGTGCGAGGACGCAAGCTGCATCGCGATGCAACCGCGATGCCAGCGACGCGCCCGGCGCCTGCCCCACCCGCTGCGCGGGCCTTACCAGGGGACCGGCAGCCCGTTATGGTCGAGAAACAGCGCCTCGCGCCGGGCGGGCGCGGCGTCGAGCACGTCGAGCAGCATGGCCGCCGAGACGTCGGGTGCCAGCGCATCGTCCCCCGTCACGAACGGTGCGGAGAGCCGCGAGCGCACGGTGCCGGGCTGCAACGCAGCGAACACCGCCTCCGGTCGCTGCCGGCAGGCCTCGATCGCCGCGGTCCGCAAGAGCATGTTGAGCGCGGCCTTCGACGCCCGGTAGCCGTACCAGCCGCCCCTGCGGTTGTCGGCGATGCTTCCCACTCGCGCGGACAGCGTGGCGAAGATCGAGCGTTCGCGTCGTGGGAGCAGCGGGACGAAGTGCTTCATCAGCAGCGCGGGGCCGATCGCATTCACCGCGAACGCCCGCGCGAGACGTTCGGCATCCAGGTCGTCCAGGCGCCTCTCGGGGCCGAGGCCGTCCAGGGTGAGCGCGCCGGTGGCATCGATGAGCAGATGGAAGGGCGCGCGGTCGGCGAGTGCCGCGGCGCACGCGCGGATCGATTCCTCGTCGCAGAGCTCGAACCGTGGCGTCGTGGCGCGGCTCAATCCGACGACCTCGCCGCAGCGCGGGCGCGCCCGGAGCAATTCGACGAAAGCGCCGCCCAGCGCGCCGCTCGCGCCGAACACGATGGCGCGGAATCCCGGTGGAAGGCTCGTCAACGGTGCAGGATGGTGCCGGCTACAGGAATCGAACCCGTGACCTTCTGATTACAAATCAGCTGCTCTACCTGCTGAGCTAAGCCGGCTCCGACCGACGATCCGCGGCGCCACGAGGAAAGGAACGCGCCACTCAGGCGCCTTCCACCACCACCATGTTGAACTCGGCGCCGCCGATGCGGTGCTTGCGCGCCGCCTGGTATTCCGGCGAGTGGTAGAACGCCTTGGCCTTCTCCACCGATTCGAACTCCAGCACCACGAAGCGCTTCCCCGGGAAGCTTCCTTCCAGAACCTCGAAGGGCCCGCCGCGCGCAAGGTACTTCCCGCCGTACTTCTGCGTCGCCGGCCCCGCCTCTGCGGCATAGGCCTTGTACTTGTCGAGGTCGGTCACGTTGACCACGGCGATGATGTATCCCGGCATGACGGCTCCCTGGTTGGCCCTACTTGACGACGCGCAGGCTCGGCTTGCCCGCGGGCGGGGCGGGCGGCTCGGGCTCGTCGTCCGAGGCCCTGCCGGTGGTGCGCGAGGCGAGCTGCTGCCCGCTCGCCTCCCACCCGGTCTTCTTCTCGATCTCGAAGCTCATGCCGTGGCCGTTCTCGCGCGCGTAGATGGCCGAGACCTGGCCGACCGGGATGAACAGCTCCTTCGCCACCCCGCCGAAGCGCGCGGAGAACTCGACCTGCTCGTTGCCCATCTTCAGGCGGTTGGCGGCGAGCGGGCCGATGTTCAGCACGATCTCGCCGTTGCGCACGTACTCGGGCGGGACGCGGGTGTGCGCGTCCACGACCACGGAGATGTACGGGGTATAGCCGTTGTCGACGCACCACTCGTAGAGGGCGCGCAGCAGGTAGGGCTTGGTCGAGGTGGGTTCCGCCATGGGCGGGAGTTTACCCCCTGCCGCGGCGCCGGCGGAACCGCGTAAGCGGCGCGGGACCCGCCGCCGCGGTCACTTGCGCATCACCTTCTCGGACGGGGTTAGCGCGTCGATGAACGCCGGCCGGCTGAAGAGCCGCTC
>CAZKHE010000045.1:0-32103 GCA_964552535.1 uncultured Enterobacteriaceae bacterium | reverse complement strand
TTTAACGACATTAATTTTTTTGGTGCGACAACCGGCACGCAGGAGCGGCGCGCGACTGCGTCATTGCTCTAACTGCATTATTTTTTCGATTACAAGGAGGCGGCGCGCCCGCTCAGTCGAAATCCCAGAGCGTGCCCTGCGCGCTCTGCATGACGCTCGTGATGCCGCCGCCGCGCACGATGATCACGACTTCGCGGCCGCTTTCTCCGGAAAGCCACCGCGTGTTCACGACGCTTCCGCGCCGCTTCGTGCCGTCCAGGGCGGGTTTGACCCAGACCGGGCGCCCCGTCCATTGATTCCGATCGTCGACCATTGAAGCGTGTCCCAATCCAGGTGTCTCGAAGCGTTCGATGCGCGCTCAGGCGCCCGCCACGCGCAGCGCCTTCAGGGAAGCCACCGCGCGCGCACCGTTGTGGTTTGCGCCGATGTCCGGCGTGACGCGAAGCTCGAGGGCCATCACGCTGGGCAGATCCACGTCCCAGTCCTCGATCTCCTCCGCCGATCCCTGTGCGCTGAAGTTCCACTGCTGGCGCAGGATCTCCAGCAGCGGTCGTCCATCCGGGTCTCCCGCCCACGCCAACGTGATCTCCTGCGTGCGCGGGGCCGCGGTCTCGACGAAGTGGACGTGGATGCGGCGCACCCGCTGCGGCGAATCGAACACCAGGCGGATCACCTGCTGACCTGGACCGGCGGCGCGCCATCCTGCGCGATCGTCGTCCAGCGCCAGCGCATCCTCGATCGGGAAGTCCGGATCTTCGGACGTCAGCTCGACGGTCGCGATCCGGTGCAGGTCCAGCCACTCGGATGCCATCGGCGGCCGAGGGTTGGACGAGGGGTACATGTGCTTGCGCATGAGGCGCTCCTTGAACGATCCGCGGCAACGCGCCGCACCGCCACCAATCGTCGTCGCGCTCGTCGGCGAAAGCAGGGTAATGTCTGAACGTTATACGCGTTCCCGGCCCCCGCGTCCGATTTAGTTGCCCCGGAGGGCGTCACGACAGCACCGCGACGAAACGATCTCCTTCCCGCAGATACTGCATCCCTGCCGCATCGGTGTGGACGACCGTCCGGCGAAGGCCGCCATCGCCGCCGACCATCACGTGGAGCAGTCCGGCCTCGATCCCCGCGATCGCGGCCCGAGCCGTCATCAGCCACGCTTCGCCATCGGCGCGACGTCCCGCGAGCGTTTCGATGTCGCCGCACGCGTTCTTCGTGTAGTGCGTCGCTCGATATCCGGCTGCCGGGCCGACGTGTCGGATCAACATGGCTGTGCTCCTTCTCAGGCCTGCCGCTCGCGCGCAAGGTACATGCCATGGCCTGGACGCCGGAGATGCCGGGCCGACCGCGCGCCCCCGGCGGCGGCTACTGCGCGAGGAAGAATCGCACCATCTCGCCCGAAGCGTCGGGCCCCACCGGATCGGTGAACGATCCCGCGCGGGAGCCGCCCGACCACGCATGACCCGCCCCGCGGACGAGCCACTGTTCCATCAGCGGGCGGCCGTCGGCGTCGGTCAGGGTGGTGCGCTCCAGGGCACGCCCGCCGTGCGCCCCGTCGCGCTGCACCAGGCAGCGCAGCGGAGCGCGATGGGATCGGTTCGCGTGCGCCGCATGTGCGGCCTGTGCGGCGATTTCGTCGCCATTGCACGCATGAACGGTCGTGTCGGCATCCCCGTGGAAGACGATCGTCGGCACGGCATTGGTCGGCATGGCGGCCGGCGGTCGACGCATCCTGCGCTTGGCGCCGAGATGGGACATCCCGGCGAACGCGTTGCCGCCGTTCATCGCGGCATATGCACTCGCGACGTCGTGGGCCGCAGCGTACGGAAGTCCGGAGTGCGCCCCGACGGCAGCGAACAGGTCGGGGTAGGTCTCGCCGAGGATCACGGCCATGGCCGCGCCGGCGGAGAGCCCCGCGACGAAGACCCGCCTCCGATCCACCCGATACTCCGCCGCGAGCTGTCTCACCATTTCGGCGATGAGGCTCGGCTCGGCGCCCTCCCTTGCATGGTTCTCGGCGTCGAACCAGTTCCAGCAGTTGGAGCCGTTGGCATTGCGCGCCTGGGCGGGATAGGCCACCAGGAAGCCCTGCTCCTCGGCCCGCGCGTTCATTTGCGTCCCGGTGGCGAAGTCCTCGGGCGATTGCCCGCAGCCGTGAAGCATCACGATGAGCGGCAGCCCGTCTCCGCCCTCAGTACGGTGACCGGCCGGCACGTAAAGCTTGTAGGTCAGGGTGGCGCCGTCGCGGGTGCACGAACGATCGTGGAAGCCGCCTTCGTGCCGTCGCGCCGCGGGGAGCGCACGTGCCGGCGCGTCCCTTGCGCTGTCCGCGAGCGTACGCAACGCGGGCGCGAGTCCCCCGGAGATCATCCACTCGCGCAAGGCATCCGTCGCGCGACGTGTAGCGCGGGCGCGACGCGTCCTGAAGGCCCGCACACGGGGCAAGCGAAAAGCAAAGCGCGTCATGGGCGATCACCTTGGAAGAATCGTGCGGGAGCGCGGCGGTGGCGACGCGGGCGGTCGCACTGCTCGAGCAAGGGCCGCGGCGCCGGCAGACACGGGTGCCGCGTGGAAGGTGTTGCATCATACGCAGTCGCACGGGGCCCATGGCAGGGATTGCCCATCTCCACACTTTATCTTTGGTGGCGTCCTTGCGCATCGCGCATTCGGCTCCATCTTCATGGTTTCCCTTCGGGAACCGGCAAGGAGCCAGTCAGATGACTGACGAACGCAACCCCGAAGTGACCCCCGCAGCGCCCGAAGTGAGCACCGCGGGCGACAGACCGATGCCGAGCCTCGCCTCCCGGGCCTCCATGATCCGAAGGTGGAACCAGGGAAGCCTGCTCATCGTGCACGGCGCACAGGAAAAGGTCTCCGACGAGCCGCTCATCCTCGAGCCGAAGCGTCAGGACGAGCCCGACCTCTGAGTTGCGGAATCGTGCCCATTGCGTCGCCGGTGTGAAAAAACAAAAGGACGCACGCCGTCGCCGCGAGCGCGTATAACGGTTGAACGAAGCTTCGCGTCAGACGGCAGAACGCTTTCTCCCCGGCTTCGCCCCGAACCTTGTCCCAGGAGCCAAGCCATGACGCAATCCGCCTTCACGCTGTTCCCTTTCCGCAGGCTGTCGCGCCAGGAAGCGTTCGTCGCGCAGGGCGTCACCTTGCGTTCCGCCGAGACGAGCTGGAGCGGCTTGCGGGACGACGATGGGTCCGTGGTGTTCGCGATTCGCGATGCCGAGATCGAACCGGACGTCGAAGGCTTCCGCTGCCTGCTCTGGTCGCCGCTCATGGCGATCGCGGAAGTCGTGCTGGCCGGTGCGACCCGGCGCGAGCGCCTGGAGCATTGTCTGCTCGCCCAGGCGTGGGGCGCGGCGGATGGGCTCGTCGTGGGCGGCGCGGGGTCGGACGTGGAGCGGGGCGCCATCGTGACGCTCCGGGTGACCGAGCGCCGCGGCGAGTACTGGGCGATATGGGGCCAGCTCCGAGCAGCCCCGGGCTGCTTCGCCTCCGTTCGCAGCCTGATGCATCCGGGTGCTGCAGCGATGCCGATGGCGGCGTGAGCCGGGCACCCGGCAGCGCGACCGTTCACTGAGCGCTGCCGCCGTGTGCGACCGGGTCGCTTCGCCGGGTCCGGGCGCCTAGTCCTAGTGCTTGACGAACGGCGGCGTCTGCGCGGCCTGCTTTTTCTGCTGCTTCAGGGCCTTCTTTTCCTTGGCCGTGTGCTGGGCCTTCTTCTTCGATTCACGCGGGGGCTTGTGGGACATCGTGTCCTCCTTGGGACGAAAGGGTGTCGCGCTTCGCCGCAAGGTTCGCGCCGGTTCCAGGTCGCCGTCGCGGAGCAGGGAGCGAAGCGGGCGCGAACGTGCTGGAGGAGGGCCGCGTCCGAGACGGCGATCGGTCGACTCGAGCCGCGCCTTGTTGGTACGCCAACTGCTTGATCAGGGGCTCGTATCCTTCAACGAGCGAGGCCCAAGATGGCGGCACAACCGATCAGCAATCTCGACTACGACATGGCGAGTGTCATCTACCACGCCGGGCAGGGCGCGGAGACGGCGAAGAAGTACGTGCAGGACGCGCAGCAGTCCGGCAGCCAGGAGTGCGCGCAGTTCCTGCAGGAGGCGGTCCGCCAGTACGAGCAGATTGCCCAGCGCGGCATCGAGCTGCTGAAGCAGGCGCGGTAGCCGCGCGCGGCGCGCCCCGGCCGGGGCGCGCCGTCCCCCGTCAGCCTTCGCGGGCCGGGGTGAACCCGGCGTCCCGGATCGCCGCCTCGATCCTCGAGGCGTCCGCTACGTGCGGATTCACCTTCACCAGTTTCGCGGCGAGGTCCACCTCGACCTCCGCGGCGGCGTCGGCGTGCGCCAGCGCGCGCTTGATGCTCGCGGCGCACCCGCCGCAGGTCATGTCTTCCACCTTGTACGTCAGCATGGTCGGTCACTCCTGAAGTTCGTTGGGAGGACCCTAGTCTCGACCTTCCAATCGTGGCAAAGTCAAGGCCGGCCGACGCGCGGCCGGGGGCTTGACTCTCCCACGATGGGAACGTTGATCATGGCGGCATTCGTCTCCGACCAGGATTCCTGACCATGCAAGCCGTCTACCAGGCCGCCCCGGCGGGCGCCTCCATCAAGCTCCCGGTCTCCGGCATGACCTGCGCGTCGTGCGTGACCCGCGTGGAGCGCGCCCTCGCGAAGGTGCCCGGCGTGCGCGAGGTGGCCGTCAATCTCGCCAATGAGACCGCCACCGTCGCCGCCGATGCGGCGGTCGCGCCCGATGCGCTCGTCGGCGCGATCGAGCGCGCGGGCTACGAGGTGCCGCGCAGTACCGTCGAGATCGGCATCGAGGGCATGACCTGCGCGTCGTGCGTCGCCCGCGTCGAGCGCCAGCTGCTCAAGGTGCCCGGCGTCGCAGCGGCCGCGGTCAATCTGGCCACGGAGAAGGCCACGATCGACACCGTCGCCGGCACCCCGGTGGACGCGCTGCGCGACGCGATCGAGCGGGCCGGGTTCAAGGCCGTGGTGGAGGCCGCCGACGAGGCGCCCACCGCAGCGAAGGCTGACTGGCTCCCCTCCTGGTGGCCGGTCGCCGCCGCAGCCCTGTTCACGCTGCCGCTGGTGCTGCCGATGGTCGGCGAGCTCTTCGGCGCACACTGGATGCTGCCCGGCTGGGTGCAGCTCGCCCTGGCGACCCCGGTGCAGTTCTGGCTGGGCGCGCGCTTCTACCGCGCCGGCTGGAAAGCGTTGCGCGCCGGCAGTGGAAACATGGACCTCCTCGTCGCGCTCGGCACGTCGGCGGCCTACGGACTCTCCGTGTACCTGCTCGTGCGCCACGCGGACCACGGCATGCCGCACCTGTATTTCGAGGCGTCGGCCGCGGTGATCACCCTGGTGCTGCTGGGCAAGTGGCTGGAGGCGCGGGCCAAGCGCCAGACCGCCGACGCGATCCGCGCGCTCGCCGCGCTGCGGCCGGAGACCGCACGCGTGCGCCGCGACGATGGCACCGAGACGGACGTACCGGCAGCGCGGGTGGCGGTGGGTCAGCTGGTCGTCGTGCGGCCCGGCGAGCGCTTGCCGGTGGACGGCGAGATCGTGGAGGGCGCGAGCCACGTCGACGAATCGCTGATCACGGGCGAGAGCCTGCCGGTCAGCAAGCAGCCGGGCGACCGCGTCACCGGCGGGTCGGTGAACGCGGATGGAGTGCTGGTGGTGCGCACCCTGGCGGTGGGCGCGGAGTCGATGCTCGCGCGCATCATCCGGATGGTCGAGGGCGCGCAGGCGGCCAAGGCGCCGATCCAGCGCCTCGTCGATCGCGTGAGCGCGGTCTTCGTGCCGGTGGTGCTGGGCATCGCGCTCGTCACCCTGCTCGCCTGGGGGCTCTCGAGCGGCAACTGGGAGCAGGCACTCCTCAATGCGGTGGCGGTGCTGGTGATCGCGTGTCCGTGCGCGCTCGGGCTGGCGACGCCGACGGCGATCATGGCCGGCACCGGCACCGGCGCGCGCCACGGCATCCTGATCAAGAACGCCGAGGCGCTCGAGCACGCGCACGCCGTCACCGCGGTCGCGTTCGACAAGACCGGCACGCTGACCGCGGGCAAGCCCGTGCTCGCCGACGTGGAAGCCGCGCCGGGACAGCGACCCGACGAGCTCCTGCGCGCGGCTGCAGCGCTTCAGCGTGGCAGTGAGCACCCGCTCGCAAAGGCCGTGCTGGCACACATGGACGCCCGCGGGCTTGCCATCCCCGCCGCGCGCGACACGAAGGCGCTGCCGGGGCGCGGCGTCACGGGTACCGTGGGCGAAGCGACGTGGCTGCTCGGCAGCGGGCGGCTGATGACCGAAGCGGGCGTGTCCACCGCGCCGCTCGACGCGAGTGCGCGCGCCGCCGAGTCCGCGGGACGGACGGTGTCCTGGCTGGCGCGTCGCGACGGGGACGCCGCGACCCTGGTCGGTCTGCTCGCCTTCGGCGACACGGTGAAGCCGGAAGCGCGCGCTGCCGTCGAGGCGCTCCGCGCGCGGCGCATCCGCACCATCATGGTCACGGGCGACAACGCCGGCAGTGCGCAGGCGGTGGCCGGCCAGTTGGGTCTCGACGAGGTGCGCGCCGAGGTGCTACCCGGCGACAAGGCGAGCGTGGTGGCCGCCCTCAAGCAGACCGGCGGCGTGGTGGCGATGGTGGGCGACGGCATCAACGATGCGCCGGCGCTGGCAGCGGCCGACGTCGGCATCGCCATGTCCACGGGCACCGACGTCGCGATGGAGGCCGCCGGCATCACCCTGATGCGCGGCGATCCGCGCCTCGTCGCCGACGCCATCGACCTCTCGCATCGCACCTACGCCAAGATCCGCCAGAACCTGTTCTGGGCGTTCGTGTACAACGTGATCGGCATTCCGCTCGCGGCGCTCGGGCTGCTGAGCCCGGTGATCGCCGGCGCGGCGATGGCCTTCTCCAGCGTGAGCGTGGTGTCCAATGCGCTGCTCCTGAAACGGTGGCGCCCGGGAGGCGAGCGATGAACATCGGCGAAGCGGCGAAGGCCTCGGGGGTCTCCGCCAAGATGATCCGGCACTACGAATCGCTGGGCCTGATGCCGAAGGCCGCGCGCACCGACAGCGGCTACCGCCAGTACAGCGAGAACGACGTCCACGTGCTGCGCTTCATCGCGCGCTCGCGCGACCTGGGGTTCTCGATCGCCGAGATCGGTGAGCTGCTGAGTCTCTGGAAGAACCGCCGCCGCTCCAGCAGCCAGGTGAAGGCGCTGGCGCTGAAGCACATCGCCGATCTCGAGGCCAAGGTGCGCGAGCTGCTCGAGATGAAGGCCACGCTGGAGCACCTCTCGCACTGCTGCCATGGGGACAGCCGCCCCGACTGCCCGATTCTCGAGGAGCTGGCCGGCCATGGGGCGCCGGGGGCCGCGGCCGTCGCGCCGGCGCGGCGCAACGGGCGGCTGCGCGGCGCGACTACTCGGGCAGCGAGTTGAGGTAATACATCGCCGCGAGCAGCACGCTCGGCTGGCCGAAGTTGCCGAAGTAGCGGTTGAAGATCTCGCCGATGTCGCCGCTGCCGTAGAGCTGCGCGAGGCCGCGGTTCACGGCGGTGCGCAGGCCGGCGTCGCCGCGCGGCAGGACGATGGCGTACGGCTCGAACGAGAAATCCTCCGACAGCATCGTCAGCTTCTTCGGGTCGATGGCCTTGTCGCCCAGGCCCACCAGCAGCACCCGGTCGCTCGCGAAGGCGTCGACGGTGCCGCGCTCGAGCTGGGACAGCCCCTCCTCGCGGGCCTTGACGGGCGTGATCTGCGCATTGACCAGCCGCTGCTTCAGCGCCTGGGCGAGCGCGCGCTCGGTGGTGGTGCCGCCGATCACCGCGATCCTCTTGCCGGCGAGGTCGGCCAGCGACTTGATGTTCGCATCGACCTTCACCAGCAGCCCGCCGCCGTCCACGAACACGAGGTTGGAGAAGTCGACCCGCTCCATCCGCCCGAGCGTGGCGGTCGTCGCCCCGCACTCCATGTCGGCCTGGCGATTCGCGACCAGGTCGAGGCGGTTCTGCGCCGTCGCCGGCACCCACTTGATCTGCAGGTTCTGCAGCTTCAGCTGCTGCTGGAGGCTCGCGACGACGCGCTTGCAGATGTCCACCGTGTACCCGGCCGGCTGCTTCGTGTTCGGGTCCTCGAAGGAGAACGGGAACGAGTCGGCGCGGTACGCCACGTTCACGGTGCCGCTCGACCGGATGCGCTCGAGGGTCTGGGCGTGAACGGCAGTAGCGGTGGCAAACAGGCAGACGGCGACCAGCAGGAGTCTTGTCATGATTCGTTCCGGCGCGGTGGAAGGGAGGGCGAAGCATAGTCGGGCACGCCGCGGGACGGCAACGGCGGGGGGCACCCGGCTCGCAGCGTCGCCCGGCACGCGGTTTGACCTGCCGCAATGGAGCCGGTTTCGGCTTCGGGGTAAGCTGTGCCCCGTGATGCGCCGATTCGCACGCTGGGTGGTCTTTATGCTGGTCGCGTGGCTGCCGCTGCAAGCCGCCGCGCTGCCGCTGCTCGTCGGCTGCTGTCCGCAGACCGGGGGCGTCATGCAGGTCGAGGACGCCGACACGCCGTGCCATCAGCACGCCGTGCTGGAGTTCGAGCCGACGAGCGCGCTGGATGAGCCGGACGGCCATGACGGCGGCCCCGGCGCCAACCCCGGGCACCTCTGCTGTCCGCATTTCTCCGCCGCGCCGGTGCACCGGTTCGGCTTGTTCGCCGCCGCGGAGCGCTTCGACGCCCCGGCGCGCGTCGTCCACGACCGCTCGCACATCCCCGAGCAGCCGCAGCGGCCGCCCAGAGCGTAGCCGCTCAGCCAGGCGCCCCGACGGCGTCGCGCTGACGCGCGACCGGGTCGCCGCCATCTCCCGTGCGCTCGCACCGGCCGCGGGCCGGCAGCGCCACTGCCGGCACCGGCAGTCGGGCTGCGGGAGCGTCGCAATCCGTTCCAGGGAACCAGAGACATGCATCGCAGAACCTTTCTCGCCGCGGCGGCACTCGCCGTGGTGTCGGCCCGTACCTTCGCCGCGCCGGAAACCATCGAAGTCTTCAAGAGCCCGACCTGCGGCTGCTGCAACGATTGGGTCAAGCACCTGCTCGTCAACGGCTTCGCGGTGCGCGCGCTGGACGTCCGCGAGCCCGGCGAGTACCGCCGCCGCTTCGGTCTGCCCGATGACTACGGCAGCTGCCACACCGCCCGCGTCGGCGGCTACGTGATCGAGGGTCACGTGCCCGCGCGCGAGATCCGCCGGCTGCTCAAGGAGAAGCCGAGGGCGCTCGGCCTCGCCGTGCCCGGCATGCCGGTCGGCTCGCCCGGCATGGAGCAGGGCAGCCGCGTCGACCCGTACGAAGTGCTGCTCATCCGCCACGACGGCCAGCCCACCGTGTATGCCCGCTACGGCAAATGACCAGGAGATCCGCATGAAGCTCGTCCCCGCCGCCCTCGCCGCCACGGTGCTCGCCGTCGCCGCTGTCCCGGCCCTCGCCCAGCACAACCACGGCGCCCACGGGAAGCCGGCGGCATCGGCCGCCACCGCACCGCTCTCCGAAGGAGAGGTGCGCAAGCTCGACCTCGCCAACGGCAAGGTCACCCTCAAGCACGGGCCGCTCGCCAACCTCGACATGCCGCCGATGACGATGTCCTTCGCGGTGAAGGACCGGGCGGCGCTGGAGACGCTCAAGGTGGGCGACAAGGTCCGCTTCCGCGTCGAGCAGCAGGGCGCCGATTACGTCGTGACGAGAATCGAGAAATGAGGGACGCATCATGAACCGTCGCCCGCGCCCGCGCGCCCTGCTGGTGGGCGCGCTGCTCGCTGCCGCACTGGGGGCCGCGCACGCGCAGCCGCTGTCGATGCGGGAGGCCGTGGGCCTCGCCGTGCAGCGCTCCGCGAAGCTCTCCGCACAGTCCTCGACCATCCACGCCGCCGGCGAGATGGCCGCGCGCGCGGCCGAGCTGCCCGATCCCAAGCTGCGCTTCGGCATCGACAACCTGCCGGTGAGCAGCGACGAGGCGTGGAGCCTGACGCGCGAGTCGATGACCATGAAGCGCATCGGCGTGATGCAGGAGTTTCCCAACGCCGACAAGCGTCGCGCGCGCGGCGAGCGCGCGAACGCCGAGCGCGAGGTGGAGCAGGCGATGCTGCGCCTGGAGCGCACGAACATTCGCCGCGAGGCCGCGATGGCGTGGTACGAGGTGCTGCACGCGACGCGCGCGCTGGAGGTGATGGCCGATCTGGTGAGCGCCATGCAACTGCAACAGGAGACCGTGGCCGCCGCGATTACCGCGGGCCGGGCGCCCACCGCCGAGGGGTTCATGGCGCGCAGCGCCCTGGAATCGGCGCGCGACGAGGTCATCGAGCAGGAGCGCGTGCTGAAGCGCGCGGTCGTGCAGCTCGCCCAGTTCATCGGTCCGGATGCGGAGCGTCCGGTGGGCGCGGCGCCCGACGTGTCGAAGCTGCCGCGACCCGTGGAGAGCCTGCTCGCCTCGCTCGACTCGCATCCCACGCTCGCCGTGTACGAGGCGCGGGAAAGCGCGGCGAAGAGCGACATCGCGCTCGCGCAGAGCATGAAGAAGCCCGACTGGGGCGTCGAGGTGTCGTACGGCCAGCGCTCGCCCTATTTCTCCAACCTCGTGTCGGTGATGTTCAGCGTGGATCTGCCGGTGCTCTCGGGCAACCGGCAGGACCGCGACATCGCCGCGCAGCAGGCGATGCTCGAGCGCGTGCGCGCGCAGCGCGAGGACACGCGCCGCACCTACGAGGCGGCCGTGCGCAGCGCGGTGATCGACTGGGAGACCTGGAACCGCCGCGTGCAGCGCTTCGAGACCGTGCTGGTGCCGCTGGCGAAGGAGCGCGTGCAGGCCGCGACGTCCGCCTATCGCGGCGGGCGCGGCGAGCTCGCCGGGGTGATCGAAGCGCGCCGCGGCGAAGCCGAGACGCGCCTCGGGCTGCACAACGCACTGCTCGAGCGCGGCCGCGCGTGGTCCGCCCTGAGCTTCCTCGTCCCCGAGGAGGAGAGCAAATGAGAACCGCATCCGCGATCGCACTGGCGATCGTCCTGGGCGCCGCCGGCGGCTACTGGTACGCCGCGCAGCACGCCGCTCCGGCCCCGGCCCCGCAGACCGCTGCGACCGGCCCCGCCGCGCCGCAGGGGGAACGCAAGGTGCTGTACTGGTACGACCCGATGTACCCGGCGACGAAGTTCGACAAGCCGGGCAAGTCGCCCTTCATGGACATGCAGCTGGTACCCAAGTACGCCGACGAGGCGGCCGATGCGGGCGGCGGCGTCAGCATCGATCCCCGCGTCGTGCAGAACCTCGGCGTGCGCACCGTGGCCGCCGAGCAGGGCAGCCTGGAGCGGCGCTTCGAAGCGGTGGGCAGCGTCGCCTGGAACGAGCGCGGCGTCGTCGTGCTGCAGGCCCGCACCGCCGGCTTCGTCGAGAAGCTGCACGCGCGCGCGCCGCTCGACCCGGTGGCGAAGGGCGCGCCGCTGGTCGAGCTGCTGGTGCCCGAATGGACCGGTGCGCAGGAGGAATACCTCGCGCTGCTGCGCTCGCAGATCGCCGGCGCGGAGGATCTGCGCGCCGCCGCCCGCGCGCGCCTCCTGCTGCTCGGCATGAGCGAGCAGCAGGTGCAGCGGCTGGAGGCGAGCCAGATGCCGCAGTCGCGCATCACGCTGTACTCGCCGATCGACGGCGTGGTGAGCGAACTCGACGTGCGCGAAGGCATGACGGTCATGGCGGGGGCGACGCTCTTCCGCATCGTCAACCTCGGTACGGTGTGGGTGAACGCGCAGGTGCCCGAGACGCTGGGCGCGGTGCTGCGCCCCGGGGCGCCGGTCGAAGCTCGCGTGGCGGCGTATCCGGGCGAGGTGTTCAAGGGCAAGGTCGGCGCGATCCTGCCGGAGGTGGAGGCGGCCACGCGTTCCATCCGCGCGCGCATCGAGCTCGCCAATCCCGGCGCGAAGCTCAAGCCGGGCATGTTCGCGACGCTCGAGTTCCGTCCCGACGCCGCGCGGCCCGCGCTGCTCGTGCCGAACGAGGCGGTGATCCGCACGGGCGAGCGCAACGTCGTGGTGGTCGCCGACGGCGACGGCCGGTTCCGGCCGGTCGACGTGCAGGTGGGCGCCGAGGGCGGCGGGCGCACCGAGATCGTGAAGGGCATCGAGGCGGGCACGCGCGTGGTCGTGTCCGGCCAGTTCCTCATCGACTCCGAGGCGAGCCTGCGCGCGAGCGGCACGCGCATGCAGGGCGGCGCCGACCTGCACCGCACCGACGGCGTGCTGGAGCACGTCGCAAGCGACGCGCTCACCATCAGCCATGCGCCGGTGCCGGCGCTCAAGTGGCCGGAGATGACCATGGAGTTCATTCCGCCGAAGGAGGGCGTGCCGGCCGGCGTGAAGCCCGGCGACCGCATCACGTTCGAGTTCCGCGCGGGCGCGAAGGACGGCGACTGGGAGGTGACGAAGATCGAGCGCGCGACCGGCGGCCAGGCGGCGGCCGGCGCGGTGAAGCCGGCGCCGCACGACCACGGGAGCCGCAAGTGATCGCCGCGCTCATCCGCTGGTCGATCGCCAACCGCTTCCTGGTGCTGCTGGCCACGGTGCTGGTGAGCGCATGGGGCACGTGGTCGCTGCTGCGCACGCCGCTCGATGCGATTCCGGATCTGTCCGACGTGCAGGTGATCATCCGCACCACCTACCCGGGTCAGGCGCCGCGCATCGTCGAGGACCAGGTCACCTATCCGCTCACCACCACCATGCTGTCGGTGCCGGGCGCGAAGGCGGTACGCGGCTACTCCTTCTTCGGCGACTCGTTCGTCTACATCCTGTTCGAGGACGGCACCGATCCGTACTGGGCACGCTCGCGCGTGCTGGAGTACCTCAACCAGGTCCAATCGCGGCTGCCCGCGGGGGCGGTGCCGGCGCTCGGCCCCGATGCCACCGGCGTCGGCTGGATCTACCAGTACGCGCTGGTGGACCGCACCGGCCGCCACGACCTCGGCCAGCTGCGCGCGATCCAGGACTGGTTCCTGCGCTACGAGCTGAAGACGGTGCCGAACGTCGCCGAGGTCGCCACCGTCGGCGGCATGGTGCGCCAGTACCAGATCGTGCTCGACCCGGCGCGCCTGCGCGCGTACGGCATTCCGCACGCCATGGTGATCAACGCGGTGAAGAACGCCAACCGCGAGACCGGCGGCTCGGTGATCGAGCTGGGCGAGGCGGAGTACATGGTGCGCGCGAGCGGCTACCTCGCCTCGCTGGAGGATTTCCGCGCGATCCCGATCATGACGAGCGAAACCGGCACGCCGGTCACGCTGCGCGACGTGGCGCACGTGCAGGTCGGTCCCGAGATGCGCCGCGGCATCGCCGACCTCGACGGCGAGGGCGAGGTCGCGGGCGGCGTGATCGTGATGCGCGCCGGCAAGAACGCGCTGGAAACCATCTACGCGGTGAAGGCGAAGCTCGCGGAGCTGAAGGGCAGCCTGCCGGAGGGCGTCGAGGTGGTCGAGACCTACGACCGCTCGGGCCTGATCGAGCGCTCGGTGCGCCATCTCGCCGAGAAGCTGGTGGAGGAGTTCATCGTCGTCGCGCTGGTGTGCCTCGTGTTCCTGTTCCACGTGCGCTCCTCGCTCGTGGCGATCGTCTCGCTGCCGCTCGGCGTGCTGATGGCGTTCATCGTCATGCAGTACCAGGGCGTGAACGCCAACATCATGTCGCTCGGCGGGATCGCCATCGCCATCGGCGCCATGGTGGATGCCGCGGTGGTGATGATCGAGAACGCGCACAAGCACCTCGAGGCCTGGCATCACCGGCACGTCGGCGAGCGGCTTTCCAACGACGAGCGCTGGCGCATCGTCGCGGATGCCTCGGCGGAGGTCGGTCCGGCGCTCTTCTTCAGCCTGCTCATCATCACGCTGTCGTTCGTCCCGGTGTTCGCCCTGCAGGCGCAGGAGGGGCGGCTCTTCTCCCCGCTCGCCTACACCAAGACCTACGCGATGGCGGCGGCCGCCGGCCTGGCCGTCACGCTGATCCCGGTGCTCATGGGCTACCTCGTGCGCGGCAGGATCCCGGAGGAGCGGGCGAATCCGGTCAACCGCTTCCTGATCGCGATCTACGAGCCGCTGCTGAATGCGGTGCTGAGATGGCCGTGGGCCACGCTTGCGATCGCGGTGCTGGTCGCCGCCTCCACGTGGATTCCCCTCTCGCGCATCGGCGGCGAGTTCATGCCGCCGCTGTACGAAGGCGACCTGCTGTACATGCCGACCGCGCTGCCGGGACTCGCGCCCGGCAAGGCGGCGGAGATCCTGCAGCAGACCGACCGCCTGATCCGCACCGTGCCCGAGGTCAAACGCGTGTTCGGCAAGGCCGGACGTGCGGAGACTGCGACCGATCCCGCGCCGCTCGAGATGATCGAGACCGTCATCCAGCTGAAGGACCCGTCGGAGTGGCGGCCCGGCATGACGGTGGAGAAGCTCGTCGAGGAGCTCGACGCGCTGGTGAAGGTGCCGGGCCTCGCCAACATCTGGGTGCCGCCGATCCGCAACCGCATCGACATGCTCGCCACCGGCATCAAGAGCCCGCTCGGCATCAAGGTCGCCGGGGCGGACCTCGCGACCATCGAGCGGGTCGCGGCCGACATCGAGCGCGTCGTGAAGGACGTGCCCGGCGTGAGCTCCGCGCTCGCCGAGCGCCTCACCGGCGGGCGCTACATCGACGTGAAGGTCGACCGCGCCGCGGCCGCGCGCTTCGGGATGAACGTCTCGGACGTGCAGGAGATCGTCGCCGCGGCGATCGGCGGCGAGAACATCGGCGAGACCATCGAGGGCCTGCAGCGCTTCCCGATCAACGTGCGCTATCCGCGCGAGCTGCGCGACTCGGTGGAGAAGCTGCGCCGCCTGCCCGTGGTCACCGAGCGCGGCGCGCAGATTCCGCTCGGCGCGGTGGCCGGCATCGCGATCACCGACGGACCGCCGATGCTCCGCAGCGAGAACGCGCGCCTCTCCGGCTGGGTGTACGTGGACATCCGCGGCCGCGACCTCGCGGCGGTGGTGGCCGACGCGCGCCAGGCGGTCGCCGCGCAGGTGAAGCTGCCGGCGGGCTACTCGGTCGCGTGGTCGGGCCAGTTCGAGTACCTCGAGCGCGCGAAGGCGCGCCTCGGCGTGGTCGTGCCGTTCACGCTGCTGATCGTCTTCGTGCTGCTCTATCTCACGTTCCGGCGCTTCGACGAGGCCGCGCTCATCATGGTGGCCGTGCCGTTCGCGCTGGTCGGCGGGTTCTGGTTCATCGACCTGCTCGGCCACAACCTTTCGGTGGCCTCGGCAGTGGGTTTCATCGCGCTGGCCGGCGTCGCGGCCGAGTTCGGCGTGGTGATGCTGCTCTATCTGCGCCAAGCCATCGAGCGGCGCGAGGCGGCCGGCGAAATGCGCACGGTGGCGGATCTCGAGGCCGCGCTGCACGAGGGTGCGGTGCTGCGGGTGCGGCCGAAGGCGATGACGGTGGCGACGATCCTCGCCGGCCTCGCGCCGATCATGTGGTCGCACGGCACCGGCGCGGAGATCATGCAGCGCATCGCCGCGCCGATGATCGGCGGGATGGTGAGCGCACCGCTGCTGTCGATGCTGGTGATCCCGGCGGCGTATCTCATCATGCGCCGGCGGGGGCTGGCCCGCGCGCCGGACGCTGCCGCGCTCCGTTATGCTTGAGGCATGTCGGCATCGCACCACCACCACCACCACCATCACTGGCAGCATGGGCATGCGCGGGCGGCGCACGAGGCCGAGGCGCGCGTCGGCCGGGCCTTCGGCATCGGCATCGCGCTCAACCTCGGCTATGTGCTGATCGAAGCCGGCATCGGCCTGTGGCAGGGTTCGCTCGCCCTGCTCGCCGACGCCGGCCACAACCTCTCCGACGTGCTCGGGCTCGCGCTCGCCTGGGGCGCGGCGACGCTGGGTCGCACCGCGCCGTCCGCGCGCTACACCTACGGCCTGCGTTCGACGACCATCTGGGCGGCGCTCGTCAACGGGTTGCTGCTGCTCGTCGCGTGCGGCGCCATCGCGCTCGAGGCGGTCCGCCGCTTCGACGCCCCTGCGCCCATCGAAGGCGGCTTCATCGCCGCCGTGGCCGCAGTCGGCATCGTGGTCAATGCGGTGACGGCCTGGCTCTTCATGCGGGACCGCAAGCGCGACCTGAACGTCCGCGGGGCGTACCTCCACATGGTGGCCGACGCCGCGGTGTCGCTCGGCGTCGTCGTGTCGGGCCTCGTCATCATGGCCACCGGCTGGCAGTGGCTCGATCCGGCGGCGAGCCTCGCGATCGTCGCGGCGATCTTCTTCGGCACCTGGGGCCTCTTGCGCGAGTCGCTGCGGCTCGCGCTGCACGCGGTGCCGCGCGGCATCGATCCGGGCGAGGTGCGCGGGTATCTGTCCTCGCTGGCCGGGGTGACGGAGGTGCACGACCTGCACATCTGGTCGATGAGCACGACGGAAGCGGCCCTCACCGCGCACCTGGTGATGCCCGGGGGGCATCCCGGGGACGCGTTTCTCGTCGACATCGGGCGCGAGCTCGAGCGGCGATTTCGCATCCCGCACGCGACCCTGCAGATCGAGGTGGACGACTGCGACGTGCCCTGCCGGCTGGCGCCGGACCACGTCGTCTAGACGCGCTGCCGAGCTACTCCGTGGGGAGCTCCGTGAAGCGCACGAGGCGCTTCGCGACTTCGATACGGGCGAGCATCGCCTGCACCTGCGCGACGGGCAGCGTCACGGTATAGCCACACCCGCAGCGCCAGAGCGGCTGCGCGAGGTAGCTCGCCAACGGCCGTTCGGAAGGCTTGCCGCAGGCAGGGCAGGTCAGGTTCTCGAAGTGTTCCATGGCGGGTAGGACGCGGGAGCAAGGATTATGCCCCTTACCGCGGCGTGGTAATCGCTTTTTACAATCGGCACAATCAAAATAAGCGACCGCTGATCGGCTCACGCGACCCGGATCGTCCCCATCATGCCGCCCGCTTGGTGGTCCAGGACATGGCAGTGCAGCATCCAATCGCCGGGGTTGTCGGCAACGAGCGCCACTTCGGCACGTTCCCGCGGCGCCAGCAGGACGGTGTCGCGCCACTCCCGATGCCGAGTCGGTACGCCGTTCCGGGAAAGGACCCGGAAAAAATGACCATGCAGGTGCATGGGATGGTGCCACGCCGTGTCGTTGACGAAGCGCATGACGCACGACTGATTGCGCGCCAGTGTGAACAGCGGCGCATGGCCGTGGTCGGACTCCGCCACCGCATGGCCGTTGATCATCCAGACCATGCCGCGGGCCATCATCCCCTGCATGCCGCCCGGTCCCATCCCCCCGCCCATCCCCATGCCGCCCATGGCGCCGCCCGCCAGCACGATCTCGTGGGTGACGGCCCGGTCGAGGTCGGGTTCGGCGAGCAGGTTGTCCGGCAGCTTGAGGAACGGCGCCGGCGGCCGGTCGCGGAGCGCGGGCTCGCGGCCGTAAGCGAGGTCGAGCAGGCGGTAGGCGTTGCGGGGGTAGAAGTCGTCGGTGACGGCGAAGCGCGCCCCTGGCGTGGCCGACATGTCGATCACCAGGTCCACGCGCTCGCCCGGCCCGAGCACCACGCGCCCGTCCGCCGGCGGGTGAGGCGTGACCGGCTGGCCGTCGTAGGCAACGACCACGGGCACGTGCCCGTCGAAGCGCAGCCCGAAGATGCGCGCCACCGCGGTGTTCACCAGCCGCAGGCGCACGCGCTCGCCCGCGCGCACGTCGAAGCTGTCCGCGACGACGCCGTTCACGGTGACGGTGTTGCCGAGCCGGCCGGCGTGCGCCACGTCGAACATCTGGCGGAAATCGGTGCGCAGTTGCGCCTCGCGCGTGAGCCGCCAGTCGGACAGCACCCACGTCACGTCGCGATCGACCGCCACGCGCTCGCGCTCCTCGACGATGAGCGCGCCGAACAGTCCCCGCGCCACCTGCTCGTAGCTCGCCGAGTGCGGGTGATACCAGTAGGTGCCGGCATCGACCGCGTCGAACTCGTACACGAAGCGTCCGCCCGGACCGATCGGCGGCTGCGTCAGGTGAGGCACGCCGTCCATGGCGTGCGGGACGCGCACGCCGTGCCAGTGCACCGTTGTCTCCTGCGGCAGCCCGTTCGTCACGACGATGCGCAGGCGCTCGCCCTGGCGCACGCGCAGTTCGGGTCCGGGCGCGCGGCCGTCGAACGTCCATAGGTCGGTCGGCGGATACGGGTCGCCGACCAGCGCGACCTTCGCCGGTGCCGGGGCCAGCGTGTACTCGCGGAGGGAAGGTTGCGTGCGGGCGGCGCCCGTCACGCCCGCCGCGCCAAGCAGCGCCGCGGCCTGCAGGAACGCGCGACGGCGGGGGGAGAAGTGCGTCATCATGCTTCGAGTCTAGAACAGGGGACAGGTTCATGCGTACGGCCGTGCATCGGCTCGCGATGGGGCACCCGGGCGACCTCTCGGCGCTCGCGGCCGCGATCGACGCGGGCCGCATCGACCCGCGGCGCATCGCGGCCATCATCGGCAAGACCGAGGGCAACGGCGGGGTCAACGATTTCACGCGCGGCTATTTCACCCAGTCGCTGTTCGCGCTGCTCGCCTCGCGCACCGGCGAAGCGGCCGAGGTGCTCGCGGCGCGCATTCCCTGCGTGCTCTCGGGCGGCACCGAGGGGGTGCTCTCGCCGCATTACGTGGTGTTCGTCCGCGAGCCGGAAGGCGGGGCGAGCGGTGCGCGGCGCCTGGCAATCGGCGTGGCCTTCAGCATGCCGACGCGCTACGAGGACATCGGCCGTGCCGCGCACGCGCATGCGGTGGCCGAGTGCGTGCGCGCGGCGATGCGCGATGCCGGTCTCGACGACGCGCGGGAGGTGGCCTTCGTGCAGGTCAAGGCGCCGGTGCTGACCGCGCAGCGCGCGAACGAGGCGCTGGCGCGTGGCGGGACGGTGGCGACCACGGACGCGAATCGCTCGATGGCCCTCGCCCGCGCCGCCGGTGCTTTCGGCGTCGCGCTGGCGCTCGGCGAGATCGACGCGTCACAGGTTCGCGACGAGGCGTTCCTGCGTGATTTCGCGGTGTGCTCCGCTCGCGCGAGCATCTCCTCGGGCGTGGAGATCGCCGCCAACGAAGTCGTCGTGCTCGGCAACAGCGCGGGATGGGGCGGCGACCTCGCCGTCGCCTGCCGCCCGATGGCCGACGCCCTCGACATCGGCGGCGTGCATGCGGCGCTCGCCGACCTCGGCATCGCCGCCGCCCCGCAGGTCGGCGAGGCCGACCGCGCGCGCATCGCCGCGGTGCTGGTGAAGTGCGAGCCCGACCGGCGCGGCGCGATCCGCGGCCACCGTCACACGATGCTGGACGACACCGACATCAACGCACAGCGCCACGTCCGCGGCGCGGTGGGCGGGCTCGTCGCGGGGGTGATCGGCGACGGGCGCATCTTCGTGTCCGGCGGCGCGGAGCACCAGGGGCCGGACGGGGGCGGGCTGGTCGCGGTGATCGCGCGTCCGGCGTGAGCGGTCAGGCGCGCCGGCGCGCGGCCGCGCCCAGCAGCAGCAGTCCGCCGGCGAGCAGGGCGTAGGTCGACGGCTCGGGGACCGGCTCGAGCACCACGGCGGAGGCATCGAAGTCGGTCACCATGAAGAGGCCCATGAGCGCGAGCGCCTCGCCGCGGAAGGTGCCCTTCTCGATGTCGAACTCGCCCTCGACGGGCGCGTCCAGCGAGCCGTCCTTCTTCTGCGGACGATAGGAGAGCTTGACCCGCGAGTAGTCCTCGAAGGCGAGATCGGCGATCAGCAATCCGCCCGCGGCGCCCGCCGTGCTGAGCTTCGTGAGCAGGACGTCGTCGAAGGTCATGGTGAAGAAGGTGGCCGCGGTTTCCCCGATCGTATCGACGGACAGAACCGCCGACGCGATGCGGTCGCCGGCGGTGAGCTTCAGGAACGACTGGGGCACGCTCTTGTCGACGTACTGCGCCCACTCGAAGGGCCCGAAGACGGGCGTCGCGCCGCGCGGACCGATCTGGGCGGTCACGCCCCAGGAGAACGACAGGATGTCGATCTCGTTCTTGTGGCGGTCGTCGGTCGATTCGCCGTCGATGCCGTCGAGCTTCAGGAAGTAGTCGAAAGCGGCCGCGGCAGGGCCGGCGGCAAGCGCGAGGGACAAGCAAGCTGCGAGTGCGGCGAGTTGACGCATCATGGTCTTGCTCCTTCAGATAGGACGGCGTGGGGACTGACGCTAGCGGCGAACCTCCTGCTGGAAGATCTCCAGGCACACCGCCTTGGTGTGCACGAAGCCTTCGTCCGACAAGGTACCCGGTGTGCGCGGCCGCGGGGCATCGAATGCAATCCGTTCCGCGATGCGCGTCGGCCGGCGCGTCAGCAGGAGGATCTCGTCGGCGAGATACACCGCCTCCTCCAGATCGTGCGAGACCAGCACGGTGGTCACCGGGCTGTGCACGAACACCTCCTGCAGCTTGTCGCGCATGAACAGCGTCATCTCGTAGTCCAGCGCGGAGAACGGCTCGTCGAGGAACAGCACCTCGGGCTTCGGCGCGAGCGCACGCATGATCGACACCAGCTGCTGCTGGCCGCCGGAGAGCTCGTACGGATACCGCGCGAGATCGAACTTCACGTCGAACGACTGCACCACCTCGTCCACGCGCGCGGCGATCTCGCCGCGCGGCAGGCGTGCGCGCTGGAGCGGATAGCGGATGTTGTCGAGGGCGCGCTTCCACGGAAACAGCGCCTCGCGGTAGTTCTGGAACACGTAGCCGATCGTGGTCTGGCGCAGCGTCTTGCCGTCGAAGAGGATCTCGCCCGCGTCCATCGGCAGGAGGCCGGCGACCATGTTGATCAGCGTGGACTTGCCGCAGCCGTTCGGCCCGAACACCGAGATCAGCTTGTTGCGCGGCAGGTCGAGGTCGAAGTCGCGGTACAGCGGCTGGCCGCCGAACGCCTTCGACAGGCCGCGGATGGTGATGTGCGTGCCCTTCGGCCCGGGCTGGAAGCCCTGCGGTGTCGCCGGACGCAGGTGCGGCGAGGCGGGCGGTGCGTTCATGCGCCCTGCCGTTCGCGCACCACGTCGGCGTCGCGATACACGCGCCCGAGCGCCTCGTGGAAGGCCGGCGTGAGCAGCGGCCGGTGCGCCGCGAGCGGGTCGGCGCCGGCGAGCATGGGGCCGCTCGCGTCCCAGGACAGCTGCTGAACGAAGCGCACGCGGGCCGTGCGCCGCGCGGCGACGGCCGCGGTGACGGCCGGCACGTCGACGAGCCCGGCGTCGAGCGCCGTGCACAGCTCGTCCACGGCCGCCACTGCGTCCTCCATCGCGGCGGTGGCACCCTGGCCGAGGGTGGGCACCATCGGATGGGCCGCGTCGCCGACGATGAGCACGCGGCCGAGCAGATCGCGGAACAGCGGATCGGCTTCCTGGTTGCGCGCCCAGTGCAGCGAGGCCGCGTGCTCGCAGAGCTTCTCGATCACGTACTCCGCGGCATCGCAGAGCCGGCCCGGGCGCGTCAGCGCACGGCGCATCGCTGCGGGCTGACGGATGGTCTCCGGCACCTGGAAGTCGGGGCCGAGCGGAAACGACGCGGTGAGGTAGAGATGATTGCCCGGCACGCGGTAGCCGAACAGGCGATGGTGACCGCTGTACCACTGCGCATAGTCGTCGATCAGGCCGTGCGCGTCGTCCGGCACCAGCAGCCGCGCGAGTGCGACCCCCATCTGCCGCACGGCCGGCTTGCCGGCGAGCTGTTCGCGCAGCCCGGAGTAGCGGCCGTCGGCGGCGACGACGAGGTCGAACGGCCCGACCCAGCGGCGCTCGCCGTTCTCGTCGACGTAGAGCTCGACGCTCGCGCCGCCGTCGGCATAGCGCACGCCGTGCACCTCGCTGCGGAAGCGCAGGCGGTCGGCCACCAGCCCGCGCAGGAAGCCGTAGAGCGACGACCAGCGGATGCGGATGCCCGGGTTGTCGGCGACGGTCGCGAGGTCCAGGTCGAAGACCGGCGTGCCGTCGGCGACCCACACCTGCCAGCGCCGCCACGGCAGCGAGATCTCGGCGATGCGCGCGGCGAACGCCGGGTCGAGGCTGGCGAGCGACTTGATGCCGTTCGGGCCGATGTTGAGGCCGGTGCCCGAGTCCGACTGGTCGGTGGCGCCGACGCGCTCGAAGCAGGTGAGCGCGACGTCGCCGCGGTCGGCGAGCGCTCTTGCGATGAGGCTGCCGGCCACCCCGGAGCCGACGATGGCGACGCGCAGGGGCGTGTTCATTTGCCACCCCAGTGCACGAACGCGCGCTCGATCAGCAGGAACATGAGGTTGAGCCCGTAGCCCAGCGCGCCGGCCGCGAAGATGGCCGCGTACATCGTCGGCATGTCGAAGATCATCTGCGCGTTGATGACGCGCTGGCCGAGCCCGTCGGTGGAGCCGATGAACATCTCCGCGACGATGACGATCACCAGCGCCAGCGAGACGCCGGACCGCAGCCCGACGAAGGTCTGCGGCAGCGACTCCCAGAGCGTGACGTCGAGCATCACGCGCGCACCGGAGGCGCCCATGACGCGGGCGGCGAGCTGGCGGGTCTTGCGCGCGTTCATCACCCCGTAGGCGACGTTGAAGAGGATCACCAGCGCGGCGCCGAAGGCGGCCACCGCGATCTTGGTCTCCTCGCCCACGCCGAACAGCACGAGGAACAGCGGAAACATCGCCGAGGCCGGCGTCGAGCGGAAGAAGTCGACCACGAACTCGACCGAGCCGTAGAGGCGCGCCGACGAGCCGAGCACGATGCCGAGCGGCACCGCGATCGCGGCGGCGATCGCCAGCGACAGGAGCGTGCGCCCGACGGTCTTCAGGAAGTCCTGCGCGAGCGGACCGCCGGCGAGCCCCTCCCACAGCGCGCGGAAGGCCGCGTCCGGCGCGGGCAGGAGCACCGGGTCCACCCACTTCGCGGAGGCGGCGAGCCACCACAGCGCGATGAACGCGGCGGCGCCGGCGAGCGGGGCGGCGGAGTCGGCGGAGAGCTTCACGCTGCGATCAGTAGCTCTTGAGCATGGACCGCACGTCCACCTTGCTCTTCACCACGCCCATCTCGACGCCGATGTTCACGAAGCGCTGGAAGTCCACCAGGTCGGTCGCGTCGAGCTCGCGCACCATGTTGAACTTCACCAGCGGCACCGAGGGGGCGATCTCCGGCGCGGTGCGCATGTGCTTCACCAGCAGCTCGCGCACCTTCGGATCGTTGTTGCTGTCGGCCACCGCCTTCGCCCACGCACGCGCATAGCGCGCCGCGACGTCGGGGCGCTCGGTCATGAACTTCTGCGACAGCGCACCGCCGGCCGCGTGCGCGAAGGCGTCGCGCCGCCCGAGGAGGTGGGTGGCGATCACGCCGCCTTCCAGCCGGCGCGCAATGCCCTGGTTGATCATCATCGTGCCCATCGGCTCCAGCGTGTAGCCGCCGTCGAACGTGCCGGCCTGGATCGCGCCGATGTGCACGCCCATCTGCTGCTCCTGCATGGAGTAGTCCTTGCCCTCCTCGAGCCCGATCGCCTTCAGCACCGCCTTGGCCGCACCGACGTTCGCGGGGCCCGGCGCCGACAGCAGCTTCGCGCCCTTGAGATCGCGGATGGTCTTCGCCGGGTGGTCCTTGCGCACCACGAACTGCTCGGTGATGAACTGCGCGTTCTGGCCGTTCAGCGAGATCATCGACGCCGTGTTGGGCCGCAGCGCGTTGATGTTCGCGACTTCCAGCGTCACCACGTTCGACGCCGCGTCGATGTCGCCCTTCACCATCGACTGGATGATCAGCGGATGGGTGGCGAGCGGCACCGCCTCGGTCTCGATGCCGACTTCCTTGAAGTAGCCGCGTTCGACGGCAACGTAGTAGGGCAGCGCGGAAGTGGCGAGGAACACCCCCACGCGCACCTTGTCGGCGGCGAGCGCCGCGGGCGCGGCGAGGACGAGCGCGGCGGCTAGGAGTGCGCGGCGGAAGCGAAGCATCGGGTCACCCTTTCTGCGAAGTCGACGTAGTGCTGCGGATCGAAGAAGGAGTCGCCCGGCTTGTAGCGGCGCTCCTCGGGAATCACCGGCTCCGCGATGCGCTCGGCGTCGCGGTCGAAGGTCAGCTCGAGCTGCACGCCGCTCGGGTCGTACACGAAGAGCTGCCAGTAGGTCGTGTTGGGAATCACGAACTCGCGCCACGGAATGCCGGCGCGGCGGAAGCGCTCCCGGAAGGCATCGAATCCGACCGCCGTCATGGACACGTGGTCGATGGCGCCGGTGTGCTTGGTGACCTTTCCCTCGCGGCCCAATGCCGGGCCGCCGGCATAGATGTGGATGATCGCCTCGCCGACCGGCGTCGGCACCGCGAGCCACGACCCCGGATAGCCGAAGTCCGGCCGCTTCGCGTGGCGCAGGCCGATCACGTGTTCGTAGAACGCATTCGTCGCGGCGAGATCGTCGGTCTTGATGGCGACGTGCAGCAGTCCGGTGATGACCATGATGGTGTCCGTGAGCGACCGGCGCGCTTGTGCAAGGATCGAGCCACGCGGGAAACGCCTGTTCCACCGGCAGTTCACGCCCTCACCGCCGGCGAGCGTGCGCCATCGCGGGGCGTGGCGCCTCGCGATGGTGCGCCCCGCGCGTCTCGCGCACCGCGTCTGCGAGGCAACGCAGGCGGGGCACGCTTGTTGCAGTCCGATGGCGCCATGCACGACCCCTACAAGGCCTTCGTATCCTTCGCGCACGTCGCCGGCGCCGCGCACGGACCGCTCGCGGGCCGTACGTTCGCCGCGAAGGATCTGCTCGACGTCGCGGGCACGATCACCGGCGGCGGCAACCCGGACTGGGCCGCGACGGCGAAGCCCGCGACCCGGCACGCGGCGGCCGTGCAGCGCCTGCTCGACGCGGGCGCGACGCTCGTCGGCAAGACCAAGACCGACGAGCTCTCGCGCGGCATCTTCGGCGAGAACGCGCACGACGGCGCACCGCTCCATCCGCTCGCACCGGATCGCGTCACCGGGGGCTCGTCGTCCGGCTCCGCCGCGGCGGTCGCGGGCGGGCTCGCCGACCTCGCGCTCGGGACCGACACCGGGGGCTCGGTGCGCGTGCCGGCGAGTTTCTGCGGGCTGTACGGCATGCGCCCGACGCTCCGGCGCGTCCCGCTCGACGGCTGCATGGCGCAGGCGCCGGGCTTCGATACGGTGGGCTGGCTGGCCCGCGAGACGCAGACCTTCGTTCGCGCCGGCGAAGCGCTGCTCGGCACCACTGCGGCGAGCGCGCTCCCGCGGCGCCTCGTCGTTCTCGAGGATGTGTTCGCCATCGCCGACGCGCCGGTGCGCGAGGTGCTGCAGTCGGCGGTGCGCACGGTCGCGGGCCGCGTGGCGCGCGTCGAGTCGCGCGCGCTCTCCCGCGAGCCGCTGGAGCGCTGGCGCGAGCAGCAGGTCGCGCTGCAGGGCCACGAGGCGTGGCTGACGTTTCGCGAGTGGCTCGACCGCGCCAATCCGCGCCTGATCTACGAAGTGGCCGACGCCTTCCTGCGCGGCGCGCGCGTGGACGAGGCTGCGGCGGAGCGCGCCCGGGCGTTCCGCGCCGAGCGGCGTGCAGAGGTCGGTGCGTGGCTCGACGACGCGACCGTGCTCGCGCTGCCCGCCACGCCGTGCGTCGCGCCCTTGCGCGGCCAGCCGCGTGCGGTCATGTGGCCGCTGCGCACGCGCGTCCTCGCGCTGACCTGCATCGCCGGCACGCTCGGCGCGCCGCAGGTGACGCTGCCGCTCGCGGAAGTCGCGGGCCTGCCGGTCGGCCTGTCGCTGATCGCGGCGCCGGGTGGCGACGAGATGCTCCTCGCACTGGCCGCCGCGCTCGGCTGACGGCGCTCAGCCGTCGTCGCCGGCGCCGGCTTCCGGGTTGTCCTCGGCCACCGTGGACACCAGCACCCGGTCCACGCGATGCCGGTCCATGTCCACCACCTCGAAGGCAATCAGGCCGTGGGTGAGCCGGTCGCCCACGCGCGGGACCCGGCCGAGCCGGGTCATCACCAGCCCGCCGAGCGTGTTGTAGCTGCCCTGCTCGTCGGGCAGCGGCTCGACGTTGCGCCCGACCGCTTCGCCCAAACGCGCGAGCGAGACCCCGCCATCCACGAGCAGCGACCCGTCCTCGCGGCGCACGATGTCGGGCTCCTCGTCGTCGTCGTCGGAGTCGGGCACGTCGCCGACGATCGCCTCCATGACGTCGGTCATGGTGACCAGGCCCTGGATCTCGCCGTACTCGTCCAGCACGAGCGCGAGGTGCGCCTTGTGCTGCTTGAAGAGCTCCAGCAGCCGGATCAGGTTGACGGAGTCGGGCACGTAGAGCGGCGGCCGCAGGTGGGCGGTCAGGTCGATCTGCGCCCCGGCCAGCGCCGGCTCCAGCAGGTCGAGGGTATCGAGGATGCCGAGCACCTCGTCGAAGCCGCCCCGGCACACCGGCAGGCGGGTATAGCCGTCGCGGCGGATCAGTGCGAGGTTCTCCGCGAGCGACGCATTCAGGTCGACGTACACCACGTCGATGCGGGGGGTCATCACCGCGCCGACGAGCTGCGAGTCCAGCCGCAGCACGCGCGACACGAACTCGCTCTCGGCGCGCTCGAAGACGCCGGCCTCCGCGCCGGCGCGCATGAGGCCCTCGATCTCGGCCTCGGTCACGGTCTCCTCGACGCGCTCCCTGACGCCGAGCAGCCGCAGGACGGCCTCGGTGGAGAAGGTGAGGAGCTTCACGAACGGCGACATGACGCGCGAAAGCACGTGCATCGGCAGGGCGATGCGGCTCGCGATGGCCTCGGGCATGTGCAGCGCGAGGCGCTTCGGCACCAGCTCGCCCAGGATCAGCGATCCGTAGGTGATGCCGAGCACCACGACCGCCAGCGCGACGGTCTCGGCGTACGGCCCCACCACGGGCCAGTCCGCCATCGCCGGCGCGAGGCGTTCCACCAGCGTCGCCTCGCCGAAGGCCCCGCTGAAGATGCCGATGAGCGTGATCCCGACCTGGATCGTGGAGAGGAAGCGCCCGGGATGAGCGGCCAGCGCCAGCGCCGCCCGCGCCCCGCGGCTGCCGGTCTCCGCCATCCGCTCCAGGCGCACCCGCCGGCTCGAGACGAGGGCGATCTCCGACATGGCGAAGACGCCGTTGGCGAGAAAGAGGCCGAGCAGGATGAGGATTTCCATGGCGCGCCGGGCGTCGTATCGGGAGGACCCCGACAACGATAACAGCGCATCGGGAGGGAGGTCGTCGGACCCCGCTTGCGATATCCGTGCCGCCGTTACGTTCGCTTACGTTTTCGCCACATGGCGCTTACACGGCGCGCGCCTAATGGAGTCCGCCGCGGCCGACCCCCGCGGCACCTCCCGCCGGTGCCCCTGACCGGCAACGCCCGGACCACGGCGACCCTCCGTGTCCGGCACTCCGGCCCTCGCGATCCGTCGCGAGGGCCTTTTCTCGTTCAGGCGCTCCCTAGTTGCGCGATGCGAAGAGCCTGTTCGCCTCGGCGTAGGGAATGGCGTTGGACTGGTACGCCGCGTACGTGCCCTTGCCGAGCAGTTCCTCGGCGATGTCCTGCGCCACCTTCAGCGCGGCCCGCGCCGGGCCCGAGCCTTCCGAGACGCGCCGCACGCCGAGATCCGCGAGCGCCGCGATGCTCGGGCAGCCGGGCATGGCGAGGATGTTGAGCGGTCCGCGGATCTCGCGGGTCAGCGTGCCGATCACCTTGGCGTCCACGGCGCCGGGGACGAACAGGCAGTCGGCGCCGGCCTCCCGGAAGGCGTTGCACCGCTCGATCGTCTCGGCGAGGCGCTTCGGCTCGTCCCAGAGCTTGAGCCAGAAGCCGTCGGTGCGCGCGTTCACCACCAGCGGGACGCCGTAGGCATCGGCCATGCGCCGGATCGCCCGCAGCTTCTCGCACTGGAGCGCGAGGTCCACCAGCGGCCGGTCGGGATCGCCGGTGGTGTCCTCGATGTTCACGCCGATCGCGCCCGCCTCGAGCACGAGCTTGCACGTCTCGGCGACGTCCTCGGGCGTGTGGCCGTAGCCGGTCTCCATGTCGGCGCTCACCGGGATGTCGACGCGGCTTGCGATCTCCGCCACCGCCTCCAGCATCTCGCCGCGCGTCATCACCTCGCCATCGGCGTAGCCGCGCATGTACGCGATGCCCGCGCTCGAGGTGCCGAGGGCGCGGAAGCCGGCGCGCTCGAAGACGATCGCGCTCGCGACGTCCCACACGCTGCCGATCACCAGGATCTGCGGACCCTGGTGCATGTCGCGGAAGGCTTCCGCCTTGCGGCGCTGGAGCGTGACGTTCATCGGCTCGACCCTTTCGATGCGGTGGCGACGATCGGATGCTACATCGCGCCGACCGCGCCCTTCTCGTCTTCTTCTTGCTGCAGCGCAAAGATCGAGGTGTAGCCGCCCGACCAGTCCGGCGGGATGAGGCAGGGGCGCGGGTCGTGGTGCGCCCACGGCGCGCGGCTCCCGCGGATGATCCGCTGGTCGTGCGCCGGGCGGATCGGGTTCACGGTGTAGGGGAAGGCATCGGCCGAGGTGAGCGTGTAGAGCAGCAGCGGACGGCCGGTGTCCGAGAGGTTCCTGGGCGAGGCGTGCAGCGTGCGGCAGTTGTGGATCGTGAGCGAGCCGGCCGGGCCGGTGAGCGTGACCGCCTTGGAGCGGTCGAGCTTCGCCGCGTCCGCGTCGCGCAGGCAGCCGATCCAGCGGCCCTGCTCGTCGAACTGCGTCAGCAGCGGCTCGATGTCCACGTGGCTGCGCGGCATCACCTGCAACGGGCCGTTGTCGAGCCCGCAGTCGTAGATGTAAGTGCCCACGGTGAGCGGCGAGTAGTTCGTGTGCGGCCAGAAGCTGATGTCGTAGTGCCACTTCACCTCCTCGCCGCCGTTCGCCCACTTGAAGTTGAGCTTCGAGTGATGGAACTTGACGTCGGGACCGACGAGGTCGGCCACGATGTCGGGCAGCGGCGAGCGCGTCACGTACTCCCAGTACACCGGATGGTGCTCGACCGGATTCGACACGCGGCGCAGGCGGGGCGCGTCGGGACGGTGGTTGGGCTCGATGTCGAAGATCTTGTCCGACTTCGTCACCTTTCGCGAGCGCTCCACCATCTCCTCGGTGGCGGCGCGCAGCTTCGCGAGCCACTCCTCGCCGATCACGCGCTCCAGGAGGATGTAGCCTTCGTCGAAATAGAACTCGCGCTGCGCCTGCGTCAGCACGCGCGGGGGAATCGCCAGGATCTGCTCGGGCGTCATGCGGGACTCCTTTGACGTTGCGGGGCGCCGAGCGCGGCGCCGTCGCGGTTGAGCCGTTCGCGCACGTCGCGCCCGTCGAGGGCGCGCGGCGCGAGGCCGGATTCGAGGCACATGGATGCGGCGTGACCGATCGCATGGCCGTAGGCAAAGCATTGCGCCGTGACGCGCGCGGAGGCGACCGCCTCGTGCTGCGCCGACAGGCAGCGGCCGGCGACGAGCAGCCCCTCGCCGCGCTCGGGCACGAAGCAGCGGTAGGGCACCTCGTACCAGTCGTTCAGCAACCACTCGACGCGCGGCTTCGCACCGGCGTGCAGTTCGATCGGCCAGGGCGAGCGCGCGATGGCATCGTCGAACTTGCGGCCGGCGAGGATGTCGGCGTTGGCGAGCGTGGCCACGCCCTTCGCCTGGCGCGTCTGCCGCACGCCGACCTGCACGCCGGTGTCCACCACGTAGCTCGACTCGCAGCCGGCCAGGTGGTCGCGGAAGAAGCGCGCGTACTCGCGCATCTGCCGCCGCCCCTCGAGCTCCGCATCGGTGAAGTCGCGCGCGTAGAGCGTGTTCAGCTCGCGGCCGTCCGCGCCCATGACGCGCGTGCAGTTGCACAGCAGCTCGCCCGGCCGCGTGGTGGTGAAGAGCCAGATCTTGGCGCGGGGCAGGAAGTAACCCCGCCCGTGGTGCTGCTTGAGCAGGTCCATCACCTGCTCCGGCATGATGGTGTCGGTGCCGTACGCCGCGAGGAACCGCGCCGTGTCCACGCCGCCGAGGCGGAAGATCATGGTCGGGTTCTGCACGCGACCCTCGTCGCCGACGAAGCTCGGCAGGCCCGCCATGGCGACGAGGTCGGCGTCGCCGCTCGCGTCGATGGTGAGCTTCGCGCGGATCTCGATGCGGCCCTCCTTCGACCACACCGTCGCGCCGGCGATGCGATCGCCGTCGAGCAGCGCGCCGATGACCACGGCGTGGAAGATCACCTGCACACCCGATTCGCGCAGCAGGTGGTCGGCCGCTTCGCGCCACACGAGCGGATCGTGGACGCGCGTGTACGTCTTGCCGTACTTCACCGGCGGGGTGAGGCCGCCGCGCGAGGCGAGCAGCGCCACGAACTCCTCGGCGAAGCCGAACACCACCTGCCGCGGGGGAGCGGACCCGTCGTCGGTGGCTTCGTACAGTCCGCACACCGTCCCGGAGAGCCCGGCCACCGCACCGCCGCCGCAGAAGCCGTAACGCTCGACCAGCGTCACGCGGCGGCCCTGACGCGCCGCCGTCACCGCCGCCGCGACGCCCGCCGCGCCGCCGCCGCAGACGAGCACGTCGGTGTCGAGGTGGAGCGCGACGCGGCGATCGATCATGGCGTCACTTCATCTGCAGCATCTGCGTCGGCAGCCAGGTCACGAGCTGCGGAAACATCATGGTCAGCACGAGCACGACGAGCTGCAGGACGATGAACGGCACCACGCCGCGGTACATGTGGTTGATGGTGATTTCCGGCGGCGCCACGGCGCGGAGGTAGAAGATCGCCGGCGCCATCGGCGGGGTCAGGTAGCTGGTCTGGATCATGATCAGGAACAGCACGCAGAACCAGACCGGATCGAACCCGGCGGCCTTGATCAGCGGCGTGAACAGCGGCACGAAGATCAGGACGATGGAAATCCAGTCGAGGAAGAACCCGGCGATGAATACGATGAGCATCATCAGCGACAGCAGCATCCAGGGCGAAAGGTTCATCTGCGCGATGAGCTGGTTCGCGGTGTTGATGCCGCCCGCGCCGATGAAGACGCCGGTGAACAGCGTCCCGGCGAGCAGCACGGTCATGATCATCGCCGTGACCTTCAGCGTCTTGATCATCGCCTCGTAGAACGCCTTCAGGCCGAAGTTGCCGTACAGGACGGTCAGCAGCACCGAGGCGAGCGCGCCGATGGCCGCGGCCTCGGTCGGCGACGCCCAGCCGAGCAGGATCGAGCCCAGCACCGCGAAGATCAGGATCACCGGCGGCAGCAGGTTGCGGACCGTGATCATCACCTTCTCGCCGAGCGTCGGGTCGCCGGGCGAAGGCGGGATGGCCGGACCGAACGCCGGGTTGATGACGCAGCGGGTCAGGATGTACACGACGTAGAGCGCGCCCATCAGCAGCCCCGGGAAGCTCATCCCGTAGAGGATGTCGCCCACCGAGATGTCGGCGAGCGGACCCATCACGACCGCAACCACCGACGGCGGGATGATGGTGCCGAGCGATCCGCCCGCGCAGATCGTCCCGGAGATCAGGCCGCGGTCGTAGCCGTAGCGCAGCATGATCGGGATGGTGAGCAGGCCCACCACCGACTCGGTCGCGCCGATGACCCCGGAGGAGGCGGCGAACAGGATGCACATGACGACGGTCGCGATCGCCAGGCCGCCGGGGAGGCGCCGCGTCCAGATGTGGATCGCCTCGAACAGCTTGTCCGCAATGCCGGAGCGCTCCAGCATCGCGCCCATGAACACGAACAGCGGCACCGCCGCGAGCACGAAGTTCGACGACAGGTCGTCGATCTTCTCGATGAACTGGAACACCACCTTGTCGCCGAACACCACCAGCCCGAAGAGCACGGCGGTGACCATGAGACAGAAGGCCACCGGGAAGCCGAGGAACATGAGGACGAACGCGGCCGGCAGCATGAGGAACGGGAGGTAATCCACGCCTCAGCTCCTTGCCGCGACGCGGCCGCGCAGCACCTTCACGCTCTTGACCACTTCGGCCAGCACCTGCAGCGCGAGCAGCAGGAAGGCGGTGAAGAACACGATCCGGAACGGCCACACCGGCATGTTGA
>CAZKHE010000044.1:0-32468 GCA_964552535.1 uncultured Enterobacteriaceae bacterium | reverse complement strand
ATGCTCATCGGCATGGGCGGCGGCGCCGCGTCCTCGATGGACGCGGGCGCGAACGTCGCCGACCTCGACTTCGACAGCGTGCAGCGCGGCAACGCCGAGATCGAGCGGCGCGCGCAGGAGGTCATCGACCGCTGCTGGGCGCTCGGCGAGGCGAACCCGATCCTGTCGATCCACGACGTCGGCGCGGGCGGGTTGTCCAACGCGATGCCCGAGATCGTGCACGGCGCGGGGCGCGGCGCGATCCTCGACCTGCGCGCGGCGCCGAACGAGGAGCCCGGCATGACGCCGCGCGAGGTGTGGTGCAACGAAGCGCAGGAGCGCTACGTGCTCGCCATCGCGCCGGCACGCATCGACGATTTCCGCGCCATCTGCGAGCGCGAGCGGTGCCCGTTCGCGGTGCTCGGCGTCGCCACCGAGCGCGAGCACCTCGAGGTGCGCGATCCGCTGTTCGACAACAAGCCGGTGGACATGGACCTCGGCGCGCTGCTCGGCAAGCCGCCGCGCATGACCCGCGACGTGAAGCGCGTGTCGCGTCCGGGCCGGCCGTTCGACGTGACCGGCATCGACCTCGCCGAGGCATGCCAGCGCGTGCTGCGCGCCCCCACGGTGGCGAACAAGACCTTCCTGATCGCCATCGGCGACCGGACCGTCGGCGGCCTCTGCTCGCGCGACCAGATGGTGGGGCAATGGCAGGTTCCCGTGGCCGATTGCGCGGTGACGCTGCTCGGGTACCGCACCTACGCGGGCGAGGCGTTCGCGATGGGCGAGCGCACGCCGATCGCCGCGCTCGACGCGCCGGCGTCGGGGCGCATGGCGGTGGGGGAGGCGCTCACCAATCTCGCCGCCGCGCCGGTGCCCGATCTCGCGCGCGTGAAGCTCTCCGCCAACTGGATGGCGGCCGCCGGCTTCGAAGGCGAGGACGCGGCGCTGTTCGACACCGTCCGCGCGGTGGCGCTCGAACTGTGTCCCGCGCTCGGCATCGGCATTCCGGTCGGAAAGGACTCGCTGTCGATGCGCACCACGTGGCGCGAGGGCGGCGAGGATCGGCAGGTGGTCGCGCCGCTGTCGCTCATCGTCTCGGCGTTCGCCCCGGTGGACGATGCGCGCCTCGCGCTGACGCCGGCGCTGCGGCGCGACGTCGGCGAGACCGAGCTCGTGCTGATCGACCTCGGGTGCGGACGCAACCGCCTCGGCGGTTCGATCCTCGGGCAGGTGTATGGCCAGACCGGCGACGAGGTGCCCGATGTCGACGACCCGCAGGCGCTGAAGGCCTTCTTCGCCTGCGTCCAGGCGCTGAATCGCGACGGGCTGCTGCTCGCCTATCACGATCGCTCCGACGGCGGGCTGTTCGCCGCGGTGTGCGAGATGGCGTTCGCGGGCCACCTCGGTGTGACGCTCAACCTGGACATGCTTTCCTACGACGCGCTCGCGCTCGACGTGGACGGCAGCGAGCGGCGCCCCGAGCTCATGCAGGGCCGCGACCTCGACCGGACGCTGCGTGCGCTGTTCGCCGAGGAACTGGGCGCGGTGGTGCAGGTGCGCGCCGCCGACCGCAACGCGGTGCTCGCGCGCCTGCGCGAGGCCGGCCTCGCCGCGCAGGTCGTCGGGATGCCGAACGCACGCGACGAGATCCGCCTCGTGCGCAGCGCCAGGCCGGTGTTCGCCGCGCCGCGGGCCGAGCTGCAGCGGGTGTGGTCGGAGACCACCTTCCACATGCAGCGCCTGCGCGACCACCCGGATTGCGCGCAGGAGGAGTACGAACGCGTGATGGACGCCGACGATCCCGGCCTCTCCGCGTCGCTGACGTTCCGGCCCGACGACGACGTCGCCGCGCCGTTCGTCGCGCGCGGCGTGCGGCCGCGCATCGCCATCCTGCGCGAGCAGGGCGTGAACGGCCAGATCGAGATGGCCGCGGCGTTCGACCGCGCGGGGTTCGAGGCGCACGACGTGCACATGAGCGACGTGATCGCCGGCCGCGTCTCGCTGGAGACCTTCAAGGGCTTCGCCGCGTGCGGCGGGTTCTCCTACGGCGACGTGCTCGGTGCCGGCGAGGGCTGGGCGAAGTCGATCCTGTTCAACCCTCGGGCCCGCGACGCGTTCGCGGCCTTCTTCGCGCGCGGCGACAGCTTCGCGCTCGGCGTGTGCAACGGCTGCCAGATGATATCGAACCTCCACGAGCTGATTCCCGGCGCGGACGCGTGGCCGAAATTCGTGCGCAACCGCTCGGAGCAGTTCGAGGCCCGGTACGTGATGGTGGAGGTGCTGGACAGCCCGTCGATCTTCTTCCGCGGCATGGCGGGCAGCCGGTTGCCGGTGGCCGTGGCGCACGGCGAAGGCCGCGCGGTGTTCCGCGACCCCGCGCATCGCGAGCGCGTCGCCGCGAGCCTGCGCTTCATCGACCATCGCGGTGCGCCGACCGAAACCTATCCGCTCAATCCCAACGGCTCGCCGGGCGGCCTTACCGGCGTGACGACCGCGGATGGCCGCTTCACCGTGCTGATGCCGCATCCGGAGCGGGTCTTCCGCGCGATCCAGTGTTCCTGGCGGCCGCCCGAGTGGGAGGAGGACGGCGGCTGGATGCGGCTCTTCCGCAACGCGCGGGTGTGGGTGGGCTGATGCAGCCGCTGGTGCGTCTGGACGCTCCGTTCTATACGGACGAGGAGTTGGACGCGCTCTACGAAACCGACCCGGTCGCCGCGACGCGCATTTCGCGCGAGCAGCACCTGCTGCGGAAGCGGATGGACGTGCTCGCCTCCACGGCGAGCACCGCGGTGCCGAGCGAGGCGGAAGTCCTGGCGGTGTTGCAGGAAGCCCGCGCGGTCCTCGCGCGGGACGGCGGCGATCTCGAGCTCGTGGCCGTGGAGGGCACGACCGTGCGAGTGCGGTTGAAGGGCGCCTGCACGGGGTGCCCGCGGGCGCCGCTCGATCTGCGCAACGTCGTGGAGGCCGTCGTGCGGCGGCGCTATCCGGCGATCACCGCGGTCGTACTGGCGTCGGCTGAAAAAGCATAGCCACAGAGGACACGGAACGCACACAGGAAGAACGCCGGGGCGGTCGGCAGCCGGCCGTCTTCCTCCCCCGTGTCCTCTGCGCCCGGCTGCCGTTCCTGACGCTTACTGGTCGACCTTCGCCTTCGCGCGGAGATCGGCCACGTTCTTCTCCAGCGCCTGCGCCTGCAGACGCTCGGTGAGCTGCGGCTTCACTTCGTCGAAGGGCGGGAACTTGGTCGCGCGCACGTCGTCCAGCTGGATCACGTGCCAGCCGAACTGGGTCTGCACCGGGGTTTCGGTGTACTTGCCCTTCTCCAGCCTGGCGAGCGCGTCGCCGAACGGCTTCACGTAGGAGCCCGGCGAGTTCCAGTCGAGGTCGCCCCCCTTGTCCTTGGAGCCCGGATCCTTCGACTGCTTGGCGAGATCCTCGAACTTCTGGCCCTTCTTGAGGTTCGCGATGATGGCCTTCGCCTCGTCTTCCTTCTCCACCAGGATGTGGCGCGCCTTGTACTCCTTGTCGCCGACCTGCGAGCGGATCTTCTCGTACTCGGCCTTGAGCTGCGCGTCGGGAATCTGGTTGGTCTTCAGGAAATCCTGCCGGTAGGCGTTCAGCAGCACGTTCTGGCGCACCAGCTCGAGCTGCGCCTGCACCTCGGGGCTCTTCGTCAGGCCCTTGCGCGTGGCTTCCTGCGCGATCACCTCGTTCATGATCAGGCGGTCGGTGATGGCGGCGCGCAGCTCGGGCGAGTCCTTCGCCCCCTGCGCCTCCTGCGCCTTCACGATGGCGTCGATGCGCGACTTCGGAATCTGCACGCCGTTCACCGTGACCGGCTTGGCGGCCGCCGTGGTGGTGGCGGTGGTGGGATTGGTCTGCGCGTAGGCGGGAAGCGCCGCGGCGAGACCGGCGATGATGACGGCGAGGCGCCGCGGAGTCGTGGAAGTCATGGAGGTCCTTTCGGGAGGGAAGTCGAGGCGGTCAGAGCTCGTCGGGTGCGTACGCGTGGATGGCGAGGGCATGGATCTCGCGCTGCATCAGCGGCGCGAGGGCCTCGTACACCATGCGATGGCGCGCGAGGAGCGGCCGGCCGCGGAACGCGGGTGAAACGATGGTGAGCCGGTAGTGGCCGCCGCCGCCCTGCGCGCCTTCGTGGCCGATGTGCTCGCCGCTTTCGTCGGCGAGCTCCAGCGACTCCGGGGCGAGGGGCGCGAGGCGCGCCTCGATGGCGGCGAGGATGCCGCTCACGAACCGCTCTTCTCTTCCTGCACGTACTTGGACAGGAAGGCCCCTTGGGCGAGGACGAAGACGAACATCAGCCCCATCCCGCCGAAGAGCTTGAAGTTCACCCACGCATCGGTCGAGAAGTTGTAGGCGACGTAGAGATTCGCGATGCCCATGAAGGCGAAGAAGCCGACCCAGCTCCAGTTGAGCTTGTTCCAGGCTTCGTCCGGCATCTCGATCTTGTCGGCGAGGAGCATGCGGATGAGGTTGCGCCGGAAGATCAGCAGGCCGCCGGCCAGCACGGCCCCGAACAGCCAGTAGAGGACCGTCGGCTTCCACTTGATGAAGGTCTCGTCGTGCAGCAGCAGGGTCGCCCCGCCGAAGACGACGATGATGGCGAGGCTGATCCACAGCATCGGATCGACCTTGCGGCCGCGTGCCTTCAGCCATCCGACCTGCGCGAAGGTGGCGACGATGGCCACCGCGGTGGCGACGTAGATGCCCCAGACCTTGAACGCGACGAAGAACAGGATGACCGGGAAGAGGTCGAAAAGAAACTTCATAACAAGCAATTATAGCCTGACCGCGGCGCCGGCCGGGGGCGGCCGGAGCGCCGGCGGCGGGGCGGAAGTCACCCCTGGCGCTCGAAGTCGAGCGAGGCCGAGTTGATGCAGTAGCGCAGGCCGGTCGGGTCGGGGCCGTCCTCGAAGACATGGCCAAGGTGCGCGTCGCACCGCGCGCAGTGCACCTCGGTCCGGGTCATGAAGAAGCTGCGGTCGGTCTGGGTCTCCACGTTCGCGGGATCGAGGGGCTGCCAGTACGACGGCCACCCGGTGCCCGAGTCGAACTTGTGCGCCGAGCTGAAGAGCGGCGTGCCGCAGCACACGCACTTGTACACCCCGGCCTCGTGGTTGTCCCAGTAGCGGCCGGTGAAGGCGCGCTCGGTGCCGTGCTTGCGCGCGACGCGGTACTGCTCCTCGGAGAGCTGCCGGCGCCATTCGGCGTCCGGCTTCACGATCTTGCCCGGCTTGGTGTCGGTGGTCATGGCGGCTCCTGTGTGGTCGCGAGGCACATACGGGCGGGGACGGGCTCCGGATGTCCGCGGGCGGTACTCTATACCGACCGATCCCCCGGAGGAGAAGACCATGCCGATGCTGCCCCTGGTGCAATATGCGGACGCGAGCGCGCGCGTCAAGGCCGTGTTCGACGACATCATGGCGACGCGTCGGACCGACTGGGTGAACAACTTCTGGAAGGCGCTCGCCGCGCATCCCCCGACGCTGGAGCGCGTCTGGGGCGACGTGAAGACCGTCATGGCGCCGGGGGCGCTCGACCCGCTGGTGAAGGAGCTGATCTACGTCGCCGTGAGCGTCACCAACAACTGCGACTACTGCATCCACAGCCACACGGCCGCCGCCCGAGTGAAGGGCATGACCGACGAGATGCTCGGCGAGCTGCTTGCCGTCGTCGGGCTGGCCAACGAGACGAACCGCCTCGCCAACGGCTACCGGATACCGGTGGACCCGCAATTCCTGCCGAAGGATTGAGGGCCCGCGGTCACGTCCGTCCGCCGAGGTGGATCCCGGCCGGCGGGCAGTCGGCGACGTAGCGCATGAGCGCGTCCTCGAGCGGCGGCATGAGCTGCGCGCGCTCGCTGGCGAGTGCACTGTTCCGCGGACGCGGCGCAATCAGCGGGAGCTCGCAGGTGGGGCAAGGCTGCAGCGTTTCGTCCGGCACGCCCGCGACCGCAGCCGCGCGGCGAGCGAGGTCCGCCCAGGTCACCGCGCCGTCGTTGGCCAGATGCCAGATGCCGGCCTCGCCGTCCACCAGCAGGTCGAGCGTCGCGTGCACGAGGTCGGGCACGTAGGTGGGCGAGATCGTCGTGTCGGTGGCGGCGGAAAAGGGCCGGCCGTCGCGGAAGGCGCGCAACGCGAGGGTCACGAAGTTGAAGTCGTCCCACGGACCGAAGAACGCGCTGGTGCGCGCGACGAGCGATCCCGGATGGCGGTCGAGCACGCGCTGCTCCGCTTCCGCCTTGCTGCGGCCGTAGACGCCCAGCGGCTCGACGCGATCGGATTCGACGTAAGGCGACTCGCGTCGTCCGTCGAACACGAGGTCGCTCGAGAAGGTGGCGAGCGCGATGCCGTGCCGTGCGCAGGCGGACGCAAGGCGCTCCGCCCCCAGCGTGTTCTCGCGGAAGCAGCGCTCGATGTCATGCTCGGCGTCGTCCACGCGCACGTAGCCGGCGGCGTTCACGACGGCCCACGGCCGATAGCGCGCGAGGGCGCGCTCCACGGCGTCCGCGTCGGCGATGTCCAGATCCGCCCGGCCGACCACGACGTGGGCGAGGCCGCGCGCGGCGCAGATGCGGGCGAAGGCGCGGCCCAGGGTGCCGGTCGCGCCGATGACGAGTACGGGGGGCATGTCGGCCTCCGGCCGTCGCACCGCCGCCGGCGCATCCTCCAGCGCGATCGGGGTGCAGAAGAAGCGCCCCTCGCGATGCCACCATCCCGGCCCGGCGAGGACCGGATGCTGCGGCGGCTGGCCGTCGGCGAGCTCGCGCATCATGGCCGCCAGCGCGGTGGGACGAGGCGCGGGGGCGCGCACGTCGAACGGGCCGGGCTCGTAGTAGCCGCGGCACTCTTGCACCAGGCAGTTCCAGTCGAACGAGCCGAGCAGCGCCCAGACCGTGACCGCGCGGACGTCGGCGCCGCGGCTGCGCGCCGTCTCGGCCGCGTGCCACACGTCGGCGAGCCAGCGCAACTGGTCTTCGCGCCGCGCGTCGAGATGCGCCTCGGTGATGGCGACCGGGCGCCGGTAACGCGCCCACGCCTCGCCCAGCAACCCGTCCAGGCCCGTCGGCGAGGTGACGAGCGAGCGCGCCGTCTCGATGTCCGCATAGCGATGGCGGCCGTTGCCGCCGTGGTAGCGCTCGGGATAGCGGTCGAGGCGCTCGTCGAGCCAACGCTCGCTGGTGATGTAGTAGTTCACGCCGACCACGTCGGGCGGGCAGGGCTGCTCGCCGAACCAGTCGAGGTCGGCCGCCGGCACCGCGCAGTCGCGCGTGAGATAGCCCCACAGGGGGTGGCCCCGGTCGACGCGGCCGCAGAGCAGATCCCATCCCAGCCAGCGCAGGTCGTTGTTGAACTCGATCTGGTAGGCGAGCAGCGGCGTGCCGTGCGACTTGCCGAGATCGTCGGTCTGCACCAGGCGAGCGCGGGGGTTCACGGCGCGGATGGCGCGCATCGCGAGCACCACGCCGCGGCACTGGTTCAGCAGCGCGGCCGCAAACGTCCTGGCATCGCGGGCATGGGGATACCACACGCCGTAGAGGGCGCTGAAGCGCGCGGTGGTGAGGGGCTCGTTGACCGGCGTCCAGTCCTCGACCCACGGATAGCGGCGGGCGACCGCGGCGGCATACCGGGCCAGCTTTTCCGGAAAGGCGGGATCGATGAGACTGGTGTCGCGCGGCCCGCTGCCGTGATGGACGAGGCCGACAATGGGCCGTACGCCGAGCTCGCGCAGCCGCGCCAGCCGCGTGTCCGGCCAGCGCCAGTCCGCGTGTGCGAGCCCGTCCGGCGCGGTGCGCTCCCACAGCACGGGGTAGCGGATGGCAGCGATGCCCAGCGCGGCGAAGCGGTCGATGTCGTCCGCCCGCTCCGCGTGGCCGCTGCGCTCCAGTTGGGTGTGGAACCGGTCGCCGACCCGGTTGACGGTGCACTCCACGCCGCCCCACAGGGCGAGCGGGGGGCTCATGCGGCCGCCGGGCTGAGCGCGCCGAGCTTCTCGAGCACGGCGTCGGCCGCCTTGAGCGCCGCGCCGACACACTGATCCATGTTGTAGTAGCGATAGCTCGCGAGGCGCCCGACGAAGGTGACGCCGGGCTCGCGCGCCGCCAGCTCCGCGTAGCGCTTGAACAGCGCCTCGTTCTCCGGACGCGGAACCGGATAGTACGGATCGCCCTCGGCGCGCGGGTACTCGCGCACGATCGACGTCCCGGTGTGGTCCTGCCCGGTGAGGTGGCGGAACTCGGTGATGCGCGTGTACTCGTGGTCGTTGGGGTAGTTCACCGTCCCCACCGCCTGGTAGCGGCCAACGTTCGCGAGATGCTGGTGCTCGAAGTGCAGCGACCGGTACGGCAGGCGCCCGAAGCGGTGGCCGAAGTAGGCGTCGATGGGCCCGGTGAACACGAGGTGCCGCACCCGCGGCCGTTTCATCCGGAAGAAGTCGACGCCGGTCTCGACGCGGATGCGCGGATGGTCGAGCAGGCGCTCGAAGAGGCGCGTGTAGCCCTCCCGCGGCATCTGCTGGAAGCTGTCGGTGAAGTAGCGATCGTCGCGATTGGTGCGCGTCGGGATGCGCGCGGCGACCGAACCGGCGAGCTCGGACGGATCGAGCCCCCATTGCTTGCGGGTGTAGCCACGGAAGAACTTTTCGTAGAGATCGCGGCCGACCGCGTTCAGCACCACGTCCTCGCTCGTGACGATCGGGTCGCGCGGTTCGCGGACGCGGTCGTAATAGGCCTGGATGTTCGTCTCGTCGAGGTCGAGCCCGTAGAGGCGGTTGACCGTGTCGATGTTGATCGGTATCGGCAGGAGCTGCTCGCCGACCTTCGCCAGCACGCGGTGCTCGTAAGGCCGCCAGGCGGTGAACTGGGAGAGGTACTCGACGATCCGCTCGCTGTTGGTGTGGAAGATGTGCGGCCCGTACGGGTGGATCAGCACGCCGTGCGCGTCGAGTGCGTCGTATGCGTTACCGCCGATGTGCGGGCGCTTGTCCACCACCAGCACGTCGCAGCCGCGCTCGGCGAGCCGCTGGGCCACCACCGCGCCGGAGAAGCCGGCGCCGACCACGAGGGCGTCGAGGCCCGAATCGATGGCGTCCACGATCAGGCCGCCGCCGCGGCTGCGGCACCGCGGATCGTGGACGTGCGGGCGAACACCGCGTCGAGCATCAGCTTGCGCATGGATCCGACCGTCGCGTCCCAGGTGGCGTTGCGCGCGCGATCGATGCCGCGCGCGATCATGTCCGTGCGCGGCTCGGTCCACGCGCGCCGCACGGCGTCCACGAACGCCTCCTGCGTCCCGGCGACCTCGACGATCGGCGTGAAGTGATTCCGCACGTCGGGCACCGGTGTGGATACGATGGGCTTGCCGGCCGCCATGTACTCCAGGGTCTTGGTCGGGTTGATGTAGCGCGTCGCCTCGTTGAGGGCGAAGGGCATCAGGCAGACGTCGAACGACTTCACCAGTGCCGGCAGGGCCTCGTACGGCCGCTGCCCCAGCCAGTGGATGTTCGGCCGCTGCGGCAGCTCGGCCGGATCGACCTTCGCGAGCGGCCCGACCATCACCAGCGAACCCTCCGGGCATCCTTCGGCCAGCGCATCGAGCAGCGCGTAGTCGAGACGCTCGTCGATGACGCCGAAGTAGCCGAAGATCGGCCGGGGCAGGTCGCGCACTTCGGGCGGGAGTTCGGTCTGCACCAGGCGCGCCTTGCCGTAATGCTCCACGTCCACTCCGCAGCCGAACACGTGCGTCCGTGGGTGTTGCTTCGACTTCGCTTCGTAAAGTGCGTGACCGCCGGTGAACACGATGTTCGCGCGTTCCAGCAGGCGCTGCTCGCGCGCCCCGATGTCCGGGGGTGCGAAGCGGAAGCTCGCGAGCTCGTCCATGCAGTCGTACACCACGCCCACCGCGCCGAAGCGCCCGAGCATGTGCGGCGCCGTCATGGGGGAGTAGAACCACTGGATCGGGCGATGAAAGCGCGCAGCGAGGGGCGCTGCGGCGAGCGCGCGCTCGACCAACGCCGCGACGATGGGGCATTGCGCATCGACCTCGCGCTCGGCCATCTTCGGCACCGCACGATGCACATTCGGATGCGGCTCCGAGAGCTCGAGGCACGGCGGACCGTCGTGAGGCAGCGGCTCTTCGATGAACAGCACCGGGTGATGCGCGGCGAGGCGCGAGAGGATCTGCTGCGGGCGCTGCCATACGAAATCCCAGCGCAGATGCGAATGAACGACGAGAGGTACACCGGTGGCGGTCATGCGAGTTCCTGATTGGCTACGGGACTGCTTCTAGCAATATCCCTGCCTGTAAAGAATCGCGTCACTTCGTGCAGGGTTTGCCGCCGATGCTCAGGGTACGAGCATTCGTCCCGGCTGACCGGTCTGCTGGATGTAGGGAGGCAGCACGCGCGCTGCCACCGCGCGCGCGCCGCCCTTGCGGCAAAGGGCGACGCACGCGCCGCCGAAGCCGGCCCCGGTCAGCTTGGCGCCATGCACGGCTCCGTCGGCGCGCAGCAGCGCGACGAGGGCCTCGAGCGCCGGCACCGACACCTCGTAGTCTTCGGCGAGGCTGCGATGCGAGGCGTTCATCAATGCGCCGAACGCCGCGGCGTCCGGCGCATCGAGCGCGGCGAGCACCCGGGCGTTCTCGCTCACGACGTGGCGCACGCGACGGTCGAGCGGCGCGGGCAGCGCTTCCGCCGCCTCTGGGTCGAAGACGTCGCGCAAGGCCACGACACCGAGTCGGCGCGCCGCGTCCGTGCACTCCGCCCGGCGCGCGTTGTAGCCGCTTTCGGCGAGGCTGCGGGTCACGCCGGAGTGCAGCACCAGGAGCTCCGTCTCCGCCGGCAGGGCCAGCACGCGGCGCTCGAACGTGCGCGTATCCAGAAACAGCATGGTCCCCGGTGCGCCGAGGCTCGATGCCATCTGGTCGAGGACCCCGCACTGCACGCCCGCATACCGGTTCTCGGCGCGTTGCGCCATCAGCGCGAGCGACACGTCGTCGAGCGGGACGTCGAGAAGCGCGCGCAGGGCGCGCAGCGTGGCGACCTCGAGCGCGGCGCTCGAGGAGAGGCCCACCCCCATCGGCACCTCGGAGTGGATGCGCAGGTGCAAGGGCGGCACGGCCGTCCGCGCCGCCATCTCGCGCACGCATCCGTAGACGTAGGTGGCGAAGTGCGCCGCCGGCGGCGAATCTAGGGTGAACCGCGCGTGCTCGTGCAGGTCGCGCGCCTCCACCACGAAGGGGCCATCGGTCGCGACGTCCGCATCGACGCGAGTGGCCTGCGGGATCGCGGTCGGCAGAACGTATCCGTCGTTGTAGTCGGTGTGCTCGCCGAGCAGGTTGACGCGGCCGTGCGCGATGCCGGCGACGCTCACGGGTCGATCTCGACCGCGACGGCCTGCAGTTCCGCGGCCTTGTCCTCGGGCAGCGCATCCATGGCGAACAGGCCGGCGGCGATCTCGGTGCCGGCGAGATACTTGAGCCGGTCGGGGGTCCGGTACGGCGGCCAGATCTCGGCGTGCAGGTGCGATTCGGGATGCGGCTCGCCGTCCACCGGCGCCTGATACCAGCTCATCAGGTAGGGCAGGGGCCGGTGCCACAGCGCGTCGTACTTGCGCAGCACCGTCTGCAGGGCGCGCGCGAGGTCGGCGCGCTGCGCGTCCGAGAGGTCGCCGAAGGTCGCGACCGGTGCGATGGGCGCGATCCAGGTTTCGTACGGGTAGCGTGCGCACGCCGGGACGAAGGCGACGGCGTGCTCGCCGCGGTAGAGCAGGCGGCGGCCGTCCTCGATCTCGCGCGCGATGTGCGCCGCGAGGGGACCGCTGCCGTGCTCGCGATAGTGGGCGGCGGCGACGCGCTGCATGTTCGCGGGCACCGGCGGCACGAACGGATAGGCGTAGATCTGCCCGTGCGGATGGTGCAGCGTCACGCCCACCTCGGCGCCGCGGTTCTCGAACGGCAGTACGTAGCGGATGCCTTCGCGTGCCGCCAGCCGCGCAGTGCGATCGGCCCACACCTCGATGAGGAGCTCGATGCGCGCGCGCGGCATGGCGGCGAGCGAGCCTTCGCGCTCGGGCGTGAACACGACCACTTCGCAATGGCCGTTCGCGGGCGCGGTCGGGACGATGCTCGCGGGCGGTGCGTCCGCATGGGTCGCGAGCGAGGGGAACCGGTTGTCGAACACCGCGATCTCCCACGGATCGTCGGGCACCTCGGTGGGAAAGGCGATGTCCACCGTCGGCGCGAGCGGGTCGTACTCGGGCGGGGGCAGGAACGTCCGGTTCTGGCGGTAGGCGGCGTAGGTGATCCACTCCCCGCGCAGCGGATGCCAGCGGTAGTGCGGGCGCGGATGGAGCGGATTGGCGAACGGGCTGGGCGCGGGGCCGTCGGCCGCGAGGGGCGTGCGGCTGTAGAGCGTGATCCGGCGGCCGTCGGGCTTCAAGCGCTCGACCGCGTGCATCACACGCCGCCCGCGATGTAGGTGCGCGCGGTGCGCGTCGCGCGCGCGATCTCGGCGAGCGGGACCTTGGGCGTGCGGTCGGCGTACAGCAGGCCGTTCGCTTCCTGGAAGGTGTCGCAGAACTGCGTGTAGCAGAAGCCGCTGAAGAGGGGCGTCTGCGCCACGGCTTCAAGGAGCGCCTGGTAGCGCCGGCGGAAGTCCTCGGCGCTGTCGGCCACCGAGTAGCCCCATACCTTCCGGCCCGGATCGGCGCGCGTGCCGGCGAACGCGATGCCCCCGAATTCGGTGAGCATGATGGGCTGGCCGCGATGCGGATAACCGTCGAGGGTCAGCACCCGCCCCCCCGGGCGCCGGCGGTCGAACAGTTGCTCCGGCTTCACCTCGGGCCCGTAGCGCGCGACGAGCTGTTCCGGGCTCGGGTCGTAGTCATGGATGCCGAGGATGTCGGTGGCGCTCGATTCCCAGCCGTCGTTCCCGATCACCGGGCGCGTGGGATCGAGCGTTCGCGTGAGGTGATAGAGCGCCTCCACCGCGTGGCGATGCTCGCGCACCGAGGTGAGCTCGGGCACGCCCCACGACTCGTTGAACGGGACCCACACGATCACGCAGGGGTGGTTGTAGTCGCGCTCGATCGCCTCGGTCCACTCGCGCACCATGCGGTGGATCGCGGTGCGCGTGAAGCGGTAGGCCGACGGCATCTCCTCCCACACCAGCAGTCCCAGCCGGTCGGCCCAGTACAGGTAGCGCGGGCTCTCGATCTTCTGGTGCTTGCGCACGCCGTTGAAGCCCATCTGCTTCGCCAGCTCCACGTCGCGGCGCAGCGCCGCATCATCGGGCGCGGCGAGCAGGGTGTCCGGCCAGTAGCCCTGGTCGAGCACCATCCTGAGGAGGTACGGGCGGCCGTTCAGCATGAAGCGGTCGCGCAGGATGGTGACCGAGCGCAGCGCCGTGTACGAGCGCACCTCGTCGACCACCTCGCCGCCGCGCATCAGGCGCACCGTGGCGTCGATGAGCGTCGGCCGCTCCGGCGACCACAGGAGCTCGTTGCGGAAGTCGTCGATGCCCGGGTCGGAAAGGGCGATGCGCCGCACCGCCTCGCGATCGATGATGCGATAGCGGTCCGCCGCCAGCACGCGGTCGCCGGCGCGCAACTCCACCGCCACGTCGAGGTCTTCCCGGGCGTCGCCGTTGAGGCGTGCCTGGAAGCCGAGCGCGAACTCCTCGACGTGAGGCGTCCAGCGGATGTGGTCGATGTAACTCTGCGGCACCCGCTCCAGCCACACCGTCTGCCAGATGCCGGTGGTGCGCGGGTACCAGAGCGAATGCGGCTCGAGCTGCCAGTCCTGCTTGCCGCGCGGCTTGGCGAGATCGTGCGGATCGTCCTCCGCGTGCACCGTCAGCACCTGCGCGCCGGACGCGGCGAGTGCATCGGTCACGTCCGCATGGAACGAGGTATGACCGCCCTCGTGCTCGGCGACCAGCACGCCGTTCACCCAGACGCTCGCTGCGTAGTCGATCGCACCGAAGTGCAGCAGCACGCGGCGGCCGTCGGGCACCAGCCGGAAGTCGCGCTGGTACCAGCAGGAAGCGTGGAAGCCGCGGTCGCCGATGCCGCTCGCCTGCGACTCCGGCGGAAACGGCACGCGGATCGTCGCCGGCCAGCTGTCGACGTCCGCGGGCAGGCGGAAGCGCCGGTCGTCGTCATAGCAGAAGCGCCACGGACCGTCGAGCGACATCCAGTCGGCGCGGCGGAGCTGCGGGCGCGGATACGGCAGGTCGGGCGTGGCATCCAGCACGAAAGGGGCAGATGCAAGGTTCGAACCTGCCCGCGCGCCCCCGTCGAGAGCCAGGGTCGGCGCGCTGGCGCGGCCCGCGGGCAGCGAACCCGCCGCAGTCGCGCTTGTAAGTTCTAGTCGCTTTCCAGGGGCGAAGGCGCCCCGTCGTTCCACTGCCAGGCGCGCCAGGGACCATCGGGGTCCTTGCGGCACGCGCCGTAGCGGAACGGCCACGCGTCGCGGCCCGGGGTGAGGAAGCGCAGATCCTGGAACCACACGCAGGTGTGCGGGTTGCCGCGGCGGACGTCGACGGCAAGCGGGGCCTCGGCGAACCATCGGAAGAAGGCGAGGCCCGGCGCCTGCCACGCGGCCTTGGCAAGCGTGCGGGTCGCGTCGTCCGGACCGTAACGGAACGCGACGTCCCACACGGCGCGCTCGGGCGGCACGTACGGCGCGGCGAGCTTCTCGATCCACGGCGACAGCCGCGCGAGCAGCGGCCCGCCTGCGACCGTCCGCACGCTGGCATAGCGGTAGCGCTCGCCGTCGTCCACGATCACCATCCAGTTGAACGGCGAGACCGGCCGCGGCAGCGCGGTGACGGCGGCCTCGGGGCCGGCCTGCCTCCGCCCGATCTCCAGCGCCTGCTCGTGCGCAAAGTCCTGCAGGCCGACATACGCGGCGAGGACCGCGAGCCCCGCGATCGCCGGCGCACGCGACCGCCGCCACACGGCGGACGCCAAGAGCCCCACGAGGAGGATGCCGGTGAACCAGAGGTCGATGATGAACGTCGTCGAAAGCGCGAAGCGATGGTCCGACAGCGGCCAGAGCATCAGCGTGCCGAACGACGTGATCCAGTCGCCGGCGATGTGGATCAGGATCGCGCCGAGGGACACGCCGTAGAACGCACGCCACGAATAGCGCCGCCAGAGCAGCGCGAAGAGCGCCGCGAGGAGCAGCGCGAAGAGGGGCGCGAGCAGCAGCGAATGCGTCGGCCCGCGGTGCAGCGTGAGATAGGCGACGGGCGAGACGAACGACAGCAGCACGTCCACGTCCGGGAAGGCGCCGGCGAGGAAGCCCGCGGCGACGCGCGTGCCGGTCGACAGCCGGCCCTCGGCCGGCTCGGACGGCGCCGTCGCCCGGCCCAGCAGCGCGCCGGAAAGCGCGTGCGTAAGCGTATCCACTACGACGAGCAGCTCACCTCGAGCCGCGACGCCCAGTCGGGCGGCAGCGCGGCGTAGCCCGCCATACCCGGCTGCTCCTCGAACGGTCGCGCGAGCAGTACGCGGAGCCGCTCGATCTCGGCGTAGTCGCGCTCGTCCGCGGCGAGGCGGATCGCCCGCTCGGCGAGGTGGTTGCGCAGCACGTACTTCGGATTCACCGCGTTCATGCGCTCCGCACGTTCGGCGTCGATCGAGCCCTCGGAGGCGAGCCGCTCGCGATAGCGCGCGGCCCAGGCATCGAACTTCGCGCGGTCGATGAACATGTCGCGCAGCGCGTCGTTGCGCACGGCGGGCGCGCTGTCGAAGGCGGACAGCGCGCGGAAGAAGATCGTGTAGTCGGTGCGCGCCTCATGCAGGAGCCCGAGCAGGTCGCCGATGAGCTGCGCGTCCTCGTCGCGCGGGGCGGCGAGGCCGAGCTTCGCCCGCATCCCGTCGGCGTAGGCGTCGTTGAACGCCTCGGAATAGCGGTCGAGCGCCGCCTCCGCGTCGTCCTGCGGCATGAGCGACAGCAGCGCCTCGGCGAGGCAGGCGAGATTCCAGTGGGCGATGCGCGGCTGCATGTTGTAGGCGTAGCGGCCGCCTTCGTCCGAGTGGTTGCAGACGTGGCCCCAGTCGAAGCCGTCCAGGAAACCGTACGGCCCGTAGTCGATGGTGAGGCCGAGGATCGACATGTTGTCGGTGTTCATCACGCCGTGGCAGAAGCCGACCGCCTGCCACTGGGCGACCAGTCGGGCGGTCCGCTCGACCACTTCGGCGAACCACGCGAAGTAGGGCGACTGCACGTCCGCGAGATGCGGATAGTGGGTGCGGATCACGTAGTCGGCGAGCGTGCGCACCTGCTCGGGCTGCCGGCGGTAGTGGAAGACCTCGAACGAGCCGAAGCGCACGTGCGAGGGCGCGAGCCGGGTCACCACCGCGGCGGTCTCGACCGTCTCGCGCACCACCGGCGCATCCGAGCCCACGATCGACAATGCGCGCGTGGTCGGAATGCCGAGCCCGTGCATCGCCTCCGAGCAGAGGTATTCGCGGATCGACGAGCGCAGCACTGCGCGGCCGTCGCCCATGCGCGAGTAGGGCGTTCGGCCCGCGCCCTTGAGCTGGACGTCGAAGCGGCCATGCGGACCGACGGCCTCGCCGAGAAGGATGGCGCGCCCGTCGCCGAGCTGCGGCACGAAGACGCCGAACTGGTGCCCCGCGTAGATCGCCGCGAGCGGCTCCGTGCCGGGCAGGGGGCGATTGCCGGCGAACGCCTCGACGAACTCGGGGCGGGCGCCCTCGGCGGCGTCGAGGCCGATCAGCGCGGCGCCGTCGGGGTTGAACGCCACGAGATACGGATCAGGCAGCGGCGTCGGGGCGAGGCGCGTGTGGAAGGGCGCCGGGAGGCGCGCGTAGCTGTTGTCCCAGCGCAGCGACTCGAGCGGGCGCCCGGCGGCGCCCGGAGCGGCTGCGGCGTCGCGCAGCAGGAGGTTATCGGTGGTCACGGTAGGCTTTGATGCGTTCCGCGAGCCCGGGTTCCCCCACCGAGGCGACGAGGTCGGCCATGTCCTGCGCGCGGGTATCGGGGACGGTCGCCGCATGCAGCCGGCCCGCGGCCGCCGGCGACAGCCCGGCCGCGTGCTGCGCCTCCATGTCCACGATCGACGCCCAGTCGTCGCGCGGCTCCAGCCGCTGCACGAAGCCGAGGGCGAGCGCCTCGTCCGCCTCGAGCGTGGCGCTCTCGGCCAGGATCCGCCGCGCGGCTTGCGCGCCGATGCGCTGCGCGAGCCGGCGCGTGCCGAGCTGCACGCCGAAGCGCAGACCGGGCATGCGGAAGGTGGCATCGTGCGTGGCGATGCGGATGCCGCACGCGAGGAAGAGATCGGCGCCGGCGCCGAAGTTGCGGCCGTGCGCGAACGCGGCCGTGGCGTACGGCGCGTGGTAGAGCGCCTGCAGGAGCTGTTCGATGCGCACGAAGCGCAGGAGGATCTCGCCGTGCGTCGCGCGCTCGTAGTCGGTGAAGTCGAACCCCGCGCTGAAGTTGCGGCCGTCGCCCTCGATCACGAGGAGCCGCGTGCCGTCGTGGCTCGCCGCGCTCACCGCCGCGAGCAGCGCGTCGACCAGCGCGGCGTCGAGGGCGTTCGCCTTGTCCGGCCGGGCGAGGCGCAGGCGCGTGACCCCGCCCGCGCGCGCCGTCGCGAGGACGGTCATGCGGCGATCGACCGGCGCACGTCCTCGGCGCGATCCCAGAAATTGGGCACCGACGTGTTGTGATAGCCCGAGACGAAATCGCGCGGCTCGCCGGTCGCCGGATCGAAGACGTGGCGGCGCACGGCGCCGATGTTCGCACCGTAGACGTGGATGCTGATCGACGGCCGGTCGGAGAGCGCGTTGGCGACGACGTGCACGTCGCCCACGGTCGGCGAGACGCGATCGACCGCGCCCGGCTCGATGCGATGCTCGCCCTGCGGCTTCATCGCGTGGCCGCGCACCGGGGCCGAGTACTCCTGGCAGAGCTCCGCGCCGCGCATCACGCCGACCATGCCCCACACGGTGTGGTCGTGCACCGGCGTACGCTGACCGGGCCCCCACACGAAGCTCACCACCGAGAACCGCTCCAGCGGATCGCAGTGGAGCAGGTACTGGCGGTACGAGTCGGGCGACGGCACGGCGCACTCGTCGGGCAGCCAGTCGTCGTGCGCGACCAGCTCGCGCAGCAGCGGCTCGCCCTCGGCGAAGATGCGGGCCTCGTCCGCGCCGTGCGCATCCACGAGTGCGGTGAAGCGCGCGACGAAGTCGCGGAAGCGTTGCAGGTTCTTCATGGCTTGCGGTCCTCCTTCAGTTCGGCCAGCACCTCGTCGGTGTGCTCGCCGAGCAGGGGCGGCGCGCGGCGGATGCCGAACCGGTGGCGCCGGCTCTTCAGCACCGAGCCGACGGTGCGCGTCCGGGCGCCGTTGGGCAGCTCGAGCGGCTGCACGAACCCCATGTGGCGCACCTGCGGGTCGTCGAGCACCTGCGAGTAGGTGTTGATCGGCGCGCACGGCACGCCCTGGCGGGCGAAGAGCGCCAGGAGCGCCGCCACGGTGCGCTGCGCGAAGCAGTCGCGCTCGAGGATCTCGCGCAGCGCGTCCTGGTTGCGGGCGCGCAGCGCGGTGGAGGTGAAACGCGGGTCCTCCAGCAGGTCCGCCCGGCCGAGGCCCTCGCAGGCGGATCGCCACAGGCGGTCGTTGCCGGCGGCCATCGCGAACCATCCGTCCTGCGCCCGGAACGCCTGGTAGGGCGCGTTGCGCGGATGCGCGGAGCCGAGCTTCACCGGGTCGCGGCCGTTGCCGAAGTACTCGCTGGTCTGCAACGCGGCGACGCCGAGCGTGGCGCCGAGCATGGTGCAGTCGATCCAGTCGCCTTCGCCGGTGCGCTCCGCGTGGCGCAGCGCCGCCACGACGGCGAACGCCGCGTACAGGCCGGCCGAGAAGTCCGAGATCGGCACGCCGCACTTCACCGGCGGTCCGTCGCGCTCGCCGGTCACGCTCATCACGCCGCCGATGGCCTGCACCGTGAGGTCGAAGCCGCCTTCCTGCGCGCGCGGCCCGTCCTGCCCGAAGGCCGAGATGGAGCAGTACACCAGCGAGGGCTTGTCCTTGGCAAGGGCCTCGTAGCCCAGGCCGAGCTTCGCCAGCACGCCGGGGCGGAAGTTCTCGATCACCACGTCGCCGGAGAGCGCCAGCCGCCGTGCCTGGTCGCGCTGGGCGGGGTCCTTGAGGTCCAGCACCACCGAGCGCTTGTTGCGGTTCACCGAGGCGAAGTTCTCGGAGAAACCGGTTGCGTCCGGGCGATCCGCCGGGCGCGCGTGCGGCGGCCACTGGCGCAGGCCGTCGCCGCCGTCGGGGCTCTCCACCTTGATGACGTCCGCGCCCATGTCGGCGAGCAGCAGCCCGCAGAAGGGGCCGGCCGCGACCTGGCAGAACTCGATGACCTTGATGCCGTGCAGGGGAAGCATGGAGGAGGACGGGGGATGAACGCCTAGAATTCTAAACGGAGCCAAGGGGGGACACGTTCGCACATGGAGGACCTCATCTACTGGACCGGCATGGCCGCCGTCGCCGTGAGCGCGATCACCGGCGTGCTGGAGGCCGGGCGGAAGCCGATCGATCTGTTCGGCATGACGGTGGTTGGCCTCACCTCCGCGCTGGGCGGCGGGACGCTGCGCGACCTGCTGCTGGACCGGCCGGCGTTCTGGATCGCCGACCAGGCCTACCTGGTCTGCGCGCTGGTCGCCGGCATCGCCACCTTCGCGCTCGTGCGCCTGGTGCGGCTGCCGGCGAACCTCTTCCTCATTCCGGATGCCATCGGGCTCGCGCTGTTCACCATCGTCGGGACGCAGATCGCCCTGGTGTACGACGTGCCGTGGCTGGCGGCGAGCTTCCTCGGCGTGGTGACGGGCGTCTTCGGCGGCGTGCTGCGCGACATGCTCTGCAACGAGGTGCCGCTGGTCTTCTCCGGGGTGCTCTACGGGACCGCCGCCTGGGTCGGGGCGCTCGTGTTCATTGCCCTGTGGCGGGGCGGGCTCGGCCCCGGGGTCGCGGGCTACGCCGCGATGGCGCTCATCGTGGCCATGCGCCTGGCCGCCCTGAAGTGGCGGATCGGCCTGCCGCGGTTCGTCGCGCGGCGCTGATGCCGCGTCAAGTCCTTGATCCACAAGGCCGGAGCCCGAAGCGAGGGCCGCGGAGCAACCCGCCGGGGCGGGCCGGGCGCGTTTTGCTACACTTTCGGGGTTTGCCGTACGCCCCGTCCCGCTCTTGCCGCTGCCTCGCCCCAACCGATCCCAGCTTGCCGTCGCCGCCGCCCTTGCGCTGTCGGCGGTGGTCGGCGTTGCCTCGGTCAATCCGGACCCGGATGCGCCGCTCCCGCTGGTGACGGTCGAGACGCTGCCCCTGCCGCAGACGTTCGCGGCGCTGCCCACGCCGGACGAGAGCGTCGTGGTGACCGACATTCTCGGCCGTGGCGACACCCTCTTCATCGCGCTGTCGCGCATGGGGGTGATCGATCCGCCGGCGGAGCAGTTCCTGCGCCGCGCCCGCGAGGCGCGCCCGCTGGTCGAGGCGGCGACCGGCACCATCCTGCGCGCCGTGCGTACCGGCAACGGCGATCTGCTCGAACTCGCGTACACCAACGCCGCGGGCCGCACGTTCGTGATGACCCGCGACGGCGAGCGCTATCGCGTGACGCGCGAGGACGCCCCACCCGAGGTGCGCCTCGAGCTCCGCAGCGGCCCGGTGGGCCGGTCCATCTTCAAGTCGTTCGCCGAGGCCGGCGTGCCGCGCCCGGTGGCCGACCAGGTGATCCGCATCTTCTCCCGCCAGTTCGACCTGCACCGCGTCGCGGACGAGATCGACCGCTTCGCGGTGGTGTACGAGCAGCGCGTGGCCGGCCTCGAGTCGCGTCCCGGGCGCCTGCTCGGCGTGGAGGTCGTGCGCGACGGCAAGCCGTATCGCGCGTTCTGGTTCGTCACCGGTCCGAACGGCCAGGGCGACTACTTCGGGCCGGAAGGGTTCACGCTGGAGCGGGAGTTCCTGCCGGCGCCGCTGGAGTACACCGAGGTCACGTCCTGGTTCGGGGTCTCCCGGCAGATCGGCCGGCGCTTCCAGCAGTCCCATCCCGGGATCGACTACGCCGCGCCGATCGGCACGCCGGTCCACGCGACCGCCGAAGGCACGGTCGAGTTCGTCGGCGTGCAGGGCGGCTACGGCAACCTGGTGATCCTGAAGCACCGCGGCACGCTTTCCACCTATTACGCGCACCTCAACGGCTTCGCGGAGGGCCTCAGGCAGGGCAGCCGCGTGCGCCAGGGGGAACTGCTCGGCTTCGTCGGCCGCACCGGGTGGACCACCGGGCCGCACCTCCACTACGAGTTGCGGGTCGAGGACCAGCCGGTCAACCCGGAGGAGTACGTCGCGGTGGCCGAGGCGCTCTCCGATCCCGACCGCATCGCCCGCTTCCGCGCCGAGACGGCGCCGATCTCGGCCAAGCTCGACCTCCTCGGCGTCGCCACGCTGGCGCGGTTCCAGTAGCGCTCCTTCGCTCCGGTTTCTGTCATCCTCCGCGCCGAGCCGGCCGTTGAGGGCGGCGAGGAGGCGGACCATGACCATTCCATCCGGCTTCACCGCGCGTCTCGCGCGCCGGCGCATGTCGCGGCGCGACTTCCTGTGGCTCGCGACCACGTCGGGCGCCGTTGCCGTCGCGCCCGCGCTGTCGGGTTGCGCCACGAGCCCGGTCACCGGGCAGCCGATTCTCGTCGGCATGTCGGAGTCCGACGAGGCCGCGATCGACAAGCGGCACGCGGCCAACCAGTTCTCCCGGGACTACGGAGTGGCCCAGGACCCGGCGCTGAACCGCTACGTCGGCGACGTCATGGGCCGGCTCGCCAGGGAGTCGCACCGGCCCCGGCTCGCGTACTCGGGCCAGGTGGTGAACGCCACCTACGTCAACGCCTACACCTTTCCCGGCGGCTCGATGGCCGCCACGCGGGGCATCCTGCTCGAGATGGACAACGAGGACGAGCTCGCGGCGCTGCTCGGCCACGAGCTCGGTCACGTGAACGCCCGTCACTCGGCGCAGCGCGCGGGGCAGTCGATGGTCGCGAGCGCGGTGGTCACGGCCGCCACCATCGCCGTCGCCGCCTCCGACCGGCGCGCGTCGGCGTACGCGCCGCTGGTCGAGGCGGTCGGCTCGGTCGGCTCCAGCGCGCTGCTGGCCTCCTACAGCCGCGACAACGAGCGCGAGGCCGATGCCCTCGGGATGGCCTACATGACGCGCGCCGGCTACAACCCGAACGGCATGGTCGGTCTCATGGAGATGCTGAACGAGCAGCACCGCGAGAAGCCCGGTCTGCTCGACACCATGTTCTCCAGCCATCCGATGAGCGACGAGCGCCTCGCCACCGCCCGCGCCGCCGCGGAGGGCAGCTACAAGGGCGCAACCGGCAAGCCCGTGCAGCGCGAGCGCTACATGGACGAGACCGCGCGGTTGCGCGCGCAGCAGCCGGCCATCGAGTCCTTCCAGCAGGGGCAGCGGCTGATGGCGGGCAAGAAGCTGCCCGACGCGGAGCAGGCGTTCGCGGCCGGCCTGGCGAAGGCGCCCGAGGACTACGCGGGCCTGTGCATGATGGCGAAGTGCCAGCTCGCGCAGCGCAAGCACGGGCCGGCCCGCGACTACCTCGCCCGGGCCCGCGCGATCTATCCGGCCGAGCCGCAGGCGATGCAGCTCGCCGGCATCACGCTCCTCGCATTGAACGACTACGGTGGTGCGCACGCGGCGCTCGCGTCCTACGACCAGCGGCTGCCCGGCGATCCCGGCGTCGCGTTCCTGAAGGGCGTGTCGCTCGAGGGCATGGGCCAGCGCCAGGCGGCGGCGCAGGAGTACGCGCGCTACGTGCGTGCCGTGCCGCAGGGCACGCAGTCGCAGTACGCGGTGCAGCGGCTGCGCGCGTGGGGCTACGTGCGCTGAATTCCAGCCCCGGTGGCCGGGCGCGGTACCATAGCCCGGTGATGCGGCATTCATCGATCGGCGCGCGGCCGTGACCGCGCCGGGGGCGCCCTACGCAGGCCTGGGTCCCGACACCGTGCTGGACGCGCTCGACGGCGTTGGCTTCCGCGGCGACGGACGCTTCATCGCGCTGAACAGCTACGAGAATCGCGTCTACCAGGTCTTCATGGAAGAGGGTCCGCCGGTCGTGGCGAAGTTCTATCGCCCGGCGCGCTGGACGGACGCGCAGATCGCGGAAGAGCACGCGTTCGTCGCCGAGCTGGCCGAGCGCGAGATTCCGGTGGTGGCGCCGCTCGCGGTGGGCGGGCGTACGCTGCACGAGCACGCCGGCTTCCGCTTCGCCGTGTACCCGCGACGCGGTGGGCGCGCGCCGGAACTGGGCGATCCGGCGACGCTGGAGTGGATCGGGCGCTTCATCGGGCGCATCCACGCGGTGGGCGCGGTGCAGCCGTTCCGGGCACGGCCTGCGATCGACGTCGCCTCCTTCGGCATCGAGCCGCGCGACTGGCTGCTCGCGCACGGCTTCATTCCCGTCGACCTGCGCCCGGCATGGGAAAGTGTGGTGAACCTCGCCCTCGACGGCGTGCGGCGGGCGTTCGAGCGCGCCGGCGCGGTCGCCGCGCTGCGCCTGCACGGCGACTGCCACGCCGGCAACATCCTCTGGACCGACGACGGTCCGCACTTCGTCGACTTCGACGACGCGCGCACCGGCCCGGCGATCCAGGACCTCTGGATGCTGCTCTCCGGCAGCCGTGCCGACATGACGCGGCAGCTCTCCGACGTGCTCGCCGGCTACGAGGACTTCGCCGACCTGGACCGGCGCGAGCTCCATCTCGTCGAGGCGCTGCGCACGCTGCGGCTCGTGCACTACGCCGCGTGGCTCGCGCGGCGGTGGGACGACCCGGCATTCCCGGCGGCGTTTCCGTGGTTCAACACCCAGCGCTACTGGCAGGACCGGGTGCTCGAGTTGCGCGAGCAGGTCGCGCTGATGGACGAGCCCCCGCTCGCGGTGTAGCCGGGCCCGCGCGACCCGTCAGGCGGCGCGGTTGTAGTGCACCCAGAAGCGCGCCACGGTGGCGAGCAGGTCGCCGAGGTCGTCGAGACGCACCGGCTTCACCACGAACGCGTTGGCACCGCACTCGTAGGCGGTGCGCACGTCCTCCGGATTCGACGACGACGACATCACCACGACCGGGACGCGCCGGAGCCCCGCGTCGGCGCGGATGTGCCGCAGCAGGTCGAAGCCGCCGACGCCCGGCATGTTGAGGTCGGTGATCACCACGGCGGGCAGGTCGGCGCCGCCGTCGACGCTCGTGGCCAGGCGGGCGATGGCTTCGCGTCCGCCCGGTGCAAACTCCGCGGGTGCATCGGGGGCGCGGCGCGACAGGGCGCGCTCGATCAGGAAGACGTCGTCGGGGTCGTCGTCGACGAACAGCATGCAGCGCGTCATGTGCGAGCCTCCTCGGGCAGCGCGTTGCGCCCCGCCGCATCCGGCGCGAGGGGCAGCGTGAGGGTGATGGTGGTGCCCGTTCCGGGGGTCGACCGGAGGGCGATCGTGCCGCGGTGATCGTCGGCGACGCGCTTGCAGAGCGCGAGGCCGATGCCGACGCCGGGCGTGCCCGCGTGCGCCTTCTCGAGCATGCGGAAGTCGGTGGCGAGGATCGGGCGTTCGAAGCCGGCGCCGTTGTCGGCGACGACGATGCGCACGAACGCCGCGGCACGGTAGCGCCCGCTCATGGCCCGGAACGCGTTCCCGCCGACCACGGCGGCCTCGACCCGGACTGCAGGCGGGCGATCGGGATGCGCGAACTTCGCGGCGTTGTCCAGCACCTGCTGGAAGAACGCGCGCAGCTGGCCCGCATGGCCGTGCACCACCGGGAGGTTCGCCGCCTCCACGGCGAGCACGACGCCTCGTGCAGCGAGCGCGGCGCGGGCCTCGTCGAGGACGCGGACGAGCGCGACGGGACCGAAGGGCCGGTCGTCCGCGCCCACGGCCATGTACGCCTGCAGCGCCGCGAGCACGTCCTCGGCCCGTCGCGCGGCGGCCGCGATGCGCGCCAGGCAGCGGTCGCGATCGGCTGCGTCGAGCCCCTGGTCCGCGCGGAGCATTTCGGTGAACGTCGAGATCTTGCGCACCGGCTCGCGGAAGTCGTGGAAGAGCAGGTCGGTGAGGCGCTCGAGCTCGCCATTGCGCTGGGCGAGCCGGGCGAGGGCGCGGTCCAGCTCCGCCGCGTGGGCCTCCAGCTTGTCGCGTACGGCGGCGATGGCCGCGTTGCTGCGCAGCGCTTCCTCCGCGGCCCGGCGGGCCTGCACGAGCTCCTGCTCGTAGCGCCGCCGCCGCACGGTGGGCAGGACGGCGAACACCACCGGCGCCGCGGCATCCGCGGCATCGCAGGCGAGGTTCGCAAGCACCGGGACCTCGGCGCCGTCGTCGGCGCGCAGGATCAGGTGAAGCTCGTCGGCACGCCCCTGCAGCCGCACGAGCGGCAGCGCGTGGGTCTGGCAGAAGATGCGGCTCGCCACGTGCAGGATGGCGTCGAGACGCCGTCCGGCGAGCGGGGCGGCGGCCCGCAGCAGTCGCTGCAGCGACGGATTCGCGGCGGCGACGACGCCGTCCGCGCCGACGGCCATCACGCCGCAGGGCAGGGCGTCAGGCGATGGGAGCGAGCATCCGGACGGCACGATCGCCTGCGGCCGGGGTGGACAGGCCGAGATAGGCGCGCATGGCGCGCACCGTCTCGTCGGGCGCGCTCATGTGCGGACAGTGCCCGGTGGCATCCAGCAGGGCCAGCGTGCTGTTCGGCAGGTGCGCGTGCATGTAGCGGCCGACCGCTTCCGGTGCGACGATGTCCTCGCGGCACTGGAGGATGAGCGACGGCACCCGCACCTGCGGCAGGTCGGCGCGGTTGTCGGACAGGAACGTGGCTTCGGCGAAGCGACGCGCGATCAGCGGGTCGGTCGAGCAGAAGCTGTCGGCGAGCTCCTTGCCGAGCTCCGGCCGGTCGCCGTTGGCCATGATCGCCGGTCCCATCCCCGCGGCCCAGCCCAGGTAGTTGAGGTCCATCGTCTCGAGCAGCGCCTGGATGTCGGCGCGCGAGAAGCCGCCGACGTATCCCGGTAGATCGTCGATGTAGCGCGGCGACGGGCAGACGAGCACGAGGTGCGCGAACCGCTCGGGCGCGCGCAGCGCCGCGAGGATGGCCGTGGTGCCGCTCACCGAATGGCCCACGAGGATCGCGTCGCGCAGGTCCAGCGCGGCGCACACGTCGAGGATGTCCTCGGTGTAGCCGTGGAGGGTGGCGTAGCGCTCCGCCGAGTAGGCCGACAGGTCGGACTTGCCGGAGCCGACGTAGTCCATGAGCACGATCCGGAAGCGGTCCTCGAACGCCGGCGTCACGAACCGCCACATGTGCTGGTCGCAGCCGAACCCGTGCACGAACACCATCGGCTGGCGGCCCCGGCCGAATGTCTTCACGTTGTTGCGGCGGAGGATGTCGGCGGGCATGGCGGATTTCCGGGCTGTGTCGGCCGGATTCTCCGCGCCCCGACGACCGGCACAGGCGCGAAGCAGCGGGCGCTTTCCCCGCCTGTTCCCCGGATCGGCGGGGGCGGCGGGGAGAGTTTTGTACACTCCGTGCATGCTCCGCCTGCGCGACGTCTCCAAGTCCTTCGAAGGGCCGCGCCGGCGCACCGTGCTGGCGGGCCTGGATTTCGACCTCGCGCCCGGCGACTACGTCGCCATCATGGGTGAATCCGGCATCGGCAAGTCGACGTTCCTGAATCTCGTCGCCGGCCTCGACCGCCCGGATGCCGGCGAAATCCTCTTCGAGGGCGAGAACCTCGCGACCCTCGACGACCACCGGCTCACGCTGCTCCGCCGCGACCACATGGGTTTCGTCTTCCAGGCTTTCCACGTGCTCCCCCACCTCACCCTCGAGCAGAACGTCGGTCTCCCGCTGTTGCTGCGCGGCGCCTCGGGAAGCGAAATCACGCGGCGCGCGCGCGACGGCCTCCGCGAGGTCGGTCTCGACGGGCGAGAGGAGAGTTATCCGCGCGAGCTCTCCGGCGGCGAGCTGCAGCGCGTCGCGATCGCCAGGGCGCTGATCGGCGCGCCGCGGCTCGTCCTCGCCGACGAGCCCACCGGCAACCTCGATCCGGAGAACGCCACCCTGGTCCTCGATCTCCTGCGCACGCGCATCCGCGCACAGGGCGCGGCCGGCATCCTGGTGACGCACTCGCGTGCCGCGGCACGGACGGCCGACCGCGTGCTTCTGCTCGCGCGCGACGGCCTCAAGCCTTGGAGCGCGGAGCGGGGCGAAGCCGAATGACGCCCGCCGGCGTCGTCGCGCGCCTCGCCGGCCTCGCGATCGCGCACCATCGCAGCCATCCCGGCCGGCTGGTGACGTCGGTGCTCGGCATCGCGCTCGGCGTCGGGCTCGCGCTCGCGGTGCACCTCATCAATCGCGCGGCGGTCAACGAGTTCACGCTGGCGGTGCAGAACGTCGCCGGCGAGGCCGACCTGCAGGCGACCGGCCCTGCAGGCGGCTTCCCGGAGACCCTGTTCGCCGAGCTCGCGCGGTTGCCCGAGGTGGCGGTGGCGAGCCCCGTGCTCGAGGTGGACGTCGCCGTGGCCGGCCGCGATGAAGCGCTGCACGTGCTCGCCGTCGACCCGTTCCGCGCGCTGGTGATCCAGCCGGGGCTGCTCGGCGAGGAAGGCGTGCGCGCCTTCGACGTGCTCGAGCCCGACACCGTCCTGCTCTCCGCCTCGGCGGCGGCCTGGCTCGGCGTGCGCGAGGACGATGCGATCGCCCTGGTCGTCGGGCTGGAGCGCGTGCCGCTGCGCGTGGCCGCGGTGCTCCCCGAAGGCAGCCTGCGCGGCCGCGTCGGCCTGATGGACGTCGGCACCGCGCAATGGCGGCTCGGACGGCTCGGCGTCCTCAATCGCATCGATTTGCGCCTGCGGCCCGGCGTGGACGTGGAGACGGCGCGGCGCGCGATCGCGGGGCGGCTGCCCGCCGGCGCGAACCTCGCGCCGCCCCAGGCGCGTGCCGAGACCAGCGCGAACCTGTCCCGCTCGTACCGGGTGAACCTCAACGTGCTCGCGCTGGTGGCGCTCTTCACCGGCGGCTTCCTGGTGTTCTCAACGCAGGCGCTGGAAGCCGCCCGCCGGCGCACCGAGCACGCGGTGCTGCGCGTGCTCGGCCTCACGCGCACGCGGCTCCTCGCCATGGTGCTTGCCGAAGGGGCCGCCCTCGGGCTGGTCGGCGCGGCGGTCGGCATCGGCCTGGCGTATGCGCTCGCGTGGGCGGCGCTGACCTTCGTCGGCGGCGATCTCGGGGCCGGGCAGTTCCGCGGCGTGCGGCCCGAGCTGCAGCCGGCGCCGCTCGCCACCCTGGTGTTCTTCGTCATCGGCGTCGGCGTCGCGCTGGTCGGCAGCCTGCTCCCGGCGATCGACGCGGCCAATACGCCGCCGGCGCCGGCGCTCAAGGCGGGCGACCAGGAGCGCACGTTCGTGAAGGCCCAGCGCGTCTGGCCGGGCGTGGTGCTGGTCGCAGCGGGCGCCGCGCTCGCCTTCGGCCCGCCGGTCGGCGGCATTCCGCTGTTCGGCTATCTCGCCATCGCGAGCCTGCTCATCGGTGCGGTGCTGCTGATGCCGCGCGTCGCGACGCTGGTGTTCGCCCGCCTCGAAGGCCGGCGGTTCGCCGCGACACAGCTCGCGCTCGCCCAGCTGCGCGGCGCGCCGGGACAGGCCGCGGTGAGCCTCGCCGCGATCGTCGCGAGCTTCAGCCTGATGATCGCGATGGCGATCATGGTCGCCTCCTTCCGCCAGTCGGTGGCCGACTGGCTGCAGGACGTGCTGCCCGCGGACCTCTACTTCCGCACACCGCTCGGCGCGGAGTCGGCGTCGCTCTCGCCCGCCGACGAGGCGCGCGTCGCGGCGCTGCCCGGCGTCGCGCGCATGGAGGCCACGCGCAACTTCCGCGTGACGCTCGATCCGCAGCGGCCGCAGGTGGTGGTGCTGGCGCGGCCGGGCGACCCCGCCGCGCAGCTGCCGCTCGTCGACGAGCGCGGCGCGCCCGGGGACGGGCTCCCGCGGGCCTGGGTGAGCGAGGCGGTGGCCGATCTCTACGATCTCTCCGTGGGCGGCGAGCTCGCGTTGCCGCTCGCCGGCGGACCGGTCCGGTTCCGCGTGGCCGGCATCTGGCGCGACTACGCGCGCCAGCACGGCGCGATCGTGATCGAGCGCGACGCCTACGTGCGGGCCAGCGGCGACCGCAACGCGAACGACATCGCGCTGTGGCTCGCGCCGGACGCGGTGATCGGCGACGTGAAGGCGGCGATCCGCGCACTGCCCGGCGGCGATCTCTTCTCCATCGCCGACCCGGGCGAGATCCGCGCGATTTCGCTCAAGGTGTTCGACCGCAGCTTCGCGGTCACCTACGCGCTGGAGGCGGTGGCGGTGCTGGTGGGACTGTTCGGGCTCTCGTCGAGCCTCGGGGCCATCGTGCTCGCACGCCGGCGCGAGTTCGGCATGCTGCGGCACGTGGGCATGACGCGGCGGCAGATCGTCGCGATGCTGTGCGCCGAAGGGACGCTGCTCGCGGCGCTCGGCGCGGCCGCGGGCCTCGTGCTCGGCTGGATCATCAGCCTGATCCTCATCCACGTCGTGAACCGCCAGTCGTTCCACTGGGGCATGGACATGCACCTGCCGTGGACGTTTCTCGGCGGGCTGACGCTGGTGCTGGTCACGCTCGCCGCGCTCACTGCCTATCTCTCGGGCCGCGAGGCGATGAGCGTCGGGGCGGTGCGCGCGGTCAGGGAGGACTGGTGAGGCGCTCCGCGCGGGAAGCGGGAAGGGTCGCGAACCGCCGGGCATTCATGGCCTCGTGCCTGTCGGCGGTCGCCGCATCCGCCGCTGCGGCGCCGCGCGCGCAGAAGGTCGAATATCCGGTCGTCGCGCCCCGGCCGCTGGTGTTTCCGCGCGACCACGGCGCGCATCCGGACCACCGCATCGAGTGGTGGTACATCACCGGGTGGCTGCGCACCGAGCGCGGCGAGGACCTCGGCGTGCAGGTCACGTTCTTCCGCGCGCGCAGCCAGTGGCGCACCGACAACCCGTCGGCGCTCGCGCCGCGCCAGTTCCTGTTCGCGCACGCGGCGCTCGCCGACGCCAAGCTCGGCAAGCTGCGGCACGACCAGCGCGGCGGGCGCGCGGCGCTGGGGCTCGCCGGCGCCGAGGAGTCCACCACGCACGTGTGGATCGACGACTGGCGGCTCGCGCTCGACGGCGATCGCTACCTCGCGCAGGTGCAGGGGCGCGACTTCGCCTACCGGCTGGCGTTCCGCGCCACCACGCCGATCCTGCTGCAGGGCGAGGCCGGCTACTCGCGCAAGGGCGATGCGCCCGGACAGGCGAGCCACTACTACAGCCGCCCGCATCTGGCGGTCGCGGGCACCATCGATCGCGACGGCCGCAGCGAACGCGTCACCGGCGAGGCGTGGCTGGACCACGAATGGTCCAGCCAGATCATGGACGAGCGCGCCGTGGGCTGGGACTGGACCGGCATCAATCTCGACGGCGGCGGCGCGCTGATGGCGTTCATCATGCGCGGCGACGGCGGACGGCCTCTCTACGCGGCCGGCACGCTGCGCGACGCCGCGGGCGCGGTGCGCACGTTCGCGCCGCATGAGGTGGGCTTCACGCCCTTGACCACGTGGACCTCGCCGCGCACCGGGGTGGCGTATCCGGTGGCGTCGCGCATCGTGGCGGGCGGACGGACGTTCGAGCTCGAGCCGCTCATGCCCGACCAGGAGCTCGACTCCCGCGCGAGCACCGGCACCATCTACTGGGAGGGCGCGGTGCGTGCGAAGGAGGGCGGCCGCGTCGCGGGACGCGGCTACCTCGAGCTCACCGGCTACTGGAAGCGGCAGACCCTCTGAGGTCTGCCGGGCCCCATCACGCTGCCTTGGTGGCCCCCGGCGCGGCCGGGATGTCGTAGGCCGCCATGGCTTCCTCCACCAGCGCGTGGTAGTGGTTCCACGGGGCCTCGCGGTGGTTGTGGTTGCGGATGATGAACGACGCGCCGGCGTAGAACTTCTCGTACTGCAGGTGACGGCCGGCGAACTCCGAGCCGATCAGGTCCCAGGCGAGCTTGAAGAGCTTCATGCGCTCGACCGCGCCCATCTGCGGCGTCTGCCAGTACGTCTCGAAGGACTTCCGCAGCGCCGGGTCGTGCATGACGGTGATGTCGGCCGGCATCTGGAACACGCCGCCGCCGCACAGCTCGCGCACGACGTCGATGATCGCCGAGTGGCCCTCGGTGCAGAAGTTGAGCGCCGCGTACATGTAGCGGCGGTTGTAGGTCGCGTAGCCCTCGGGCCAGTTCTCCGCATCCTGGATCTGCCCGGCGATCATGCCGCCGAGGCTCGCCTCCAGCGCCGCGAGGCGCCCGAGCGTCTCGCGCACCGCGGGGATCTGGTCGGCGCCGGAGGCCTGCGCGATGCGCGAGGCCAGCCCCACCAGCAGCTGCATCTTCTCGTGGAAGCGCACGTTCGACTGGTGGTTGCCGTAGCAGTGCGCCGGCGTCTTGATGTAGATGTCGCGCGCGAGCACCGCGTCCATGTGCACGAACACCTTCTCCCACGGCACCTTGACGTTCTCGCACATGACCATGCTGTCGGTCTCGTCGAAGCGGTAGGCGAGCGGGTTCTCGAACTCGATCGTCGCGTCGCGCTCGAACGGCTTGCGCGACCACAGCGACAGGCCCTTGGCGTTCACCGGCACCGCGCAGGTGATCGCCTCCGGGAGCTGGTCCGGGGCGAGCGGGATCAGGTTGCCGATCCAGATCTCGTTGGCGAAGACCGCGCCGGTGGCGAGCATCTTCATGCCGGAGATCACCACGCCGTCGTCGTCCTCGCGGACCACGCGCAGCGTCGGGATCGGCAGGTTCTGCTTGACGTAGAACTCCGGATTGCGCGCCGCCTGCGGCGGCACCACCGCGTAGGTCGCGTAGGTGTCGTTGCGCCGCATGTGCTCGTAGTAGGCGAGCAGGTTGTCGGCGTACTTGCCGAACACCGGCGCGTTGGTCGACATCCCGGTCACGAACGACGACACGTGGTCGGGCGAGCGGCCCCACAGGCCGTGGCTCATGTGCGCGATCGCGCGGTGCAGGGCGGTGCGCTTCTCGAGGTCGGCCCGCGACTTCGCGCGCAGGTACCACGCGCTGTGGCGTTCGCCGCCTTCCTCGAAGCTGAACGCGTCGCGGACCTCCGGCGCCGCCTTCATGTCGTACATCGCCGCGATGGTGCGCGCGGCGTTGCGGAAGGCGGGGTGGGTGGTGACGTCGCTCACCCGCTCGGAGCCGACGTACACCACGCGGCCGTCGCGGATGGATTCCAGGTGTTCCTTGCCGGTCTTCAGCATGGTGTCGCCCTACGCCCGCTTGCCGGACGTCTCGTAGTAGTGGATCTCGTACAGGACGCAGCCGTTCTTCGA
>CAZKHE010000043.1:7521-33382 GCA_964552535.1 uncultured Enterobacteriaceae bacterium | reverse complement strand
AGCGCGAGCGGCGTGCCCATGTCCTGCTCGCCGCACACCACCAGCGCGGGGCAGCGGATCTCCCTGAGCCGGTCGGTGGTGTCGATCTTCGGCAGCGCGGCGCAGCAGCCCGCGTAGCCGGCCACCGGCGTCTCGCGGATCATGTCGGCGATGTGCGCGACCTTCCCGGGCTGCGCCTTGCGGAAGCCCTCGGTGAACCAGCGTTCCAGCGTCGGTTGCACCAGCGGCTCCATGCCCTGCTCGGTGGCCGTCTTCACGCGCGCGGCCCAGACCTCGGCTGCGCCGGCGGGATAGCGGCTCGCGGTGTCGCACAGCGCGATGCTCCTGAACACGGCCGGGTACTTGAGCGCGAAGGTCTGGCCGATCATGCCGCCCATCGACAGGCCGACCCAGTGGCACTCGCGGATGCCCAGGTGATCGAAGAGGCCCTTCACGTCGTCGGCGAGCATCTCCAGCGTGTACGGCCCGGGCGGTGCGTCGCTCTGCCCGTGGCCGCGCGTGTCGAAGCGCAGCACCTTGAAGCGCTTCGCCAGCGCGGGCACCTGGGGATCCCACATGTGCACGTTGCAGGCGAGCGAGTGGCTCAGCACGAGCCACGGGCCCTCGCCGTCGATGGTGTAATGGAACTCGATGCCGTTGGTCCTGGCGCGCATGTCTCTCGCTTTCCTTCTCTTGGGGGTGAAGCCGGTTGCGGCGGATCAGTCCTTCACGCGCGAGATGCGCACGACTTCCTGGATGTGGCGCAGCGAGCGCATCACCTTGGCGAGGTGCAGGCGGTTCTGCACCTGGATGGTGAAGTGCATGGTCGTGTAGAGCCCGCGCTCCTCGTCCATGCTGACGTTGTCGATGTTGGAGCCGGCCTCGGCGATGGCGGCGGCGACCTTCGCGAGCACGCCGCGCTGGTTCGCGCACACCACCTTGATGGAGACGTCGAAGCCGCGCTCGGTGTCGGGCGACCACTCGACGTCGAGCCACTTCTCCGGGTCGGTCCGCGACTTCGCCGCGACCGGGCAGTCGTGCGTGTGCACGACCAGCCCCTGGCCCTTCTTGATGAAGCCGATGATCGGATCCCCGGGAATCGGCCGGCAGCAGCGGGCGAACTGCACCGCCATGCCTTCCGAGCCGCGGATGAGGATCGAGCCGGGCGCCCGGGGCTCTTCCGGCGCGCCGTCGGCGAGCGAGAGCAGCTGGCGGGCGACGATCGCCGCGAGGCGCTTGCCGAGGCCGATGTCGGCGAGCACTTCCTGGCGCGACTTCGCCGACGACTCCTTCACCAGCCGCTCCCAGCGCTCGGGGCGGATCCCCTGCGGATCGGCGTCGAGGCCGCGCAGCGCCTGGTTGAGGAGGCGTTCGCCGAGCGCGGCCGACTCCTCGTACTGCATGGTCTTGAGGAAGTGGCGGATCTGCGAACGCGCCTTGCCGGTCTTCACGTAGGAGAGCCAGGCGGGATTCGGGTGCGCGTGCGCGACGGTGATGATCTCCACCCGGTCGCCGTTCTTGAGCTCGGTGCGCAGCGGCACCAGCTCGTAGTTCACCTTCGCGGCCACGCAGCGGTTGCCGATGTCGGTGTGCACCGCGTACGCGAAGTCCACCGGCGTCGCGCCGCGCGGCAGCGCCATGATCTTGCCCTTCGGCGTGAACACGTAGACCTCGTCGGGGAAGAGGTCCACCTTCACGTGCTCGAGGAACTCGGCCGGGTCGCCGCTGGTGTTCTGCAGCTCGACCAGCGACTGCAGCCACTTGTGGGTGCGCTGCTGCACCTCCGAGAGCGCGTTCTCCTCGTCCTCCTTGTACAGCCAGTGCGAGGCGACGCCGGTCTCGGCGATGCGGTGCATCTCCCAGGTGCGGATCTGCACCTCGACCGGGATCCCGAACGGCCCGATGAGCGACGTGTGCAGCGACTGGTAGCCGTTGACCTTGGGAATGGCGATGTAGTCCTTGAACTTCCCCGGCACCGGCTTGTAGAGCGCGTGCAGTGCGCCGAGCGCGAGGTAGCACGACGGGATGTCGTCCACCACCACGCGGAAGCCGTAGATGTCCAGCACCTGCGAGAACGACAGGTGCTTCTCCAGCATCTTCTTGTAGATCGAGTAGATCTGCTTCTCGCGGCCCGACACCGTCGCCGCGAGGCCGGCCTCGGCGAGCTTGCCGCGGATCTGCTCGAGGATCTTCGCCACGCCCTCGCGCCGGTTGCCGCGCGCCGAGCGCACCGCCTTGGCGAGCGTGGAGTAGCGGAGCGGATACAGGTGCTTGAACGACAGCTCCTGCAGCTCGCGGTACAGGCCGTCGAGGCCGAGGCGGCTCGCGATGGGCGCGTAGATCTCCAGCGTCTCGCGCGCGACCCGGCGGCGCTTGGCCGGGCCGACGGCGTCGAGCGTGCGCATGTTGTGAAGCCGGTCGGCGAGCTTGATGAGGATGACGCGCACGTCGCGCGCCATCGCCAGCAGCATCTTGCGGAAGTTCTCGGCCTGCGCGTCCTGCTGGCTCTGGAACTCGATGCGATCGAGCTTCGACACGCCGTCCACCAGTTCGGCGACCGGCTTGCCGAACCGCGCGGTGATGTCGTCCTTCGAGACCTCGGTGTCCTCCACGACGTCGTGCAGCAGCGCGGCACACAGCGTCTGGCCGTCGAGCTGCCACTGCGAGAGGATCTCCGCCACCGCGACCGGGTGGTGGATGTACGGCTCGCCGCTCTTGCGGTACTGGCCCTGGTGGGCGGCGTCGGAGAAGTGGTAGGCCTCGGCGATGCGGTCGAGATCGACCGGCTTGAGGTAGCTCGAGAGGACCTGCTTGAGCTCGGAGAGCGGCTCGGGATCGGCGAGGAAGGGCAGCGGCGGCGCAGCGCCGGTCGGCAACGAGGAGGCGGGCGTGCTCACTCGGCCTCCCTCCTGCGCTACCCCTGCGAGTGGACGCGCTTCAGCATCTCGACGCCCACCTTGCCCGCCGCCACCTCGCGCAGCGCGATGACGGTCGGCTTGTCGCGGTTGGCCTCGAGCTGGGGCGAGCCGCCCTGGGCGAGCTGCCGCGCCCGGTAGGTGGCCGCGAGCGTGAGCTGGAAGCGGTTGGGGATGCGCTTGAGGCAATCGTCGACGGTGATGCGGGCCATGGGCTGATCTCGTCTAGGTGATGGTTCGGAAGAGCTCGGGGTGGCGCTCGGCCTGCAGCGCGAGGCGCAGCCGGCTGGCGCGCACCACCGCGGCGAGGTCCCGCCGCGCTTCCTCGAAGTGATTGTTAATTATAACGTAATCGAATTCCGCCACATGGGACACTTCGTCGGTCGCCGCAGCGAGCCGGCGACGGATCACCTCGTCCGGATCCTGGTTGCGTGCGCGCAGGCGCTTCTCGAGCTCGGCCATGGACGGCGGCAGGATGAAGATCCCGATCGCGTCGGCGAAGATGCGCCGCACCTGCTGCGCGCCCTGCCAGTCGATCTCGAGCACGACGTCGCGCCCCGACTCGCGCACGCCCTGCACCGCGGCCTGGGAGGTGCCGTACAAGTTGCCGTGCACCTCGGCCGACTCCAGGAAATCCCCGGCGGCGACCATCGAAAGGAAGGTGTCGCGGTCGGTGAAGTGGTATTCGCGGCCGTTGACCTCACCCGGCCGCGGCGCCCGCGTGGTGTGGGAGATGGACAGCACCAGGTGCCGGTCCTCGGCCAGCACGGCGTTGACGAGCGAGCTCTTGCCCGCCCCCGAAGGCGCGGCAACGATGAACAGCAGCCCCTTCACCAATTCGCCACCCTTCCCCCTTCTCCCTTCTCCCTTCCCGCCTCACTCAAGATTCTGCACCTGCTCGCGCATCTGCTCGATGAGCAGCTTGAAATCCAGGGCCGCCTGCGAGATTTCCCGCGACACCGACTTGGAGCCCAGGGTATTCGCTTCGCGATTGAGCTCCTGCATCAGGAAGTCGAGCCGCTTGCCGACCGCGCCGCCCGCGCCGAGCGTGCGCTCCACTTCGGAGAGGTGCGCTTCCAGCCGCGACAGCTCCTCGGCGATGTCCACGCGCACGCCGAAGACCGCGATCTCCTGGCGGATGCGCTCCTCGTCGCCGGCGCCCAGCGCCTCGCGGAGCCGCGTGGCGAGCTTCTCCTCGTATGCCGCGATGGCCGCGGGAATGGCCGGTTCCAGTGCGGCGAGCCGCTCGCGGATCTTCGCGACCCGCTCGCGGATCATGCGGTCGAGCTTCTCGCCCTCGCGCACCCGCGACGCGTTCAGCTCGCCGAGCGCCTGCTTGAGCGCGTCGACCGCGGCCTCGCGCAGCGCGTCGCTGGCGTCCGTGTCCTCGCCGAAGACGCCGGGCCAGTGCAGGACTTCCGAGGTGCGCAGCGGCTGGGCGTCGGGGATCGCGGCGCGCACCTCGGCCTGGAGCCGGGCGAGGCCGGCAAGCACGCGTGCATCGAGGTGCACCTCGCCGCGCGCCAGGGGCTGCGCGTTGAAGGCGGCGCGGCAGTCGACCTTGCCGCGGCCGATGGACTGGGTGATCGTCTCGCGCAGCGCCGGCTCCGCCGCGCGCAGCTCGTCGGCGACGCGGAAGGCGATGTCGAGGAAGCGGCTGTTGACGCTGCGCAGCTCCAGCGCCAGCGTTCCGCGCGGCAGCTCGCGAGCGACCGCCGCGTAGCCGGTCATGCTTCGGATCATGGTGAATTAGTTGTCGTGGCGCGGATCGTGGCGTCCGCCGCGCGCTTGCCTGCCGGGTGTCAAAGTGGCGACAATGCGCGCAGCCGAAACACCCAATCATACCGCGCGCCCGGCACATGCCATCGCAAGCCAACCAGCCGCTTCCCGATGGCTACCAGCTGCAGGGCTACACCATCAACAAGGTGCTGTCCTGCGGCGGCTTCTCCCTCGTCTATCTCGCCCAGGACGAGAACGACGTCCCGGTCGCCATCAAGGAATACCTGCCGTCCTCGCTCGCCCTGCGCCGCGACGGCGACGCGCTGCCGTCGATCTCGGAGGACAACCTCGCCACCTTCCGCTACGGCATGAAGTGCTTCTTCGAGGAAGGGCGCGCGCTCGCCAAGCTGTCGCATCCGAACGTGGTGCGAGTGCTGAACTTCTTCCGCGCGAACGAGACGGTCTATCTGGTGATGCGCTACGAGCGCGGGCGCACGCTGCAGGAGCATATCCAGGCGCGGCGCGGGGCGATGAAGGAGAACTTCATCCGCCGCGTGTTCACGCTGGTGCTGAACGGGCTGCGCGAGGTGCACTCGAACAAGCTGCTGCATCTCGACATCAAGCCGGCGAACATCTACATCCGCAACGACATCACGCCGGTGCTGATCGACTTCGGCGCGGCGCGCCAGACGCTGACCGCCGAGGGCTTCAAGCTCAATCCGATGTACACGCCGGGCTTCGCCTCGCCGGAGCACTACCAGAAGCGCGAGCTGCTCGGCCCCTGGAGCGACATCTACTCGGTGGGCGCGTCGATGTTCGCCTGCCTTGCGGGCGCGGCGCCGCAGGCCGCGGACCTGCGCATGGAACGCGACCGCTACGTCTCGGCCACGCGGCTGTTCGCCGGGCGCTATTCCGACCAGCTGCTGGAGACCATCGACTGGTGCCTGCAGCTCGACCACCTCAAGCGCCCGCAGAGCGTGATGGCGCTCCAGAAGGTGCTGCTGCGCGAGCGCGACCCGGAAGGGCCGACGAAGCGCTCGTTCGTCACCAACCTGCGCGGCGCGCTGTCGCGCCTGGCGAAGCGGGCATGAAGAGCATGGCTGCGACGCCGCGGGGGATCTGCAAGGGGGGCGGCCCCCTTGCTCGATCCAGGGGGATATACAAGGGGCATTCCCCCCTTGTTCGTACGAGGACAGGGGTGAATTTCATCGGAGCCGCGCTCCGATGAAATTCACCATCTATCAGGAAACGCGACAGGGGCCCCGGAAATCGAACCAGGACCGCGTGGCGTACGTGTACAGCCGCGATGCGCTGTGCATGGTCGTCGCCGACGGGATGGGCGGGCACCTGCACGGCGAAGTCGCGGCGCAGATCGCCACGCAGTTCATCGCCGAGGCGTTCCAGCGCGAGGCGCAGCCGCGGCTCGCCGACCCGGTGCGCTTCCTGCTCGATGCGATCACCAACGCGCACCACGCGATCATCGACTACGCCAACGTGCGAAACCTGCTCGAGACGCCGCGCACCACCTGCGTCGCGTGCATCGTGCAGGACGGCGCGGCATACTGGGCGCACGTCGGCGACTCGCGCCTGTACTTCGTCCGCGAGGGACGCATCGAGACGCAGACCAAGGACCACTCGCGCGTGCAGCTTCTCGTCGACGCCGGCCGGATCCGCGAGGAGGCGGTGGCGGCGCATCCGGACCGCAACAAGATCTTCAACTGCCTCGGGCAGATGAACCCGCCGCGCGTCGATCTCTCGCGGCGCACGATGCTCAAGCACGGCGACATCATCCTGATCTGCACCGACGGCCTGTGGGGGCCGCTCACCGGGCGCAACATCGTCGAAGGCCTCCTCCGTGCGGAGATCATGACTGCGGTGCCGCAGCTTCTCGACCAGGCGGAGATGCGCGCCGGGAAGGACGGCGACAACGCCTCCGTGGTGGCGATGACCTGGGCCGAGGAGGACGATGCGGTCGCGTCCGACTGGATCTCCACCCAGACCATGCGCCCGGACGACTTCAAGAGCACCATCGAGCAGTTCGGACGCACCGTGCCGCCCACGACGGGCGGCTATCTCTCCGACGACGAGATCGAGCGCGCGATCGAGGAGATCCGCACCGCGATCAGGAAGCACACCAAGTGAGCGAAGCGCGCGAAGGGCGAAGCGGGATGGGCGAAGGGTGGGCACGGCCCTCGGGGCGTGAGGCGGACGCCCTGCGCGACGTGCGCATCACGCGCGGCTTCACCAAGCATGCGGAAGGCTCCGTGCTGGTGGAGTTCGGCGACACGCGCGTGCTCTGCACGGCGAGCGTCGAGGAGAAGGTGCCGGCGTTCCTGCGCGATCGCGGGCAGGGGTGGCTGACCGCCGAGTACGGCATGCTGCCGCGCTCCACGCACACCCGCACCGACCGCGAGGCGGCGCGCGGCAAGCAGTCGGGGCGCACGCAGGAGATCCAGCGCCTGATCGGCCGCAGCCTGCGCGCCGTGACCGACCTCGCGGCGCTCGGGCCGCGCACCGTGCAGCTCGACTGCGACGTGCTCCAGGCCGATGGCGGGACGCGCACGGCGAGCATCACCGGCGCGTTCGTCGCCGCGCACGACGCCTGCGCCCAGCTGGTCGCGCGCGGACTCATCCCGGCGCTGCCGTTCCGCGATTTCGTGGCCGCCGTGTCGGTTGGCGTCTACCGGGGCATTCCGGTGCTCGACCTCGACTATGCCGAGGACTCGTCGTGCGACACCGACATGAACGTGGTGATGACGGGCAGCGGCGGGTTCGTGGAAGTGCAGGGCACCGCGGAAGGGCATCCCTTCACCCGCGCCGAAATGGACATCCTGACCGACCTGGCGGCGGCGGGGATCGCCGCGCTCACCGCGAAGCAGCGCGCGGCACTGGGCCTCTGAACGGCGGTCCGCTGCGGCGATGAACCGGATCGTCCTCGCGTCGGGCAACGCGGGCAAGCTGCGCGAGTTCGAGCATCTGCTCGCCCCCGAAGGCTTCGAGATCGTCCCGCAGGGCGCGCTCGGCGTGCCGGAGGCGGAGGAGCCGCACTTCACGTTCGTCGAGAATGCGCTCGCCAAGGCGCGGCACGCGGCCGCGCACACCCGGCTGCCGGCGCTCGCCGACGATTCCGGCATCTGCGTGGCGGCCCTCGGCGGGGAACCCGGCGTGCACTCCGCGCGCTATGCCGGCGAGCCGAAGTCGGATGCGCGCAACAACGCGAAGCTCGTCGCCGCGCTCGCCGGCCGCCCCGACCGCCGCGCGCACTACTACTGCGTCATCGTGCTGGTGCGCCGCGCGGACGACCCGGAGCCGCTGATTGCCGAAGGCCGCTGGCACGGCGAGGTGATCGACGCGGCGCGCGGCGAGGGCGGATTCGGCTACGACCCGTACTTCCTCATTCCGTCGCTCGGGCGCACGGTGGCGGAGCTCGATGCCGCCACCAAGGGCGCGCTCAGTCACCGCGGCACCGCGATGCGCCGGCTGCTCGCGCTCGTGCGGGAGCAGGCGGCCGGCGGATAATGCCGGCATGAGCCACCTGGCGAAGGGCCCCGTGGGAACCGCGGGGATCGACAGCAAGGCGATTGCCGGCGGCCGCCGACGGTGGCGCGGCTGGCGTTCCATGGCGGCGGCGGAAGGCGGCACGGCATGAGCACGATTGCCGTCCCCGCCGCCGGCACGCGCCTGAGTCTTGCCGCGCTCCCGCCGCTCGCGCTCTACGTGCACATCCCGTGGTGCGTGCGCAAGTGCCCGTACTGCGACTTCAATTCGCACGAGGCGCGCGGCGCGATCCCGGAGCGCGAGTACGTCGAGGCGCTCGTCACGGACCTCGAGTCGACGCTGCCGCACGTGTGGGGGCGGCGGGTCTATTCGATCTTCTTCGGCGGGGGAACGCCCAGTCTCTTCTCCGCGGCATCGATCGACGCGCTCCTCACCGCCTTTCGTGCGCGCCTGCAGCTCGCCGCCGACTGCGAGATCACGCTCGAGGCCAACCCGGGGACCTTCGAGTCGGACAAGTTCCGCGACTACCGCGCCGCCGGCGTCAACCGCCTGTCCATCGGCATCCAGAGCTTCGACCCGGCGCATCTCGCCGCGCTCGGGCGGATCCACGACGCGGCGGAAGCGCGGCGCGCGGTGGAAATCGCGCACGCCCATTTCGACAACTTCAATCTCGACCTCATGTACGCGCTGCCGCGCCAGACGCTCGACGCGGCTGAAGCGGACCTCGCCGCGGCGCTCGCCTGCAACGCGCCGCATCTCTCCTTCTATCACCTCACCCTCGAGCCGAACACCCTGTTCCACGTCCAGCCGCCGCCCCTGCCGGACGAGGAGCTCGCCGCCGCCATCCACGACCGCGTGGAGGAGCGGCTCACCGCCGCCGGCTTCGTGCACTACGAGACCTCGGCATACGCGCGGCCCGGGCGCGAGTCGCGCCATAACCTCAACTACTGGCGCTTCGGCGACTACCTCGGCATCGGCGCCGGGGCGCACGCGAAGCTCTCCTTCCACGACCGCATCGTGCGCGAGACGCGTGCGCGCACTCCGGCCGAGTACATGAGGCGCGTCGCCGCCGCGACGCAGGTCGTGGAACGCCGCGAGCTGACGCGCGCGGATCTGCCGTTCGAGTTCATGATGAACGCGCTGCGACTGGCCGAGGGCTTTCCGGTGGCGCTGTTCGCCGAGCGGACCGGGTTGCAGATCACCGCCGCGCAGAGAGGGCTCGCCGCCGCGGAGGCGAAGGGACTGATCGAGCGCGACCTCGAGCGCATCCGTCCGACCGAACTCGGGCGGCGGTTCCTGAACGACTTGCTGCTGCTCTTCCTGCCGGAAGTGCAGCAGCGGGAAGGGGGAAGGGGGAAGGGGGAAGGGTAGGGACCTAGACCCACTCGCGCGGCTTGAGGAACACCTCGTACAGCCGCGCCTCCGGCGAACCGGGCTCGGGATGCCAGTCGTACCGCCACTTCACGATCGGCGGCAGCGACATCAGGATCGATTCGGTGCGGCCGCCCGACTGCAGGCCGAACAGCGTGCCGCGGTCGAACACGAGGTTGAACTCCACGTAGCGCCCGCGGCGGTACGCCTGGAAGTCGCGCTCGCGCTCGCCATAGGGCAGCGTACGGCGGCGCTCGACGATCGGGCGGTACGCGTCCAGGAACCGGTCGCCCACCGAGCGCGTGAGCGCGAACGAGGCCTCGTAGCCCGGCGCGTTGAGGTCGTCGAAGAAGATGCCGCCCACGCCGCGCGGCTCGCCGCGGTGGCGCAGGTGGAAGTACTCGTCGCACCACTTCTTGAACCGCGGGTGGAAGTCCGGCCCGAACGGCGCGAGGGCGTCCCGGCAGGTGCGATGGAAGTGCTGCGCGTCCTCCTCGAAGCCGTAGTACGGCGTGAGGTCCATGCCGCCGCCGAACCACCACACCGGGTCCGCGCCTTCCTTCATCGCCACGAAGCAGCGCACGTTCATGTGCACCGTCGGCACGTAGGGATTGCGCGGGTGCAGCACCAGCGACACGCCCATCGCCTCGAAGGCGCGGCCGGCGAGCTCGGGGCGCGACGCGGTCGCCGAGGGCGGCAGGCCCTTGCCCATCACGTGCGAGAAGTTGCAGCCGCCGCGCTCGAAGAGGTCGCCCTCCTCGATCAGCCGGGTGATGCCGCCGCCGCCTTCCGGACGCTCCCAGCTGTCGCGGCGGAACGGCTTGCCGTCGAGCGCCTCCAGCCCCGCGACGATGCGTTCCTGCAGGCCGGTGAAGTAGGCGACGATCTCGGCGACGTTCATGGCTGGCCCTTGCGCGCCGCGATGGCGCGGAATCCGATGTCCCGCCGGCACTGCATGCCGTCGAAGCGCACGCCGTCCACGATCTGGTAGGCGCGCCGCTGCGCCATCCTGATGCTGTCCCCGAGCGCGGTGACACACAGCACGCGGCCGCCGGCGGTGACGACCGCGTCGCCGTCGCGCGCGGTGCCGGCGTGAAAGATGTGGAAATCGTCGCCGCGCTGCTCGAGGCCGGCGATGGCGTCGCCCCGGCGCGGCGTCTCCGGGTAGTTCGCCGCCGCGAGCACCACACCGAGCGCGGCGCGGCGGTCCCACTCCGCCTCGATACGATCGACGTGGCCGTCCACGGCGGCATCGAGCAGCTCGTAGAGGTCGCTCTTGAGGCGCAGCATGATCGGTTGCGTCTCGGGGTCGCCCATGCGGCAGTTGAACTCGAGCACCCGCGGATTGCCATCGTCGTCGATCATGAGGCCGGCGTAGAGGAACCCGGAGTACGGGATGCCGTCGGCCGCCATGCCACGCACCGTGGGCAGGATGATCTCGCGCACCACGCGCGCGTGGAGCTGCGGCGTCACCACCGGCGCGGGCGAGTACGCCCCCATGCCGCCGGTGTTCGGTCCCTGGTCGGCGTCGCGCAGTCGCTTGTGGTCCTGGCTCGTTGCCAGCGGCAGCACGTGCTCGCCGTCGACCACCACGATGAAGCTCGCCTCCTCGCCGGCGAGGAAGCCTTCGATCACGACGCGCGCGCCGGCGTCGCCCATGCGGTTGTCGAGCAGCATGGCGTCGATGGCGCCGTGGGCCTCGTCGGCGGTGGCCGCGACCACCACGCCCTTGCCCGCGGCGAGGCCGTCGGCCTTCACCACGATCGGCGCGCCGTGACGCTCCACGTAGGCGTGCGCCGCGCCCGCATCGGAGAACGTTTCGTACGGCGCGGTCGGGATGCCGTGGCGCACGAGGAAGCGCTTGGCGAAGTCCTTGGAGCTCTCGAGCTGCGCGGCGGCGCGCGTCGGGCCGAAGATGCGCAGGCCCCGGCTGCGGAAGAGATCGACCACCCCGGCGGCGAGCGGCGCCTCGGGCCCCACCACGGTGAGCTGGATCTGCTCGGCCGCCGCGAAATCGGCGAGCTGCTGGATGTCCGTGATCGGCACGTTCTCGAGACCGGGCTCGAGGGCGGTGCCGGCATTGCCGGGCGCGACGAAGACCTTCTGCACCCGCGGGCTGGCCGCGAGCTTCCAGGCAAGCGCGTGCTCGCGGCCGCCGCTGCCGATGACCAGCAGTTTCACGGGAAGCTGAACCTCGCGAAGAAGTACGCGACGTTGCCGTTGTCGCCGAAGCCCGGCACGAAAGTGCCCACCAGCTCGGCACGCTTGTCCCAGCGCAGCGTCGCGAGCGGCAGCACCGCGGGGAACGGCGTCCAGCGCGAGAAATCTTCCCGCATGAAGATGAAAGCCGAGTAGCCGAGCCCCGCATCCCAGTTGCTGCGGCCGATCTGCCAGTACGTGGTCCAGCTGTAGCCGAAGTTGTACTGCGCCTTGTAGTTCGAGTCGCGGAATACCATGCCGTAGAGCCCGTGGGTGCGGCCCTTGTCGTCGATGATGGACTTGCCGAACCCGAGGCCCCAGCCGGCCTCGTTCTCCTCGGTGCGCTCCTCGCGCGTGTACGCCCAGGGCGCGTGCCAGATGAGGCCCGAGAAGTACACGTCGTGCCGGCCTTCGGTCCACGCCCGCTTGGACTGCTGCCAGTTGTGGCCGGCGTGTTCCTTCAAGTCATCCCACCAGCTCGCGAACGATGAGCCGGAAAACAGCGCGAGCGACGCGGCCAGCGCCGCCATGATGGTTCTCATTCTTGTCCTTTCGATTGCCGGCGGACCAGTCTGCCGCCGTTTGCCCGGGCTAGTGGCGGAAGTGCCGCACGCCCGTGTACACCATCGCGAGGCCGAGCTCGTCGGCCGCCTGCACCACTTCGTCGTCGCGCACGCTGCCGCCCGGCTGGATGATGGCCTTGGCGCCGGCCCGGGCCACCACGTCCACGCCGTCCCGGAACGGGAAGAACGCATCCGAGGCGACCACGGAGCCGGCGAGGGTCAGCCCCGCGTTCTCCGCCTTGATGGCGGCGATCCGGGCGCTGTCCACCCGGCTCATCTGACCGGCACCCACGCCGAGGGTTCGCCGCGCGCCACAGAAAACGATGGCGTTCGATTTCACGAACTTGGCCACCCGCCAGGCGAACAGCAGGTCGGCGAGCTCGTCGCCTGTGGGCGCGCGACGCGTCACGACCTTCAGCTCGGCCGGCAGCACGTTCCGCGAGTCGGGCGTCTGGACCAGCAGCCCGCCGCCGACGCGCTTGAAGTCGTGGCGCTGCACCCCCGTGCCGGCCGGGACTTCCAGCACGCGCACGTTCTGCTTGCCGGCGAACACTTCACGGGCGCCGGGCTCGACCACCGGCGCGATCACCACCTCGACGAACTGCCTCGCCACCGCCTCGGCGGCCGCGGCGTCCAGCGGCCGGTTGAAGGCGATGATGCCGCCGAAGGCGGAGGTCGGATCGGTCGCGAAGGCGCGCTCGTAGGCTTCGCGCGGGTCGGCGCCCTCGGCGACGCCGCACGGGTTCGCGTGCTTCACGATGACGCAGGCCGGCGCGTCGAAGGTCTTGACGCACTCCCACGCCGCGTCCGCGTCGGCGATGTTGTTGTACGAGAGCTCCTTGCCCTGCAGTTGCGCATAGCGCGCGAGGGCGCCGGGCACGGCGTCCGGGTCGCGGTAGAACGCCGCCTGCTGGTGGGGATTCTCGCCGTAGCGCATCTCCTGCACCTTCTCCCATTGCAGGGTGAGGCGCTCGGGAAAGGCGCCGGGCCGGTCCTCGGCGTCCAGGGCCGTGAGGTAGTTCGCGATCGCGGCGTCGTAGGCGGCGGTGTGGGCGAACGCCTTCTTCGCGAGGGCGAAGCGCGTCGCCGCGGAGAGCCGGCCGGATTTCGACTGCAGCTCCTCGACGATGCACCGGTAGTCGGCCGGATCGGTCACGACGGCGACGCCGGAATGGTTCTTCGCCGCGCCGCGCACCATCGAGGGTCCGCCGATGTCGATGTTCTCGATCGCGTCCTCCAGCGTGCAGCCTGGTTTCTCGATCGTCTGGCGGAAGGGATACAGGTTCACCACCAGCAGGTCGATCGGCGTCGTGCCTGCCGCGGCGAGCGCCGCCATGTGGTCGTCGCGGTCGCGCCGCGCGAGCAGTCCGCCGTGGATCTTCGGGTGCAGGGTCTTCACGCGCCCGTCGAGCATCTCCGGGTAGCCGGTGTAGTCCGCCACCTCGCGCACCGGCACGCCGGCCTCCGCCAGTAGCCTGGCGGTGCCGCCGGTCGAGAGGATGGCGACCCCCATGCCGGCGAGCGCGCGCGCCAGCTCGACGACGCCGGTCTTGTCGGAGACGCTGACGAGCGCCTGGCGGATCGCGATGTCCATCACGCCCCGGTGCCGCCGGTCACAGCTTGATCTTGTGCTGCGCCATCTTCTTGCGCAGGGTGTTGCGGTTGATGCCGAGCATCTCCGCCGCGATCGTCTGGTTGCCGTCGGCCTTGTTCAGCACCGTCTCGAGCATCGGCTTCTCGACGTTCTTCAGCACCATCTCGTAGATCGAACGCGGACGCTCGCCGTCGAGATCCTTGAAGTAGCGCTCCAGCGACTTCCTCACGCATTCGCCGATTTCGCTCGACTGCTTCATGCCGACCGCTCCCTTGTGCAGTCCGCTCCGCCCGGGTGTGGCCCGGCCGGAACCTCGCTCCCGGCGCACTGCGCCAGGACCCCTTGACGCCAGCTCATGCGGCCAGCGCCTCCTCCTCTTCCGTCGCGTAGCGCAGGCGGGCGTCGCGTTCCGCGAGCTCCCCGAAGAAGCGGTTGACCGCTGCGAACTGCGCCTCGCATGTCTCGAGCTGGTTCATCGCGTGACGGAACGCGGCCGACCCGTGCAGCCCCTTCGTGTACCAGGAGATGTGCTTGCGCGCGACGCGCACGCCGGTCTCCCTGCCGTAGAACGCGTGCAGATCGGCCAGATGCTCGAGCAGCACGGCGTGGATCTCGGCCACCAGCGGCGGCGGCACCTTGCGCCCGGTCGCGAGGAAGGCCTCGATCTCGCGGAAGATCCACGGCCGCCCCTGGGCCGCACGGCCGATCATCACGCCGTCGGCGCCGGTGTAGGCGAGCACCTCGCGCGCCTCCTCGGGCGTCGTGATGTCGCCGTTGGCGATCACCGGCAGGCGCGTCGACTGCTTCACGGCGCGGATCGTGTCGTACTCCGCGTGACCGGTGTACCCGCACGCGCGCGTGCGCCCGTGGAGCGCGAGGAGCTGGATTCCGGAATCCTCCGCGATGCGCGCGACGGTGAGCGCATTGCGCGTGTGCTTGTCCCAGCCGGTGCGGAACTTGAGCGTGACCGGCACGTCCACCGCCTTCACCACCGACTCGAGGATGCGTGCGACCAGCGGCTCGTCCTTGAGCAGGGCGGAGCCCGCCATCACGTTGCAGACCTTCTTGGCCGGGCAGCCCATGTTGATGTCGATGATCTGCGCGCCCTGGTCGACGTTGTAGCGCGCGGCATCCGCCATCATCTGCGGGTCGGCCCCCGCGATCTGCACCGAGATCGGATCGACCTCGCCTTCGTGGTTGGCCCGTCGCTTCGTCTTCTCCGAGCCCCACAGCAGCGAATTCGACGCGACCATCTCGCTCACCGCCACGCCTGCGCCGAAGCGCTTGCAGAGCTGGCGGAACGGACGATCGGTGACTCCGGCCATCGGCGCGACGAAAAGATTGTTCCGCAGCACGTGAGTGCCGATGCGCATGGCGTGGGGAGAAAGGGCGAAGACTCGGGGGAGGGCGATTCTACGCGCTTTCCGGTGCCCGGAAAACGACTTCCTCACGATCGCGTTGCGGCCGTGCGACGCGCTGTGCGCGCCGTCCATGACGCACGTGCGAAGCAAGTTGCGACGCGTTCGACGTTCGCATCGATAAGCTCGCGTGGCGTCGGGAAAATCGCGCGTGTCGCCGCGCGGCGACAGCAGCTCGCCGCGTCAGGGGAAGCCGCGCAGCCCGAGCATCATCCGGCGCGCGAACGTCCGGCGCGCCGCGGGAACGAGATCCAGTGCGGCGAGACCCACACCGCGGGCCAGCGCGGCGCCCGGCAGCGTCGTCCCGAATACGCGCACGAGGCCGTCGGTGACCGAAATGCTCGCGGCGCGATCGCTGCGGCGCGCGCGTTCGAACGTCGCGAGCATCGCGGCATCGCCGATGCGTTCCGGTCCCGCGTCGCGGACGGCGGCGGCGAGCTCGAATGCATCGCGCAGCCCGAGGTTGAGCCCCTGCCCCGCCACCGGATGCAGCGTCTGCGCGGCGTTGCCGACCGCGACGACGCGCGGCGCGAGCAGCACCGAGCGGCGGAAGCGCAGCGCGAGCGGATACGCCTCGCGCTCGGCGACCGCCGTGAAGCGCCCGAGGCGCGCGCCGAAGCGCCCGGCCAGGGCGTCGAGGAAGCGGGGCGCCGCGGCGTCGAGGAGCGCCTGGGCGCGCTCGCTTCGCACCGTCCACACGAGCGCGAGGCGCGCGCCGTCGGCGGTGTCGAACGGCAGCAGCGCGAGCGGACCCTCGTCGGTGAAGCGCTCGTAGGCGGTGCGCGCCGGGGCATGCTCGGCCGCGACGATCGCCGCGATCGCGGTCTGGCCGTACTCGCGCCACGCGAGGTCCGCGCCTGCGCCCCGCCCGCCGTCGGCGATGGCGAGGAGCCGCGCGGCAATCTCGCGCTCGCCCTGCGCGGTCTCCGCCACGGCGAGGACGCGCTCGCCATGCGGTTCCCATGCGACGATGCGCCCGTCGATGCGCGTGCAGCCGGCGGCGCCGACGCGCTGCGCGAGCGTGTCCGCGAGCAGCGGAAGGTTGCACACGTGCCCGAGGGCGGGCACGCCGACCTCCGCGGCGTGCATCAGCGTGCGGCCGAAGCCGCCGGCCTGTGACACGTGGATGTGCTCGATGGGCGTCGCGGGGAACGCGCCCCACGCGCCGAGCTGCTCGAGGATCAGCCGGCTGCCGTGCGAGAGCGCGACCGGGCGCAACCGTGCATCGGCGCGCGGGGCGGGCTCGACGAGGCGCACGTCGAGCCCCGCGCCGTCGAGCGCGGCCGCGAGTGCGGCGCCGACCGGCCCGCCGCCCGCGACGACGACGTCGGCCTGCTCCATCACGCGAGGCCGTTGTCGCCCATCAGCGCCTCGATGGCGTCGATCGACTTGGGCGCGGCGGCGGTGATGATCTCGCAGCCGTCGGCGGTGACCAGCGCGTCGTCCTCGATGCGCACGCCGATGTGCCAGAAGGACTCCGGGACGTTCTCCGCGGGGCGGATGTAGCAGCCGGGCTCGACGGTGAGCATCATGCCCGGCGCAAGCGGCCGCCACTCGCCGCCGGCCTTGTACTCGCCGGCGTCGTGCACGTCGAGGCCGAGCCAGTGGCCGGTGCGGTGCATGTAGAAGCGCTTGTAGTCCTCGGTCTCCAGTACCCGCTCCACCGGCCCTTCGCACAGCTTGAGGTCGACGAAGCCCTGCGCCAGCACCTTCACCGCCGCATCGTGCGGGGCGTTCCACGGCGTGCCGGGCTTCACCGCCGCGATCGCGGCCGCCTGGGAGGCGAGCACCAGCTCGTACACGTCGCGCTGCGGACCGCTGAAGCGGCCGTTGACCGGGAAGGTGCGCGTGATGTCGGACGCGTACCCGTCGAGCTCGCAGCCGGCGTCGATGAGCAGCAGGTCCCCGTTCTCCATGCGCCGGTCGTTCTCGCGGTAGTGCAGCACGCACGCGTTCGGACCGCTGGCGACGATCGGCCAGTACGCGGGGAACTGCGAGCCGTGCCGCCGGAACTCGTACAGCAGCTCGGCCTCGATCTCGTACTCCATGCGGCCCGGGTGGGTCGTGCGCATCGCGCGCACGTGGGCACCGGCGGAGATCTTGGCGGCCCGGCGCATCAGCTCGATCTCGTGCTCGTCCTTGACCAGGCGCATCTCGTCCAGCGTGACGCGCAGGTCGCGGATTTCGGCGGGCGCGGTGACCCCGGTGCGCGTCATCGCGCGCACCTTGTTGAGCCAGCCCATGACGCGTGCGTCCCACGCGGGGTCCATGCCCGGCGCGTAGTGGAGCGCGGGCTGGTTCGCCATGAGCTGCGGCAGCTGCTCGTCGAGGGCGCCGATCGGCAGCGCCTCGTCCACGCCGAACGCCTCGCGCGCGGCCTCCGGGCCGTAGCGGCGGCCGTCCCACAGCTCGCGCTCCGGATGCTTCTCGCGGCAGAAGAGCATTGTCTTCGGCGCGGCGCCGGCCACCAGCACCAGCACCGCTTCCGGCTCGGGAAAGCCCGAGAGGTAATAGAAGTAGCTGTCGAAGCGATACAGGTAGTCGCTGTCGCGGTTGCGCAGCCGCTCGGGCGCGGTCGGCACGATCGCGATGCCGGCGCCCATCGCGGCGAGCAGCCGCTCGCGGCGTGCGCGGAAGGGGGTCAGGTCATCCATGCCGGTCATTGTCGTCGTCGTCCGGGCGCCGGGCAAGCAGCGCCGCCCAGGCGTTCGCGCGCTCGCCGAACACCGGTGCGAGCAGCGCATCGAGGGCGCCGAGGGCCGCGTGCAGGGCCGTGGCGTCTTCGCCGGCGCCGAGGGAGGCGGCTTCGGCGCGCACCGCTTCCAGGGCCTCGCGCGCGGCGAGCGCCGAAGCGAGCGCGTTCTTCAGCCGTTCGCGCGGCTGCGGGATCCAGGCGCGGTCCGCGAAGAGCGCGCGCAGGCGTTCGCCGAGATCGAGCACGCGCTTGCGCAGCCGCGGCAGCGCGCCGATCGCCGGGGCGCGCAGCTCGCCGAACACGGCGAGGTCCGCGAGGCCCAGCCAGGCGCGCCGCACGGCGTTGCGGGCGTCGGCGTCGAACGCCAGCGCGGCGTCGGTCTCGATCGGGTCAAGCACGGCGCAGCCGCGCGTCGAGCTCGGCCAGCCGCTCCGGCGTGCCGACGTCCGTCCAGGTGCCGCCGTGGCGCTCCGCGGCGAGCGCGCCGCGATCGGCGGCAGCCCGCAGGAGGGGGGCGAGCGGCGCCCGCGTGCCGGGCGCGACGCCGGCGAACAGTCGCGGTCGATAGACGCCGATGCCGGCGAAGGTGAGCCGCGGCGACTCCGCATTGCCCGCGCGGCCTCCGGCGAGCGTGAAGTCGCCGCGCGGATGATGCGGGGGATTGTCGACGAGCACGAGATGCGCGTCGGCATCGGCGGCGAGCGCCGTGCGGAGCCGCGCGAAATCGAAATCGGTGTGGATGTCCCCGTTCACCGCGGCGAACGGCGCATCGCCGAGCAGCGGCAGCGCCGTGGCGATGCCGCCGGCGGTTTCGAGCGCTTCGCCTTCGCGCGACCACGCGATGCCGACGCCCCACGGCGTGCCGTCGCCGATCGCCGCCTCCAGGCGCGCGCCGAGGTGCGCGTGATTGATCACCAGTTCGCGGAAGCCGGCCGCGGCGAGCTGCTCGATGAGCCACACGATGAGCGGCTTGCCGCCCGCCGTCAGCAGCGGCTTCGGCACGCTGTCCGTGAGCGGCCGCATCCGCTCGCCGCGCCCCGCGGCGAGGATCATCGCCTTCATCAGAACGTGTAGCCGGTGCGCGGCGCCGCGCCCTCGAGCGCGTCGAAGAGCCGCAGCAGGGGCCCGAGCCCGTTGTAGCGCGCGGCCACGGCGCGCACGTAGGCGACGAACCGCGGCGTGTCCTCGACGTAGCCGTCCTTGCCGTCGCGGTGCTTCAGGCGCGCGAAGATGCCGAGCACCTTCAGATGGCGCTGCAGGCCCATCCACTCGAAATCGCGGTAGAAGGCGCCGAAGTCGGGATCGACGGGCAGCCCGGCGCGCTTCGCCTGCTCCCAGTAGCGCACCGTCCAGTCGATCACGCGCGGCTCGGGCCAGGAGATGAACGCGTCCTTGAACAGCGACGCCACGTCGTAGGTGATCGGCCCGTACACCGCATCCTGAAAGTCGAGGATGCCGGGGTTGGGCTCGGACACCATCAGGTTGCGCGGCATGTAATCGCGATGCACGAAGACCCTGGGCTGCGCGAGATTCGAGGCGACGACGGCGTCGAACACGCGCCCGAGGTCGGCGGACTGCTCCGGCGTCAGCGTCACGCCGAGATGGCGCGCGACGTACCAGTCGGGGAACAGCGCCAGCTCGCGGCGCAGGAGGGCCTCGTCGTACGGCGGCAGCGCGCCCGCCCGGCTCGAGAGCTGCCAGCGCACCAGCGCGGCGATCGCGTCCCGGTAGAGCGCGTCGGTGCGTGCGTCGTCGATGTCGGGGCGCTGCAGGGCGGCGAGGAACGTCTCGCGGCCGAGGTCGGTGAGCAGCAGGAATCCCTGCTCGAGGTCCTGCGCGATGATGCGCGGGGCATTGAGGCCGGCTTCCGCCAGCAGCCCGGCGACGTGGACGAACGGCCGGCAGTCCTCGTGCTCCGGCGGGGCGTCCATCGCGATCAGCGTGGACGGCGCGGCGCCGGGCAGGGTGACCCGGAAGTAGCGGCGGAAGCTGGCGTCGGCGGAGGCCGGGGCGAGGGAGAAGGCGCCCGTGCCGTAGCGCTCCGACAGCCAGCGCTCGAGCGCTGCACGACGATCCATCGTGTCCCGTGACCCTCTTTGGCGTTGCCTAATGGACTGAGGTATGAGATTTTAGCAGTCAGAACAACGATCACATTCGCGATCCGTCCCGCATGCCATCCTTGCTAGTCCGCACCGCCGTGGCGGTGGCGGTTGCGGCAGCCTGCGGCGCCGAGGCCTGGGCCCAGGCGCAGGGGCTGCGGCTGCAGCGGTCCATCGGCGGCCCGCGCAGCGCCGGCGACGAGCTGCCGGCGTTCGTCATCGCCGACCGGCTCGAGGGCACGGCCGAGACCGAGCTTCGCGCCATCGGCAACGCCGAGCTGCGCAAGGGCAGCACGTCCCTCACCGCGGACCGCATCGACTACCTGGTGCCCACCGACGAGGCCGAGGCCACCGGCAACGTGCGGCTGCGCATGGGCGACGACGAGATGACCGGCCCGCGCCTGCGCCTGCGGCTCAACGACACCACCGGCATCTTCGACTCGCCGTCGTTCCAGCTCGCGCCGCGGGAGCTCTCGCAGAACATGCGGCCGACGGCGGCGCGCGGCGATGCCGGCGCGCTGCGCTTCGACGGCGAGGAGCGCTACCGCATTGCCGACGGGCGCTTCACCACCTGCAAACCCGGGCAGGACGACTGGTTCGTGAACGCGCGGGAACTCGATCTCGATTTCCAGCGGGAGGTCGGCACCGCACGCGGCGCGAGCGTGAGCTTCCTCGGGGTGAATACGCCGCGCGTGCCGTGGTTCGACTTCTCGCTCAACAACCAGCGCAAGACCGGCTTCCTGCCGCCCACGTTCGGGATTGCGAAGCGGAACGGCTTCGAGTTCGCGCTCCCGTTCTACTGGAACATCGCGCCCGAGTACGACGCCACCATCACCCCGCGGTACATGGAGCGGCGCGGGCTGCAGTTCCTCAACGAGTTCCGGTATCTGCAGCCCTACTACCAGGGCACGATGCGTGCCGAATACCTGCCGAACGACAGCGTGCGCGACGAGCAGCGCTGGGCGTACACGGTGTTCCACTTCGGCGCGAATCCCAACACCGGCTGGTCGTCCCTGGTGAACCTGCAGCGCGCGTCCGACGACAACTACTTCCGCGACCTGTCCAGCCGGCTGGCCGTCGCCACCCAGACCTTCCTGCCGAGCGACGTGCTGCTGACGTACGCCTCGGGACGGGGCGGGTTATGGAACGTCACCGGCCGGGCTCAGAAGTGGCAGACGCTGCAGGATCCGCTCAACCCGGTCGTCGAACCGTACAACCGACTGCCGCAATTCACCGGGAACTACCTGCGCTCCCAGCTGGGTCCCCTCGACTTCAACGCCTTCGGCGAGTTCGTGGCGTTCGACACCGATCAGTCCTTCCTCCCCACCGGGCGTCGGGGCATCGCCTACCCGAGCCTGTCGATGCCGCTGCTGCGGCCCGGCGGCTACATCACGCCGAAGATCGGGTATCACTACACCGCGTACAACCTCGACCAGCTCCAGGATCCGCTCGCGCCGCGCACGCCCGATCGCGGCCTGCCGATCGCGAGCCTCGACTCGGGGCTCTTCTTCGAGCGCGAGACGACCGCGTTCGGCCGCGACTTCATCCAGACGCTGGAGCCACGCGCGTATTACCTGTACGTGCCGTACCGGGAACAGTCGCAGATCCCGCTGTTCGACACCTCGATCGCCGACTTCAACTATGCGCAGATCTTCTCGGAGAACTTCTACTCCGGTCCCGACCGCATCAGCGACGCGAACCAGCTCACGCTCGCGGTGACGTCGCGGCTGATCCTGCCCTCCAACGGACAGGAGATCCTGCGCGGCATCCTCGGCCAGCGCTACTATTTCGAGGATCAGCGCGTCGCGCTGACGCCGACCACGCCCACGCGCGAGGGCGCGACCTCTCCGTTCATCGCCGGGATCTACGGCCGCATCGCGGAGAACTGGACCGCGGATGCGACCGTCCAGTACGCGTTCTCGGAGAACACCACGGAGGACGGCCTGCAGCGCGCGAACCTCGGCGTGCGCTACTCGCCGGAGATCGCGAAGGTGCTCAACGCGAGCTACCGCTACACCGCGCCCGGAATCGGCGGCGTGACGCGGGAGATCCGCCAGATCGACTTCTCGGCGCAGTGGCCGCTCGGCGGCGGCGTCTATGCCGTCGGGCGCTACAACTACGATCTGGTCGGCGGCCAGGTGACCGAGGTGCTCGGGGGCCTGGAGTACAATGCCGGATGCTGGATCGTGCGCGCCGTCGCGCAGAGCTTCGTGACCGCGACGGACACCCGGACCAACGTGTTCTTCGTGCAGCTCGAGCTGAACGGATTCTCGCGATTCGGGTCGAATCCGCTGGAGGCGCTGCGCCGGAACATCCCGGGGTACACGCCCCTCGGACGCACCGCGACCGCGGGTCAGCGGCCCTTCGCGCTCGATCCGGTGGTGGGCGGCTCGATGGGGAACGTGCCCTACACCGGGACCAGCAGCGTGCCCTACGATTTCTAGGGAAGCGCCAGCGGCCGCCGCCGCCTGCGTCGACACAACCGTTTAGCGGATCTCGCTTGGCCCCACGCAACCTCACGAGCCTCACACTCGCCGCCGTGCTCGCGCTCGGCGCAGCTGCCGCTGCGGCGCAGACCACCACCGCCGCGCGCGCCCCGGCGCGCGTGCAGATGCTCGACCGCATCGTCGCCGTCGTCAACACCGAGGTCATCACGCAGCGGGACCTCACCCAGCGCATCGGCCAGGTGGAAAGCCAGCTGCGCCAGGGGCGCGTGCCGATCCCCCCTGCCGACGTGCTGCAGCGGCAGGTGCTGGAGCGCATGATCACCGAGCGCGCGCAGCTCCAGTTCGCGCGCGAGACCGGTTTGCGCGTGGACGACCTCACCCTCGACCGGACCATCGCGCGCATCGCCGAGAACAACCGGATGACCCTGCCCGAGTTCCGCAGCGCCCTGGAGCGCGACGGGCTGTCGTTCGACCGTTTCCGCGAGGACATCCGCAACGAGATCACCCTGCAGCGGCTCCGCGAGCGCGAGGTGGAGCAGAAGATCCAGGTGAGCGAGGGCGAGATCGACAACTTCATGGAGGAGCAGAAGAACCTCCCCGCGACCGCCAACGTCGAGTACAACATCTCCCACATCCTCGTGCGCGTGCCGGAGAACGCGAGCCCCGAGCAGGTGGAGTCGCGCCGCCAGCGCGCCGAGAGCGCCCTCAAGCAGGTCCGCGGCGGGGCCGATTTCCGCGAGGTGGCGGTGAGCTTTTCCGAGGCGCCCGACGCGCTGCAGGGGGGCGCGCTCGGCTGGCGGCCGGCCGACCGGCTGCCCGAGTTGTTCGCCACCGCACTGGCGAAGATGAAGCCGGGCGAGACCAGCGAAGTCCTGCGCAGCCCGGCCGGCTTCCACATCCTGCGCCTCACCGAACAGCGCGGCAGCACGCCCGGCGGCCTTGCCGGGCCGGTGAGCGTCGAGCAGTCGCGCGCGCGGCACATCCTGGTACGTGTCGGCGAGAAGACCTCGGAGGGCGACGCGCAGCGCAAGATCGAGCTGCTCCGCCGGCGCATCGTGCAGGGCGAGGACTTCGCCGAGGTCGCGCGGCTGAACTCCGACGACGCCTCCGCGCCGCGCGGCGGCGACCTGGGCTGGCTCCTGCCGGGCGACACGGTGCCCGACTTCGAGCGCGCGATGAACGCCCTCAAGCCCGGCGAGCTGTCGCAACCGGTGCGCTCGCCGTTCGGCTTCCACCTCATCCAGGTGCAGGAGCGGCGCACGGCCGACGTGTCGACCGACCGCAAGCGCGCCGAGGCGCGGCGCGTGCTGCGCGAGCGGCGCCTGGAGGAGGCGTACGAGGAATGGCTGCGGCAGCTCCGCGATCGCGCCTACGTCGAGTATCGCCTGGAGGAGCGGTGAGCCGCCGGTCGCGGCGGGCAGAGGGAAGGGTGACCCGGGAAGGGGCAAGGGCGAAGGGGGAAGGGTGAGCACCGCGCTTCCGCCGACCGTCGTGGTGACCTCCGGAGAGCCGGCAGGCATCGGGCCGGACATCTGCCTGGCGCTGGCCGCGCGGGAGTGGCCGGTACGCCTCGTGGTGCTGGGCGATGAGGGCCTCCTTGCCGCGCGGGCACGCGGACTCGGCATCTCGACGCTTCCCGAAATCGTCAACGTCCCGGTGGCTGCGGCGGTCGCCGCGGGCACGCTGGATCCGCGCAACGCACGCTACGTCCTGGACCTGCTCGACCGGGCCATCGACGGGTGCATGGCGGGCACCTATGCGGCGATGGTGACCGCGCCGGTGCAGAAGAGCGTCATCAACGACGCGGGCGTGCCGTTCACCGGCCACACCGAGTATCTCGCCGCACGCGCCGGAGCCGATGTCGTGATGATGCTCGCCGGAGGCGGCCTGCGGGTGGCGCTCGCGACCACGCATCTCGCCCTGCACGACGTCCCGGCCGCGATCACCGCGGAAGGCGTCGAGCGCACGCTGCGCATCGTCGAGCGCGACCTGCGGCAGCGCTTCGGCATCGCGCGCCCGCGCATCCTGGTCGCGGGGCTCAATCCGCATGCCGGCGAGGGCGGACATCTCGGCCGCGAGGAGATCGAGGTGCTGCAGCCGCTCGTGGCCCGGCTGCAGGCCGAGGGCATGGACCTCGCCGGACCGCTGCCGGCCGACACCCTCTTCACGCCGCGCACGCTCGCGGGCGCCGACTGCGTGCTCGCCATGTATCACGACCAGGGCCTGCCGGTGCTGAAGTACGCCTCGTTCGGGGCCGGCGTCAACGTCACGCTCGGCCTGCCGTTCGTGCGCACCTCGGTCGACCACGGCACCGCGCTCGATCTCGCGGGGACCGGCCGCGCCGATCCCGGCAGCCTGTTCGAGGCGGTCGAGCTGGCCGCGGCGATGATCGGCGCGGGCGCCCCGCACGCGTGAGCGCCTGCACACCGTCGCGCGGCGCTCACCCCGCGCCCGCCTTTCGCGCGCCGGCCGTCCGATGAGCGCCCTGCACGCTCCGCGCAAGCGGTTCGGCCAGCACTTCCTCGCGAGCCCCGGCATCGTCGCGAAGATCGTGGACGCGATCGACCCGCGTCCCGGCGACACCGTCGTGGAGATCGGCCCGGGGCTCGGCGCGCTCACCGAGCCGCTGCTCGCGCGTCTCCCGCACCTGCACGTGATCGAGATCGACCGCGACATCGTCGCGCGCCTCGCCGCGGCGTACGTGCCGGATCGGCTCACCATCCACGCCGGCGACGTGCTCGACTTCGACTTCGGCACGCTGCCCGCAGGCATGCGCATCGTCGGCAACCTGCCCTACAACATCTCGACGCCGATCCTCTTCCGGCTGGCCGCCGAGGCTCCACGCGTGCGCGACATGCACTTCATGCTTCAGCGCGAGGTGGTGGACCGCATGGTGGCGGCGCCCTCCACGCCCGCGTACGGCCGGCTGTCGGTGATGCTTCAGGTGCGGTTCGCGATGACCCGGCTGTTCGACGTGCCCCCCGGTGCGTTCCGTCCGCCGCCCAAGGTGGACTCGGCCGTGGTGCGGATGGTGCCGCGAACCGATGCGCCCGCATGCGACGGCGCCGCGCTCGCGAAGGTGGTCACCGCCGCGTTCACCAAGCGCCGCAAGACGCTGCGCAACGCCCTCGCCGGCGCGGTGCGCGAAGACGCGCTGGCGGCCCTCGGCCTCGATCCGCAGCTGCGGCCGGAGAACCTTTCGGTGGACGACTACGTCGCGCTCGCCGGTTACGTCCCGGCCTGAATCAGCTCGATCTTGTACCCGTCCGGGTCTGAACGACCGCACGCGGCGCAAGCAACCTTGCCGCGCGCTGCCGGGATTCAGCCTTGTTGAATCAGCTCGATCTTGTACCCGTCCGGGTCT
>CAZKHE010000043.1:0-7421 GCA_964552535.1 uncultured Enterobacteriaceae bacterium | reverse complement strand
CTCGATCTTGTACCCGTCCGGGTCTTCGACAAAGGCGATCACCGTCGCCCCGCCCTTCACCGGGCCGGCTTCCCGCGTGACCTTGCCGCCCGCGGCACGGATCGCATCGCACGCCTTGTAGGCGTCGGGGACGGCGATCGCGATGTGCCCGTAAGCGGTCCCCATCTCGTAGCGGTCCACGCCGTAGTTGTAGGTGAGCTCGAGGACCGACGAGTCGCGCTCGTCGCCGTAGCCGACGAAGGCGAGCGAATACTTCTGGTCGGGGCGGTCGGTGGTGCGCAGGAGCTTCATCCCGAGCACCTCCGTGTAGAACTTGACCGAGCGGTCCATGTCGCCGACGCGGAGCATGGTGTGGAGCAGTCGCATGGGGGTCTCCCTCAGAGCGCGGGGATGAGATGGCCGCGGCTGCGCAGGAATCCGCGCGCCGCCTGGAAGTCGGGATACATGCCGGCGACCACGCGCCAGAACGCGCGCGAGTGGTTCATCTCCACCAGATGCGCGAGCTCGTGAGCGATCACGTAGTCGATGTAGGGCGGGGCGAAGTGCATCAGGCGCCAGTTGATGCGGATGCGTCCGCCGGCGGTGCAGCTTCCCCACTGGGTCCGCGCGCTGGACAGCCGCACCTCCTTCAGCGCCATGCCGCCGCGGGCCGCGAGGGCCTCGGCCCGCTCCCGGTAGAGCGCGAGCGCGGCGGTCTTCAGCCAGCCGAGGGTGGTCTCGCGCATGCGCGCAGGCTGGGCGGCAGAGGCCGGGAGGTGCAGCAGGCCCGCCTCCAGCCGCGGGGTCCCGGCACTGCGCGTGAGCGCGAGCGCGATGTTCCGCCCGAGATACGGCAGCTCGGCGCCTTCGCGCCACTGGAACGCCGGCGGCCGCTCGCGCGTGCGCTCGGCGAGCCGCCGCAGGATCCAGCGCTCCTTCTCGCGGATGAACGCTTCGACCTCCGCCACGGGGACCCAGCGCGGGGCGGACGCCGACAGGCCGTGCTCGTCGATCAGCAGGCCGATGGTGCGGCGGCGCGCGCGGCGAAAGGCATAGCGCACCACGATGCCGCCGAGCGCGATCTCGCGGAGGCGGACGCCGGGCTGCAGTTCGGGAAGGTCGGGCGCGACGAGCGCGTCGTCAATGAGAAGCGGCAGTTCGAGCTGCATGCGTTGCGATCCGGTTCTCGGGCACGAGCCGCGCGACCTCGCCCTCGATCCACGCCTCGGCTTCGCGCATCACCTCCTCGGCGGTGCGGCCGGCGGTCTCGATGGGCTTGCCGATGACGACCGTCACCTTGCCCGGGTACTTCAGGAACGAGTTGCGCGGCCAGACGAGCCCCGCGTTGTGCGCGACCGGCAGCACCTTCGCGCGGTTCTCCACCGCGAGCACCGCGCCGCCGAGCTTGTAGATGCCGCGCCGGCCCACGGGCACGCGCGTGCCCTCGGGATAGATCATGATCGAGAAGCCCTGCGCGAGACGCTGGCCGCCGAGGGCGATCATCCGGCTCATGGCGGACTTGCGGTTGGCGCGATTGATGGCGATCGGGCTCATGAGCGCGAGGCCCCAGCCGAGGAACGGGATCCACTGCAGCTCGCGCTTGATCACGTACACGTGCGGCGGAAAGATCGACGAGTACGCGATGGTCTCCCACGCCGACGAATGCTTGGAGAGGATGACCGCGGGTTCGCGCGGAATGTGTTCGCGGCCGATCACCTCGTAGTCGATGCCGAGCAGGTGCCGCGCGAGCCAGGTCGCGATGCGCGGCCACCCGGCGATCACCTGCCAGCGGAACTGGCGCGAGAAGGGCGCGCAGGCGAAGACCATCGCGAAGTACGGAATCACGACGACCACCAGGATCACCTGGTACAGCACCGAGCGCAGGAGGATCATCGCCCGGGACGCCTCATCGCGTCAGGTCCGCCGCCACGGCGGCGAGGTCGTCGTAGACGCGCGTGCCCTCGGGCAGCCCGCCGAGGTCCCGGGTCTTCCCTCCCTTGCCGGTGAGCACCAGGATCGGCTGCGCATGCACGACGGCCGCGGCCTGCAGATCCCGCAGGCTGTCGCCGATCGCGGGGACGCCGGTGAGCGGCGTGTTGAAGCGCTCGCCGATGTCGCGGAACATTCCCGCGCGCGGCTTGCGGAACTCGGAGGCGGATTCGGCGCTGTCCGGGCAGTAGAACACCGCCTCGATGCGGCCGCCGGCCTTCTCCACCGCGCGGTGCATCTTGTTGTTGATGCTGTTCAGCGTGGCCATGTCGAAGAGCCCGCGGCCGACGCCCGACTGGTTGGTCGCCACCACCACGCGGTAGCCCGCCTGCGTGAGCCGCGCGATGGCGTCGAGCGAACCCGGAATGGGCTTCCACTCGTCGGGGCTCTTGATGAACTGATCGCTGTCGGCGTTGATGACGCCGTCGCGATCGAGGATGACCAGCTTCAAGGGGTGCGGCTTGCGGAGGATGCGGTGGCCGGAAGTTTAGCGCAGGCCGCCGCGTGCCGAAGCCCGGGCGGCACGCGCGCGTCAGGCCGCCAGGCGCGCGATGTCGGCGACGCCGTTCAGCACGTGCTCCAGCTCGCCGAGCAGCGCGAGGCGGTTGCGGCGCAGGGCCGCATCCTCGGCGTTCACCAGCACCTTGTCGAAGAAGCTGTCCACCTGCGGCCGGATGCGCGCGAGCTGCCGCAGCGCCTCGGTGTAGTCGCCCGCGGCGATGCGCGCGTCGGCGCTGGCGCGCAGCTCGGCGATCGCGGCGTGCAGCGCGCGTTCCTCCGCGTCTGCGAAGAGCCCCGCATCCACCGCGCCGTGCGCCGCCTCCGACTTGCGCAGGATGTTCTGGGTGCGCTTGTTCGCCGCGGCGAGCGCGGCCGCTTCCGGCATGGCGCGGAAGGCCTGCACCGCCTCGATGCGTGGCACCACCAGGTCCATGCGCCGCGGCGCCTGCGCCAGCACCGCATCGATCTCGTCGGCGGCGAAGCCGCGCTCGCGCAGGTACCCGCGCAGGCGATCCAGCATGAACGCGTACACCGCGTCCGCGGTGTCGGCGGCGAGCGGCGCCGCACCGTGACCGACGCGTGCGAGCCGCAAGAGCTCCGGCAGCTCCACCGGCAGCGCGTGCTCGACCAGGATGCGCAGCACGCCCAGTGCCGCGCGGCGCAGCGCGAAGGGGTCCTTGTCGCCGGTGGGCGCGAGGCCGATGCCCCAGATGCCGACGAGCGTGTCGAGCTTGTCGGCGAGCGCCACCGCGTCGCCCACGCGGTCGGCCGGCAGGTCATCGCCCGCGAAGCGCGGGCGATAGTGCGCCTCGATCGCCGCGGCCACGCGGTCTTCCTCGCCGTCGTGGCGCGCGTAGTACTGGCCCATGATGCCCTGCAGCTCGGGGAACTCGCCCACCATGCCGGTGAGCAGGTCGGCCTTGGCGAGCCGCGCGGCCCGCCGTGCGAGGGTCTCGTCGGCGCCGATCGCGGGGGCGATCGCACCGGCGAGCGCTTCGATGCGCTCCACGCGCGCGAGCTGGCTGCCGAGCTTGTTGTGGAAGACGACCGCCGCCAGTTCGGGCACCAGGGTCTCCAGCCGGCGCCGCCGGTCCTGCTCGTAGAAGAACTTCGCGTCGGCGAGGCGTGCACGCAGCACGCGCTCGTTGCCGTGCACGATCTGCGAGGGATCGGCGATGTCCATGTTGGACACCACGAGGAAGCGGTTCACCAGCTTCCCGTTGCCGTCCAGCAGCGGGAAGTACTTCTGGTTCTGCTTCATCGTCAGCATCAGGCATTCCTGCGGCACGTCCAGGAACGTCTGCGCGAACGTGCCGACGTACACCGCCGGCCATTCGACCAGCCCGGTGACTTCGTCGAACAGCGCGTCGCCTGCCGCCACGGTGTGCGCGCCCGCGAGCACCGCGATGCGCTCCCGGATCATCGCGAGCCGCTTGGCAAAGCCCGGCACGACCCGGCCTTCGCCCTCCAGGCGCGGCTCGTACTCGTCGGCATGGGCGAGGGTGAGCGTGCCGCGCGAAAGGAAGCGATGGCCGAGCGTCGTGCGGCCCGCGCGCTGCCCCAGCACCTCGCCTTCGACCACCGCTGCACCATGCAGCATCACGAGACCGCGCACCGGACGGACGAACGCGGCGTCGCCGTCGCCCCAGCGCTGGAGCTTGAAGTTGGCCGCGGCCTTCTCGAGCGCCGCGGCGACTCTACCGGCCAGTACGCCGCGCAGCTCGCCGCCCGCGACCAGCTCGCGATGCGCGAAGATCTCCTGCTTGCCGTCGTGCATGCGCTCCAGCGCCTCGACGGCCACGCCGCGCTTCTTGGCGAAGCCGACCAACGCGCCGGCGGGCGTGCCATCGGCACCGAGGCCGCTCTTCACCGAGGGCCCCTTCACGATCACCTCGCGATCGGGTGCGCGCGCGAGCACGCCCTCGATGCGCACCGCGAGGCGGCGCGGCGTCGCGTAGGGCGTCACCTGCGCATCGGCCGCGCAGAAGCCGTCCTGGGCGAGGTCGCGCGCCAGTTCCTCGGCGAAGCGCGTCGAGATCGGCAGCAGGGCACGCGCCGGCAGCTCCTCGACCAGCAGTTCGACCAGCAGCGGTGCGGCGCTCATTTCGCCGCTCCCTTCAGCATGGGGAACCCGAGCGCCTCGCGCGAGGCGAGGTAGGCCTGCGCCACCTGGCGCGCCAGCGCGCGGACGCGGCCGATGTAGGCGGCACGCTCGGTCACCGAGATCGCGCCGCGCGCGTCCAGCAGGTTGAAGGTGTGCGAGCACTTCATGACCATCTCGTAGCCGGGCAGCGCGAGGCCGGCCTCCATCAGCCGCTTCGCCTCGCGCTCGTACTCGCCGAACTCCGAGAGCAGCCACTGCGGGTCCGAGAGCTCGAAGTTGTACTTCGACTGCTCCACCTCGTTCTGGTGGTACACGTCGCCGTAGGTCACGCCCGGCGTCCACACCAGGTCATAGACGTTCTCCACGCCCTGCAGGTACATCGCCAGCCGCTCGATGCCGTAGGTGATCTCGCCCAGCACCGGCTTGCAGGCGATGGAGCCGACCTCCTGGAAGTAGGTGAACTGCGTGACTTCCATGCCGTCGAGCCACACCTCCCAGCCGAGACCCCACGCGCCGAGGGTCGGCGATTCCCAGTCGTCCTCGACGAAACGGATGTCGTGCGCGAGCGGATCGAGGCCGAGCGCCCGCAGGCTGTCCAGGTACAGGTCCTGGATGTCGTCCGGCGAAGGCTTCAGCACCACCTGGTACTGGTAGTAGTGCTGCAGCCGGTTGGGGTTCTCGCCGTAGCGCCCGTCCTTCGGGCGGCGCGAGGGCTGGACGTAGGCGGCATTCCAGGGCTCGGGGCCGATGGCGCGCAGGAACGTGGCGGTATGGAAAGTGCCTGCTCCCACCTCCATGTCGTAGGGCTGCAGCAACACGCAGCCGCGCTCGCCCCAGTAGCGGGACAGCGTCTGAATGACATCCTGGAAGCTGATCATGGCTGATGGCCGCGGCGGGACTCGGGCCGCGGCGCCGGGAAAAGTCGGCGATTTTAGCAACTTCGGACCTGCCGCCGAGACGCGGTAGCATCGCGGAAAGGACCGCACGCATGACCGATTCCCTGCAACGCTTCGTCTTCGAGGGCGCCGCCGTCCGCGGCGCGATCGTGCAGCTCGACGCCGCGTGGCGCGCGGCGCTGGAGCGGCGCGCGTACCCCGACGCGATCGCGGACCTGCTCGGCGAGCTGATGGCCGCCTCGGTGCTGCTCACCTCGTCGCTGAAACTGGACGGCTCGCTGATCCTGCAGATCCAGGGGCAGGGGCCGCTCAAGCTGCTGGTGGCCGAATGCGCCGGCGACCTGGCGGTGCGCGCCACTGCCAAGTGGGACGAGCCGCTCCACGCGAGCGGGCTGGCGGCGCTGGTCGGCAACGGCCGCTTCGTGATCACCCTCGACCCGAAGACCGGGGGCGAGACCTACCAGGGCGTGGTCGCGGTCAACGCGCCGTCGGTCGCCGCCGCGCTGGAGCACTACATGCAGCAGTCGGAGCAGGTGGACACGCGGCTGTGGCTCGCCTGCGACCGCAGCCACGCCGCCGGGCTGATGATCCAGCGGATGCCGGGGGTGCCGTCGCACGACGCCGACGCGTGGCCGCGCGCCGAGGCGCTCGCGCACACCATCCGCCCGGACGAACTGCTCGCGCTGGATGCCCCCACCATCGTCCGCCGCCTCTTCCACGAGGAGGACATCCGGCTCTTCGACCGCGAGGTCGTCACCTTCCGCTGCAGCTGCTCCCGCGACCGCGTCGCCAACATGCTGCGCATGCTGGGGCCCGAGGAGGTGCGCAGCGTCGTGGCCGAGCGCAGCGAGGTGGAGGTCTCGTGCGATTTCTGCGGCCGGCGGTACGTCTTCGATCGCGTCGACGCGGAGCAGCTCTTCGCCGCCGACCCCGGGATGAGCCCGACCGCCGGCGCCAAGCTGCAGTAGCGGCCGGCGTTCAGGCGGCGCGGGTCGCGCCCGCCGGTGCGCGACGCCGGCGCAGCGCCAACGCCGCACCCAGCGCCGCGAGCGCGATCACCAGCGCGGCCGAGTTGCCGAAGCGCACGTAGGGCGTCGCGCCTTCGCGGCCCTGCGCGCCGCCTTCCAGCACGCCCTCGGTGAAGGTGGGCAGCCGGGCGGTGACGCGTCCGCGGTCGTCGATGATCGCGGTCACGCCGGTGTTGGTCGCCCGCAGCATGTAGCGGCCGGTCTCGATCGACCGCGCGCGCGAGATGCGCAGGTGCTGCGCCGGCGCGAGCGAATCGCCGAACCACGCGACGTTGGAGACGTTCACCAGCAGCGTCGCCTCCGGGAGCTGCCGGATGATCTCCTCGCCGAACGCATCCTCGTAGCAGATGTTCGGGGCCACGCGCTGTCCGGCGATCGCGAGCGGCTTCGCGTCCGGCGCGCCGCGCGAGAAGTCGCTCATCGGGATCTGCAGCACGTTGATGATCCAGCCGAAGCCCGGCGGCACGAACTCCCCGAACGGCACGAGGTGCGACTTCGCGTAGCGCTGCGGCGGCGAGGCGCCGACGGTGACCACCGCGTTGAAGTAGCCCTGTTCGTCCTGCACCGGCACGCCGACCAGCGCGTCCCCGCCGTTGCGGCGCGCGAGGATGCCCAGCCACTCCAGGTACGCCGGGTTCACCTGATGGAGGAAGCGCGGGATCGCGGTCTCGGGAAACACGACGAGCTTCGCCTGCGTGCGCTCGGCGAGGCTGGCGTAGGTCTTGAGCGTGCTCTCGAAGCGTCCCGGCACGAACTTGAGCTCCTGCGGGACGTTGCCCTGCAGCAGCGCGACGGTGATGGGCGGACCGGCGGGGCGCGTCCACTCCACCGTGCCGCCCGCGTAGGCGGCGATCACCAGCGCGACGACGCTCGCCGCCCCGATCGCCGTGGTGCGCGGCTCGCGCCGCGCGGCGAGTGCGAAGG
>CAZKHE010000042.1:0-33661 GCA_964552535.1 uncultured Enterobacteriaceae bacterium | reverse complement strand
GCTGCTTCGCCACGTACTCGGTCGCGATGATCGAGTTCGCGCCCGGCTTGTTCTCCACCAGCACGGGCTGGTTCCACTGCTTGGCGAGGCCTTCGGCGAGCGGCCGCGCGAGCACGTCCGCCGGACCGCCGGGCGGGAAGGCGACGATCATCCTGGACGGCTTGGAGGGGAACTGCTGCGCGCCGGCGACGCCGACAACGAGCGCGCCGGTGACGGCGAGGGCAACCTGCAGGAAACGACGACGCATGACGATCTCCGTGGTGGTTATCGAGGTTTCTACTTCGAAGCGGTGATCAGCTCGCGCACGCGCGAGGGCGAGAGCGGGCCGCGGCGCACGACGACGCCGAACGGCTTGAGCGCATCCTCGACGGCGTTGGCGATCGCGGCGGGCGGGCCGATCGCCCCGCCTTCTCCGAGGCCCTTCACGCCCAGCGGGTTGCGGGTGGACAGGCTCTCGATGTGGTCGAGCTCGATGTCCGGGAGGTCGGCGGCGATCGGCATCGCGTAATCCATGAACGACCCGGAGAGCGGCTGGCCGCCCTGGTCGTACACCATCTCCTCGCGCAGGATGCCGCCCAGGCCCTGCGCGACGCCGCCGACGACCTGCGCGTCGGCGAGCAGCGGGTTCACCACCCGGCCGCAGTCGTGCACGACGGCGTAGCGCAGCACCTTCACCACGCCGGTTTCCGGGTCGATCGAGACGACCACCGCGTGCGCGGCGCTCGCGTACGTCACGGTGGGCGGAATGAAGTAGGAGGTGTCGGCCAGCATGCCGTCGCCGGGCTTGCCCTGCTTCAGCACGCCCTTGATCGCGGATTGCGCGACCTGCGCGACGGTGACCGCGCGGTCGGCGCCCTTGATGCGCACCTTGCCGTCCACGATCTCGAGATCGCCGGGCGCGGCCTCCAGCATGTCCGAGGCGAGCGCGAGCGCGCGCTCCTTCACCTGCGTCGCGGCGGCGTGGATCGCGTTGCCCGCCGTGACGGTGCTGCGGCTCGCGATGGTGCCGATGCCGAACGCGATCTTCGCGGTGTCGCCGCCGATCACGTCGATCGACTCGAACGGCACGCCGAGCGCGTCGGCGGTGATCTGCGCGTAGACGGTGCGATGGCCCTGGCCCTGGCTGCACGCGCCGGTGGCCACCTCCACGCGCCCGGAGGGCAGCACGCGCACCGTGGCGCCCTCGAACGGGCCCATGCCCGAGCCTTCCACGTAGAGCGCGAAGCCCACGCCGAGATACGTGCCGTCCGGCTGGGCGCCGGCCCGCTGCTTCGCGCGGATGCCATCGAGATCGACCATGGCGCGGGCGCGCTTCAGCAGCTCCGGGAAGTTGCCCGAGTCGTACACCTGCGGGTTGCCGTCGCGGTAGAGCAGGCCGGTGTCGTACGGCATGGCGCTCGCCGGGACGATGTTCTTCGCGCGCACGTCGGCTGCATCCATGCCCAGCTTCGCGGCGAGCCGGTCGATGATGCGCTCCATCGCGAACACCGCCTCCGGGCGACCCGCGCCGCGGTAGGGCGTCGTGAAGGTGGTGTTGGTGAGGATGCCGCGCACGCAGATGCGCGCGTTCGGGATGTCGTACACGCCGAGCAGGTGCGAGAGCGTGTTGTAGGGCACCACGAGGCCGATGACGTTGTACGCGCCGAAGTTCACCAGCACGTCGTCGCGCACCGCCACGATCCGCCCGTCGGCGGTTGCGGCCATCGCGATGCGGTGGATCTGGTCGCGCGCGTGTGCCGCGGCGACGAGGTTCTCGCCGCGCTCCTCGATCCACTTCACCGGGCGGCCGAGCTCGCGCGCCGCGAACGGCACCAGCACGTCCTCGACCGCCTGGATGCCCTTCTGGCCGAAGCCGCCGCCGACGTCGCAGGCGATGACGCGGATCGTCTCGGTGGACTGCTTGAGCGACGTCGCGAGGATCATCTGCAGGATGTGCGGCGTCTGGGTGCTCGCCCACACGGTGAGGGCGTTGTTCACCGGATCGACCGTTGCGAGGATCCCGCGCGGCTCCATCGGTGCCGCGACGTAGCGGTGGGTGACGATCTCTTCCTCGACCACCACCGCCGCGTCGGCGAACGCCTTGTCGGGATCGCCCTTGTCGGTGGCGACACGCAGCGCCAGGTTGTCGGGCCAGCTCTCCTCGATGCGCGGCGCGTCGGGCGCGAGGGCGGCGTCGGGATCGACCACCGCGGGCAGCGGCTCGTACTCGACGACGATCGCCTCGGCCGCGTCCTGCGCGGCGCGCTTCGACTCCGCGACGACCATCGCCACCGGCTGGCCCACGTACGTCACGCGGCCGGTGGGGAAGATCGGCGTGGGATGCACCCGATCGAGCGGCTTCAGCTCGCGCAGCAGCCGCTCGGGCGTGTGCGCTTCGCCGGCGACGCAGATCGGTGCGGTACGCGGGGCGACCTGCTCGGGCGTGAAGACCGCGACCACGCCGGGCATCGCGCGCGCGGCGTCGGCGTCCACCCGGCCGAGCTTCGCGTGGGCGTGCGGGCTGCGCACGAAGATCGCGGCGAGCGTGCCGGGAACGTCGAGGTCGGCGAGATAGCGGCCCTGGCCGCGCAGGAGCCGATCGTCCTCCACGCGCCTGAGCGGCTTGCCGACGAGCGACGAGGATCCGGATCCGGTCGGGTTGTGCAGCATCGTTTCGTTCACTCCTGGTTCGCCCATGGGATCGGGCGCTCGTTCAGGCCCCAGTAGAGGCTCTTCTGCATCGTGTACTCGAGAATGCCGAGGCGGCCCTTCTCGCGTCCGATGCCGCTCTCCTTCGTGCCGCCGAACGGCGTGGCGATGGAGAACTGCTTGTAGGTGTTGATCCACACCGTGCCGGTGTCCAGGCGCCGCGCGAGGCGCCACGCGCGCTTGTAGTCGCGCGTCCAGAGGCCGGCGGCGAGACCGTACACGGAGTCGTTCGCCTGCGCCACCAGCGCCTCCTCGTCGTCGAACGGCATGGCGACCAGCACCGGGCCGAAGATCTCCTCCTGCACCACCTTCGCGCGGTTGTCGAGACCTTCGAGAATGGTCGGCAGGTAGTACGTGCCGCGATCGTAGAGTGCGCCGGCGGGGCGCGCGCCGCCGACGCGCACCGTCGCGCCCTCGTCGCGGCCGAGCTGGACATAGCGCTCCACGGTCTGCCGATGCTGCTCGTGGATCAGCGGGCCCATCTGCGTGCGCTCGTCGGCCGGGTCGCCGACGCGGAGCTTCGCCGCCGCATCGGCGAGCCGCGCCATGAAGGCATCGTAGATGCCCCGGTGCACGAACAGGCGCGAGCCGGCGATGCAGGACTCGCCCGAGGAGCTGAAGATGCCGAACAGCACGCCGTTCACCGCGTGGTCGAGGTCGGCGTCGTCGAAGACGATGGTCGGCGACTTGCCGCCGAGCTCGAGCGACACCGGCATCACCTTGTCGGCGGCGAGCCGGGCGAGGTGCCTGCCGGTCGAGGTGCCGCCGGTGAAGGCGACGCGACGCACCAGCGGGTGCTTCACGATCGGATCGCCGATGATCGAGCCCTTGCCGGGCAGCACTGCGATCACGCCTTTCGGGACGCCGGCCTCCTCGCAGATCTTCGCCAGCGCGAGGGCGGCGAGCGGCGTCACTTCCGCGGGCTTCAGGATCACCGCGCAACCGGCCGCGAGCGCGGGTGCGAGCTTCTGCGCCTCGCTCGCGATCGGCGAGTTCCACGGCGTGATGGCGGCGATCACGCCGAGCGGATCGTGCACGCTCATGGTGAGGTAGTCGCCGCGCGGCGGGGTGATCGTCTCCTCGAGCGTCTCGCAGGCGGCGGCGAAGAACTGGAACGTCCCGGCGGCGCTCGCGACCAGCGCGCGCGTCTCGCTGATCGGCTTGCCGTTGTCGCGGCGCTGCAGGTGCGCGAGCTCCTCGCCGCGGTTGCGGATCAACGCGGCGACGCGATACAGGATCGCGGCGCGCTCGTGCGGCTTCAGCCCGCGCCAGTCCGGCCGCTGCCACGCCTCGTGCGCGCACGCGATGGCGTCGTTGACGTCGTCGACGCTCGCTGCGGCGAGCTCGGCGTTGACGCTGCCGTCGGCGGGGTAGTGCGACGCGTAGCGCGCGCCGCGCCCGGGACGCCACTCGCCGGCGACGAGGATCGGCTCGATCGCGCCCATGGCCTTACGCCTTCGCCGTCTCGGCCTTGCGCACCGGCGGGCCGGCGAACGCGGCGGCGAACGGGCCGATGGCCTTCATGTCGATCTCCACCATCACCGGGCCGGCGCCCTGCAGCGCCGCCGGCGCGTCCTCGATGCGCGACACGCGCCGATGCGGCAGGCCGACGGCGCGGCACAGCGTGGCGAAGTCCGGCGTGAGGATGTCCACGTAGTGGCGGCGGCCGCCGTAGTGCGCGTCCTGGATGTTCTTGATCACGCCGTAGCCGCCGTCGTTCATCAGGACGAGCACCGCGTCGGGCCGCTCCTGCGCGAACGTGGCGAGCTCGGCGAGCGAGAGCTGGAAGCCGCCGTCCCCGCACAGGATGAAGGTCCGGCGCTTGCCGGCGGCCAGCGCGGCGCCGATGCCCATCGGCAGGCCCTGGCCGATGCCGCCGCCGAGTGCGTGCACGCCGTCGCGCGGCCCGTGGATGCGCAGGCTCCGGTTGCCCCAGGTGCTGTTCGACACCGTGACGTCGCGCACCCAGACGAAATCGCGGCCGGCGGCTTCCTGTACCGCGTCCACCAGCGCGGCGTACGGGCCGAGCCCATCGCGGACGAGCTGCACCGCCGCTTCGCGCGTGCGCGCGAGCTCCGCCGCGAAGCCCGGGTCGACCTGCATGCGCCCTTCGAGCCGGTCGGCGAGGCCGCGCAGGGCGAGCGCGGCGTCCCCGGCGACGAAGCGCGTGCTGCGGTAATTGCGATGCTCGGCGCGCGCGTCGGCGTCGATCCGATACAGCGCCGCGGGAAGCTTCAGCTTGTAGGTGAGGGTCTCGTTGGAGCGCAGCCGCGAACCGACGACCAGCATCGCGTCGCAGCGCTGGTAGAACGCCTCGACCGGCGGGTGGAGGTTGTACGCCCCGAGGTAGAGCGGATGGTCCTCGGGGAGCACGCCGCGACCCTGCACGCTGGTCACCACACCGATGCCCATCGCCGCCAGCCGCGCGACTTCCGCCGCGGCCCCGCGTGCCCCGCCGCCCGCCCAGAGGAGCGGCCGCTTCGCCTGTGCGAATGCGTCGGCGAGCGCGTCGAGCGCGGCGGCGTCGGGCGTCAGGACGGGGACCGGCAGCGGAGCCAGATCGGCCGGCCAGTCCACCATCGCCTGCTGCACGTCGATCGGGATCTCCACGCTCACCGGACCCGCCGGCGCGGTGAACGCGGTACGTACCGCCTCGCGCAGCACGGGCAGCGCGTCCTCGGCCGTCCACACGCGGTACGCCGCCTTCGAGACCGCCTGCAGCATGTCGAGCTGGCGCGGCGCCTCGTGGATGTACGCGAGATCGCGGTCGAGATAGGGCACCTCGATCTGGCCGGTCAGATGCAGGACCGGCGTGCCCGCGGTGAGCGCCTCGACCATGGCGCCGGCGGCATTGCCCGCGGCGGTGCCGGTGCTGGTCACCGCCACGCCGAGGCCGCCCGAGACCCGTGCGTGCGCATCGGCCATGTTCAGCGCGCCCGCCTCGCCGCGCGCCGGCACGAAGTGGATGTTGCCGCGGCGCGCGAACGCGTCGAGCACCGGCATGTTGTGGATGGAGATCACCCCGAAGGCGCAGGCGACGCCGCAGCGTTCGAGGAAGGCGGCGACGAGCTCGCCGACGGTGGTGCGGGAAGGGGCCATGGTGTCCTGCGGCGCGCTCATGCGGCGGCGGCCGGTCGATAGTTGAGTCGTTCGGAAATCTCGATGGCGGCGGACAGCACCTGCTGCACGAGCCGCTCGCGGTAGTCCTTGGGGTCGAGGTTGGGCTTCTGCACGGTGAGGCTCACCGCGGCGATCACCTGCCCGGTGTAGTCGCGCACCGGCGCGGCCACCGCGGAGATGCCCTGCTCGAAGAACGATTCGCTGACGGTGTAGCCGCGCGCCTGATCTTCGCGGAGCAGCTTCTTCAGCTCCGCGAGCGTGCGCGGCGAGTGCGCCGAGGCGGTCGGCAGCTTCGCTTCCGGGTAGAGGTGGCCGAGCTCGGCGTCGGAGAGGGTGCACAACAGCGTGCGGCCGAGGATCGTGGCGTGCGCGGGCAGCCGCGTGCCCACGCTCACGTTGCTGGAGAACGTGCCCGGGCCGGCGGCCTTGAGGATGATCACCACGTCGCGGCCGTCGCGGATGACGAGCTGCGCCGAGCAGCCGGTCTCGTCGCGCAGCCGCTCGACGATCGGCCGCGCGACGTCGCTTACCTCCAGCGAGGCGAGGTACTCGAAGCCCAGCCGCAGCACGCCGGGGCCCAGCCGGTACGCCCCGCTCGTGCCGCGCTCGACGCAGCCGAGGTGCTCCAGCGTCTGCAGCAGCCGGAACACGGTGGAGCGCGGCAGGTCCAGCTCGCGCGCGATGTCCGGAGGCGCGATGTCGGTCCGGCTGCGATCGAACAGCTGCAGCAGCCGCAGGCCGCGCTCGAGCGCGGGAACGAGATAGCGGTTCTCCTCCTCTCGGGGGTTCATCGGTTCTCCTCCAGCGTTGCGGGGCGCGATGCGTTGCCATCCGCGAACTCGGCCACGAGCCGGTTCACGGCGTGCGGTTCCTCGATGTAGGCGAGGTGCCCGACCCCGGGCAGCTCGACGTACCGCGCCTGCGGATAGGCAGCCGCCACGTCGCGGCACGATGCAGGCGGCGTGATCGTGTCGGCGGAAGCCCCGACGACGAGCACCGGGCCCGGGTAGCGCGGCGCGTCGTCCAGCAGGCGCCCCGTCGACAGCATGCGTGCGGCCTGGGCGTAGCCGGCGGGTCGCAGCCGCGACGTGCTCCATGCGGCCAGTGACCGCGCCGTGTCCGCGGCGTGCTCGGAAAGCAGGCCGGGGGAGGGGGTCGCCGCCATGCCCGACGGGCCCAGCCGCTCCAGCATGGCGAGCCGCGCGGCGAGCTTCTCCTGGCGCTCGCGCTGGTCGAGCGCGCCGTGTCCGACGGCCGCGTTGCACAGCACGAGCCGCGCGACGCGGTCCGGATGGCGTGCCGCGTAGCTCGCCGCCATCAGGCAGCCGAGCGAGCTGCCGACCAGCGTGGCGCGCCGGACGTCGAGCGCGTCGAGCAGCGCGTGCAGCGCTGCGGCGTAGTCCGCCGCGACCGGCGCTTCGTCCGGCAGCGCGTCCGACGCGCCGTAGCCCGGCGCGTCCCACGCGATGACGCGGAAGCGGTCGGCCAGCGCCTCGAGCTGCTGCACCCACGATCCGGACTGGTTGCCGATGCCGTGGAGCAGCACCAGCGGCTCGCCTTGCCCCGACTCGCGATACGCGACCACGCGCCCCGCGGCGGACACCGTCCGCACGGGGAAGCGCGCGATGCGCTCGGCGACGTCGGGGAGGGCGCTCATCGCGGCGTGCGCCTACGGACGCTTGATCTTCGCGAGCGGATGATCGGGCGGGTAGGTCGGCGTGATCGGCTTCGCCGCGCCGAGCATCACGCACATCAGCGCATCCTCCTCGCCGATGTTGATCTCGCCGCGATACACGCCCGGCGGGATGGAGATGAGGTCGCGGTCGCCCACGATCGCCTCCCAGTACTCGCCGTCCTTCTCGCACATGATCTTGATCTTGCCGCGCAGGACGAAGAACACCTCCTCGACGTCGGTGTGGATGTGCATCGGGCCTTCGTGGCCGGCGGGGATGATCATGGTCGAGAACGTGAAGTGCTCCGAGGGGATCACGTTCGCGTCGGCGGCGACGCCGGTGCCGCCCGTGCCGACGTAGCGCATCTGCGCGCGGCGGTACTTCGGGTCGAAATCGGCCTGGAACTTGAGGGCGTTCCAGTCGTACTTGCGCGTCGAGTGCTTGGCGAGGCGCGACTCCATCCACTGCGCGAACGTCGCGCCCTCGGGACGGTCCCAGGAGCGCTTCTCGAGATCCTTCGGTGCAGGCTCACCCATTTTGCGACTACTCCTCTCGCGGAAATTCAGTGCATGACGAAGCCGCCGTTGACCGGCAGCAGCTGCCCGGTGACGAACCCGGCGGCGTCGGAAAGCAGGAACAGCACGGTGCCGGTCACGTCCTCGGGCTGCTGCGCGCGGGGAATGGCGCGGCCCTCGACGTAATGGCGGTGTCGCGCCTCGGGGACGTACGCGGTCGCCTCGACCAGCGTGAGGCCGGGCGCAACCGCATTGACGGTGATCGCATCGCCGCCGAGCTCGCGCGCGAGCGCCCGCGTCATGGCGATGACCGCGCCCTTGCTCGTGACGTACGCGAGCAGCTTCGGCGCCCCCCACAGCGCGGTGTCCGAGGCGATGTTGACGATGCGTCCGGCGCCGGAGCGCCGCAGGTGGGGCAGGGCGGCGAGCGTCATCAGCCAGGTGCCGCGCACGTTGACCTCCATGACGCGGTCCCAGGTGGCGACGTCGAGCTCCTCCGCGGAGCGCCCGCCGGAGTTGGTGATCGCGCCGTTGTTGACCAGGCCGTCGAGGCCGCCCAGCGCTTCCACGGCGGCGGCTGCGCACGCCTTCACCGATTCCGGCTGCGCGAGGTCGAGCGGGACGAACGGCACGCCCAGGGCCTGCGCGGCCGCGCGGCCTTCCGCCTCGAGGATGTCCGCGATGACCACGCGCGCGCCGGCAGCGAGCGCGCCTTCGGCGAAGTTGCGCCCCAGCCCGCGCGCGGCGCCGGTCACGAGGATGCGCTTGCCGGCGAGCACGTCAGGCGGCCTGCGGCTCTTCGGACGCGGCCAGCGCCTCGGCCTGGGCGCGCGCTTCCTGCTCGAGGATCCGCCGCACGCGCGTCATGCCGGTGTCGTGCTGGTACAGGAACTCGTGGCTGCGGGCGTCGGGGGCCATGTTCTCGAGCACGATGCGGTCCTGCTCGAGCACGTCCCAGTGCAGGCCCTCGAGACGGTTCTTGTAGAAGAACTTCCACACGTCGCGCTGCCAGCCCTGCGCCTGGCGGCACCGCCAGAAGAACACCAGCGTGTTGTGCGCGTCCACCGGCGTAGCGTGGCCGACGATGAAGAACGGGCCGCCGGGGCCGTACTGCTTGCGGTACGGAATCGACAGACGCATCCAGTAGTTGCCGGTCGCGCCCCACTCGACCCAGTCGAAGTTCACGCCCTGCTGGCCGACCTTCTCGAAGATGAACCCGGTCGGCGTCTTGCGGGCGCGCATCTCGGCCTGCTTGTCGCCGAAGGCCATCGAGTGCGACACGGCGTGGAGATAGGCCCCGTGCATCGGGTCCATCACATTGTCGATGGCGTAGCGGTAGTTCACCTTCCAGAAGCTGGTGCACAGCATGTGGCCCCAGCGCGCCTCGTCGGTGAGCTGCTCGGGCAGCTCGAGCTTCGGCGGCTCGGGGTGCAGCGCGTCGCCGAAGTACAGGAAGATCGCGCCGTTCGACTCCTGCACCGGGTAGGCGCGCACCTTGCACTCGCGCTCCATCGGGCAGTTGTCCACCGCCGGCACGTTGACCACGGCCCCGCGGCCGTCCACCTCGACGCCGTGATACCAGCAGGCGACGCGGTCGCCGAGGTTCCAGCCCATGGAGAGCCGCGCACCGCGGTGCGGGCAGCGGTCCTCGAGCGCGCGCACCGTGCCGTCCTTGTCGCGCCACACGACGATGTTCTCGCCCAGCCGCGTGATGCCGACCGGGGCGTCGTGCACCCGCCAGCTCGGCAGCACCGGGTGCCAGACGTTGCGCAGGCCGGTGTCCAGGATGCGTTGGAAGTGGGCTTGGGCCGCAGTCATGATGGACCTCCTACGTGGCTTTGTGGACCGCGCGCGGGATGTAGTGGAGTACCCGGCGCTCGGCGAAGACGACGGCACCGTAGGCGACGATGCCGATGAGCGTGAGGACGATGATGGTGACGAAGACCATTGCGGTATTGCCCTGGCCTTCGCCGAACACGAGCAGGTAGCCCAGGCCGAGGTTGCCGCCGACGAGCTCGCCGACGACCACGCCGATCACCGCCAGGGTGGAGCCGATGCGCAGGCCGGAGAAGAGCGGCGGCAGGGTCGCCGGATACTCGATCATGCGGAAGATCTGCCAGCGCGACGCGGAGAACGACCGCGCGAGATTGACCATGTCCGGATCCACCGTGCGGATGGCGGTGAGCACGTTGACCATCACCGGGAAGAACACGATCAGGATCGCGACGAGGATCTTCGGGTACACGGTGTAGCCGAGCCACATCACGAACAGCGGCGCGAAGGCGACCTTGGGCGCGATCTGCAGGGCGAGGAGATACGGCGACAGGATCATCTCCGCCTTCGGCGAGACGCCGAGCAGGTAGCCGATCGCCATGCCGAGCAGGGAGCCGAGCACGAACCCCGCCACCACTTCCAGTGCCGTGATGCCGGCGTGGAAGAGGAGGCGCTCGTTCGCCAGCATGCGCAGGAACTCGCTCCAGGTCTGCGAGGCCGGCGGCAGGATGAAGGGCGGGATCTTCAGCAGGCCGGGCAGCCACTCCCAGGCGGCGAGGAACAGGACGAGCACCGCCAGGCTCGCCCCGGCGACGTTGCCGCTGAATCGCTCCGCGCTCACGGAAGAGGGCCCGCCCCGCCGATCAGCCGACGAACTGGTTGGTGTAGAGCTCGGCCACCGGCACTTCCTTCGGCACGATGCCTTCGCTCACGTAGAACTTCTGCACCTTCGCGAGCCGGTCCGGGTCCATCGCGCCGAGGACCTTCTGCCCCTTGTAGGTGAACTCGGTGTAGAGCGCGACCACCTCCTCGATGAAGGCCTCCTTGCCCTTGAACCCCGGCGCACCGCCGACGTAATCGGGCACCACGCCCTTGCCTTCCTTCAGCACGTCGTTGAGCCCGCGCACCGTCGCGCGCACCAGCTTGCCGATGAGCTCCGGGCGCTTCTGGATCATCTCGTCGGAGGCGAGGATGGCCTGCGCCATGCTCGGGAAGAAGCTGTCGCCGCGGTAGATCTTCGGGTTCGCGCCCGCGCCCCTGGCGCTCAGCGCCCAGTCCACCGGCCCGGCGAACGCCGCGGCCTTGCCCTGGGCGAACTGCTGCCAGATGCCGGTCGGCCCGGCCGCCTGGATGTCGAGGTCGGACTTCTTGAGCCCGGCCGAGGCGAGCATGCCGAGCAGCGAGAAGTAGGTGGTGTCCTGATAGGCAAGCACGGTGACGGTCTTGCCCTTGAGGTCGGCCGGGCCCTTGACGCCCTGGCCCTCGTGCACCACGAGGTTGGTGAGGGAGCCGCCGCCGAGCACGGCCACGGCCTTCACGGGAATGCCCTGCGCACGCGCGATGATCGGCGTGTCGCCGATGGCGCCGCCGATCGGGGCATTGCCCGCGCCCACCTGCTTCGCCACGTCCACGCCGCCCTTGCCCGACTGGAACGTCACCTTCAGGCCTTCCTTGGCGTAGTACCCGCGCTGCTGGGCCAGCACCCAGGGAATGAAGGCGGGCAGGGTGGCCGGGGCCGGCAGGAGGTAGGTCACCTCCTCGAGCTGCTGCGCGCGGACGATCGCGGGGAAGCCGGCGAACGCGGCGCCGGCGGCCAGGGTCTTCAGGAACTCGCGCTTCGTGGTCATGGCACTCCTCGTGGACGAGAGATCAGATCTGTTCTTCGTGCGTCTTGTCACCGATGTGCAGCAGCTCGGCGAGATGGAAGGCGTACTCCTGGACCTTCGGGAGGCGGCGTCGGCGCATCGGGTTGCTGCGCTCGGGCAACTCCACGACGATCTCCTCGATGATCGTGCCCGGGCGCGCGCTCATCACCAGGATGCGATCGGAGAGGGCGATCGACTCCACCAGGTCGTGGGTGATGAACAGTGCCGTCTTGCGTTCCTCGGCGAGCATGCCGGCGAGATCCTGCTGCAGCACCATCTTCGTCTGCGCATCCAGGGCCGAGAAGGGCTCGTCCATGAACAGCACCGTGGGCTCGACCGCGAGGGTGCGCGCGAGCGCCGCGCGCTGCCGCATGCCGCCGGAAAGCTGGTGCGGATAGTGGTTCTCGAACCCGGCGAGATGACAGCGCTGCAGCAGGGCGTGGGCCCGCTCCGCCCGCGTCTTCGCATCGACGCCGCGGATCTGCAGCCCGAACTCGACGTTCTCGCGGATGGAGCGCCACGGCAGCAGCAAATCCTTCTGCAGCATGAAGGCCGCGTGCGGATTGGGCTTCTCGACGCGCTCGCCGTCGACGTACACCTCGCCCTCGGTGGGCAGATAGAGGCCCGAGCCCATGTTGAGCAGCGTGGACTTGCCGCAGCCGCTGGGGCCGATGATGGAGACGACCTCGCCATCGGCCACGCTCACCGACACGTCGCGCACCGCGGTCACCGGTTCGGCGCCCTTGCGCTGGGGCGGGAAGCGCTTGGTGACGTTGCGGAACTCGATGCGGTGCGTGGCCACGTGCGCTCCCGGTCCGGCGGCTACTTGGCCGCGAGGCGGCCCATCTCCGCCGCGAAGGTCTCGACGGTCCAGGCGTGGCCGTCGGAGGTCAGCATGCCCTGCTCGTTGAGCTGCGAGACGACGGCCTCGATGGTCTCGGCCCCGGCGCTGAACGCCTTCTCCAGGGCATCGCCGAGCTGGTTCTCGTACTCCGACGGCGGCGCCGAGCGGGTCTGCCACACGAGGTTGGGGAACTCCCCCGGCTTCTCGATCGCGCCCTTGCCGGCGGTGTAGTTGGGTTGCGGCTGGCGCCAGGGTTTCAGGTACGGGTTGTGGTCCACGGGATCCTCCGCCTTCAGGATTCGGTGCCGACGAAGAGCCGGCCGCTCTCGATCTTCACGGGATAGACCTTGAGGTCGCGCCCGCCCGGCTCCTTGGTGCAGCGGCCGGTGGGTACGTGGAACCGGGCGCCGTGCAGCGGGCACTCGACTTCCTCGCCCTCGACGAACCCCTGCGAGAGCAGGGCGTACGCGTGCGGGCAGACATCCTCCAGGGCGTAGTACCGGCCGTTGACGAGGAACACGCCGACCTCCTTGTCCCCGACCTTCGCCGAGAGCGGGAAGTCCTCGGCGACCTGCTCGGGCTCCGCCACGTCATGCCATTCGATCGCCATCCCGACGCTCCTTCGCAGGCGGCGGCCCTCGGGCCGCGTTTTACTAAAGAAACATTTTTTCGTTAGTGAAACGAAGTGTAGCACTGCAAGGAGGCTTGTCAAGCGCCGCAACGACGCGCCGCTCCGCTAGGATCACGCCCTCGGCCGCGCACCGGTCGGCCGCGCAACGCAACCTTCGAGGCCCCTCGCATGACTCTGCGCAAGATCACCACGCCCGCCGTTCCCGAGCCACCCGGCGGGATCTACTCCAACTGCCTCGTCCTGGGCGACCAGATCTTCCTGTCCGGCATGGTGGCGAGCGGCCCCGACGGCCGCGCAGTCGGCGGCGCGGACGTCTACGAGCAATCGAAGACGGTGCTCGGGCGCATCCAGGCGCTGCTCGAAGCCGCCGGCGCCTCGATGCGCGACGTGGTGAAGATCACCGTGTATCTCACCGACGTGACGAAGCGCGGCGATTTCGGCCGTGCGCGCATGGAGTTCTTCGCCGAGCCGCGGCCGTGCTCGACGCTGGTGGAGGTGAAGGCGCTGGTGTCGCCGGACCTGCTGGTCGAGGTCGACGCCGTGGCCATCCGAGGAGCCGGTGCATGAGACACATCCTGCTGATCGGCTACGGCGCCATCGGTCAGCTCGTGGCCGCCGAGATGCCGAACGAACGCAAGCGCATCAAGCTGTCGGTGCTGGTGCGTCCCCCCTATCGTGAGGAGACGCAGCGTGCGCTGGGCGAGCAGGTCGAAGTGGTCTCGCGGCTCGACCAGATGGAAGAGGTGCCCGAACTCGCCATCGAGTGCGCCGGGCACGGCGCCGTCGCGCAGTACGGCGAGGCCTGCATCGCGAACGGGAGCGACTTCCTCGTGACCTCCGTCGGTGCGCTCACCGACGCGGACGTCCTCAAGCGGCTCACCGACGCCGCACGCATCCACCTGGGCAAGCTCCTCATTCCCGCCGGCGCGATCGGCGGCGTGGACGCGCTCGCCGCGGCGAAATGGGGCGGCCTGGATCGCGTGCGCTACACGTCGCGCAAGGCGCCTTCCGCCTGGCGCGGCACCCACGCGGAGAAGCTGATCGATCTCGACGGCCTCACCGGCGCGACCGAGTTCTATCGCGGCACCGCGGGCGAGGCCGCGCGCCTCTTCCCGCAGAACGCGAACGTCGCCGCGACCATCGCGCTCGCCGGCCTCGGCTTCGAGCGCACCGAGGTGTCGCTGAACGCCGATCCCGCCGCGCCGGGGAACATCCACCTCATCGAGGCCGAAGGCGCGTTCGGGCGCATGCGCGTGGAGATGCAGGGCAAGCCCCTGCCCAACAACCCGAAGACGTCGACGCTGGCCGCGCTGTCGGTGCTGCGCGCGATCCACAACCGGACCGACGCGATCCAGGTCTGAGACGGACCTTCGCCGGGGGGCCGCTCCGGCTCGCCCTCAGCCCGCGTTGAGGGCGTGGATCTCGTCTTCCGACAGCGTCTCCTTGGTCAGCAGCAGCTGCGCGCCGCGCTCCAGCGTCGCGCGGCGGTCGGTGAGGATGCCCACCGCCTTGTCGAAGGCCCGCGTCACGAGCGCCTTCACCGCCGCGTCGATGGCGCGCGCGGTGTCCTCGCTGAACTCGCGCGGCCGCAGCCCGGCGCCCGGCACCTGGTTGAGGAAGCGGTTGCCCTCGTCGGACTCGTAGGCGACCTGGCCGAGCGACTCCGTCATCCCGAAGCGCGTCACCATGCCGCGCGCGATGTTGGTCACGCGCTGCAGATCGTCGGCGGCGCCGGTCGAGATCTCCTCGAACACCACGCGCTCGGCCGCACGGCCGCCGAGCAGCACCGCCATCTTGTTCTCGAGCTCCTCGGTCGTCATGAGGAAGCGGTCCTCGGTCGGGCGCTGGATGGTGTAGCCGAGCGCGCCGACGCCGCGCGGGATGATCGAGATCTTGTGCACCGGGTCGCTGCCGGGCAGGGAGAGGGCCACCAGCGCATGGCCCATCTCGTGATACGCGACGACGCGCCGCTCCTTCTCGTTCAGCACGCGGTTCTTCTTCTCCAGCCCGGCGACGATGCGCTCCACGGCGTTGTTGAAGTCCTCCAGCGAGACCTCCGCCGCGCCGCGCCGGGTGGCCAGCAGCGCCGCCTCGTTCACGAGGTTCGCCAGGTCCGCCCCGGAGAAGCCCGGCGTCAGCGCCGCCACTTTCGCCGGATCGACGTCCGCCGCCAGCCGTACCTTGCCCAGGTGCACGTTCAGGATGTCGATGCGTCCCTTCTTGTCGGGCCGATCGACCAGCACCTGGCGATCGAAGCGGCCGGCGCGGAGCAGGGCGGGGTCGAGCACTTCCGGCCGGTTGGTCGCGGCCAGCAGGACGAGGCCGGTGGACGGATCGAAGCCGTCCATCTCCACCAGGAGCTGGTTGAGCGTCTGCTCCTTCTCGTCGTGGCCGCCGACGCCGTAGGCGCCGCGGGCGCGGCCGAGCGCGTCGAGCTCGTCGATGAAGATGATCGCCGGCGCCTTCTGCCGGGCCTGCTCGAAGAGATCGCGCACGCGCGCCGCGCCGACGCCGACGAACATCTCGACGAACTCGGACCCGTTGATGGAGAGAAACGGCACGCCGGACTCGCCCGCGACGGCGCGTGCGAGAAGGGTCTTCCCGGTGCCGGGCGGACCGACCAGCAGGACCCCCTTGGGCACCCGCGCGCCGAGCCGACCGTACTGCTGCGGATTACGCAGGAAGTCGACGATCTCCTTCAGCTCCTCCTTCGCCTCGTCGACGCCGGCGACGTCGGCGAACGTGGTCTTCACGTCCTTCTCGACATACACCTTGACCTTGCTCTTGCCAACCGAGAGAAAGCCCCCTCCCATGCCGCTTTTCTCGGCAAAGCGGCGCATCAGGTAGAACCACAATCCGAAGAAGACGAGCGCCGGCACCACCCAGCCCAGCACGTCGTACAGGAAGTTGGATTCGATGACGCCCGAGAACTTCAGGTTGTACTGCTCGAGGTCGCGCGCGAGGTCCGGATCGACGCGGATCGCGACGAACCTCGTGCGGCCGTCGGCCTGCGGCGTCTTGAACCGGCCCTCGATGGTGTTCTGCCGGACGGTGATCTCCTCGATCTTCCCGTCCTTCGCGAGCTGCTGGAACTCGCTGTACGAGATCGGCTCGACGGTGCGGTACTGCGTCCAGACGCTCTGCAGCCACAGCACCGCGAAGATCGCGAGCACGAAGTACCAGATGTTGAACTGCGTCTGCTTCTGCATGCGCGTGCCTGTCGTCGTTGACGCGCCGCGCGCCATGCGCGGGCGCGGTGAAAACAAATTGCGCGATCCGGAGCGGGAGACCATTGCGGGCCTCGCCTCGCAGGATCACAATCAACCCGCAGTCTGCCCGCCTCGCCCGACGCAAGATGAGCGCCCGGCAGGCTGATTTCAAGGAGCCATCCATGGGCCGCAAGAAAGCAGAACTTCCGCCTCCGCCCGTCGTCGAGCCCGACCCGGCCGAGGACTCACGCATCATCGAGCGGTCCGACGGCTTCTACTGGCAGTCGGCCGATGGCGCCGAGGAGTACGGCCCGTTCCGCACCTATGCGCAGGCCGTCGAGGAGATGGAGGCCGCCGAGGTCGACGTCGACGGCGAGACCCTGGAAGAGGCCGAGGCCGAGATGGGTGTTTCCGGGTGGATCGATCCCGAGACCGGCGACTTCGGCGATTCCTGGGCGCCGCGCCTCGAGGATCACTGAGCCGTTCGCGTCACGAGACGGCACTGCGCAGCCTGGCGAACAGGCCGCGCAGCGCATGCCACAGCCTCGGCACCAGCCACGCTGCGCCGAGCAGGAACACCGCAAGCAGGATCAGGAACGCCAGCGGAAACGCCACCGACGCCAGGAATCCCGCGGGCACGATGAGGTCCTCGGAGACCGAAGCGGCCCAGTTCGTGAACGGTTCCGGCGAAGTGTTGATCAGCGCGCGGCTCCCGGCCTTCGTGAGATGCGCGCCGGAGGCGATCGCGCCTCCGGCGATCGCCGCCACCGCAACCCACACCGGATCGGCCTGACCCAGGGCCGCCGCCGCGAGGAAGGCGCCCGCGGGAATCCGTACGAACGTGTGCGCCGCATCCCATAGTGAATCGAAGGCCGGCACCTTGTCGGCGAAGAACTCCCCCACCGCCATGATCCCCGACGCCGCGAGCACGTACGGATGCCCGAGCACCTCCAGGGTCGGGGGCAGCTCGAGATAGCCCAGCCGCGCGAGCGCGCCGGCGAGGAACAGCACCGCGTAGAGCCGGATGCCGCTGGCCCAGGCGAGCCCGGCGGCCAGGCCCACTGTATGGATCCAGTCCATGCGGCATTATAGGAAGGGCGGACGGGCATTCGGCGTCCGGGAGGAGAAACTATGCGGATCATCGTCGCGGGCGCTGGGATCGGCGGCCTCACCACCGCGCTCGCGCTGCACCGCGTGGGCATCGACGCGACCGTGTACGAGGCGGTCGGAGAGATCCGCCCCCTCGGCGTCGGCATCAACGTCCAGTCGCAGGCGGTCAAGCTGCTGGACGGCCTCGGCCTCATGGCGGGCATGGCCGAGGTCGCCATCCCGACCGGGGCGCTGGCCTTCTATTCCCGGCACGGCCAGCTCATCTGGCGCGATCCGCGGGGGCTCGCTGCGGGCTATTCCCACCCGCAGTTCTCGATCCACCGCGGCGAGATGCAGATGCTCCTGCTCGAGGCCGCGCGGGCGCGGCTCGGGCCCGACGCCGTCCGTACCGGTCATCGGCTCGCAGGGTTCGAGCAGCGCGGCGAGCGGGTGGTCGCGCGCTTCGTCGACCGTGCCGGCGCGGCGGTGGCCAGCGACGAGGCCGATGCGCTGATCGCCGCGGACGGCATCCACTCGACGGTGCGTGCGCACTTCTACCCGGAGGAGGGCGGTCCGCGCTGGAACGGCGTGATGATGTGGCGCGGCGTGACCGAGGGCGACGCCTTCCTCGACGGCCGCACGATGGCCCAGGCCGGCCACGAGCGGCAGAAGTTCGTCTGCTATCCGATCTCCAAGCGGCATCTCGATCGCGGGCGCGCGCTCATCAACTGGATCGCCGATCTCAAGCTCGACCACCGGGAGATGCCGAACCGCGAGGACTGGAACCGGCCGGGACGACTGCAGGACTTCCTGCCGCAGTTCGCCTCCTGGCACTTCGGCTGGCTCGACGTGCCGGCGGTGATCCGCAGCGCGTCGGCGATCTACGAGTTCCCGATGGTCGATCGCGATCCGCTGCCGCGGTGGAGCTTCGGGCGCGTCACGCTGCTGGGCGATGCGGCGCACCCGATGTATCCGATCGGCTCCAACGGCGCCACGCAGGCGATCCTCGACGCCGATTGCATCGCGCGGCTGCTCGCCGAGGCCCCGGGCGTCGAGGAGGCGCTCGCGCGCTACGAAGCCGAACGCCTGCCCAAGGCGGCGGCGATCGTGCACATGAACCGGCAGCGCGGCATCGACCAGATCCTGGAGATCGTCGAACAACGCGCGCCGAATGGCTTCGAGCGGCTGGAGGACGTGCTGCCGCAGGCCGAGCTCGACGCCATCGTCGATCGCTACCGGCAGGCGACCAGCATGCAGAAGCCCGCCTAGAGCGGGCGGCTTGCACAAAACCCGGGCGCCGAGAACAATGCGCCCTTCGGCAAGACATCCTGGAGGAGGAGCTTCATGCGGAACACCAACGAGAACAACCGGCGCCGCCTGCTGAAGGCGGGCGCGGCCGGCGCGACCCTGTCCACGCTCGGCTTTCCCGCCATCGTCCGGGCGCAGTCGAGCACGCTCAACGTGGGCGTGCTGCTGCCCACCTCCGGCGTGCAGGCGCTCATCGGCCAGTCCTGCAAGCGCGGCGCGGACATCGCTCCCGCGGTGCTCGCCGACCTCGGCTATGGCGCGAACGTCAAGCTGCTGCACGCCGACACGGAAACCAACATCGACGTCGCCCGCTCCCGCGCCGAGAAGCTCATCAACGACGGGGCGCACGTGCTCGTCGGGCCGTTCGATTCCGGCGCGGCCGGGGCGATCGCGCAGGTGGCGGAACAGAAGGGCGTGCCGTTCGTGATCAACATCGCCGCCGCGCCGCAGATCACCGAGCAGGGCTACAAGTTCACGTTCCGCAACTTCCCCACCAGCGTCGAGCTGGTGCGCAACGGCCTCGCGCTGATGCGCGATCTCTTCCAGGCCACCAGCACCGCGCCGCGCACGTGCGTGTTCATGCACGTGAACGACACGTTCGGACAGGCCAACCGGCGTGCGATCGATGCCATCCTGCCCACGCTGAACTACCTGCCGTTCAAGGTGGTGGACACGATCTCCTACGATCCGGCGGCGAAGGACCTCTCGGTCGAGGTCGCGAAGGCCAAGGCCACCAACGCCGACTTCCTGATGCTCGTCTGCCGCCTCAACGACGCCATCCTGCTGCGCCGGGAGATGGTGAAGCAGCGCTGGAACCCGATGGGCATCATCGGCCCCGGCAACCCCGGCATGTACGAGGCACAGTTCTACCAGACGCTCGGGAAGCTCTCCGAGTACTGCATCTCGAACGTGCCGTGGTACAACCCCAAGGCGGCGCTCACGAAGAAGATCGACAGCGCGTTCAGCAAGGCCTACCCGAACGACAAGCTGATGTTCCACGCCCTCAACGTGGGCTTCACCGTCGAGGCGCTGATGGTGGCGGCCGACGCCTTCAAGCGCGCGAAGAGCACCGACGGGAAGACGCTGGCCGAGGCGATCCGGCAGACCAACATCACCGACCGGATGATGATCGGCGGCCCGATCAAGTTCAACGCCAAGGGCCAGGTGGAGGGCATCGCGTCGGCAGCGGTGCAGAACCTCAACCAGCGGCCCACGGTGGTGCTCCCCGCCGAGACGGCGGAGGCGAAGCCGGTGTTCCCGATGCCGAAGGCGTGATCTTTCAACTGCGGGAAGAGGGAAGAGGGAAGGGGGAAGAGGGAAGGGTGAAAACCCTCTCCGCCGTTCGCGCCTACAGGGTGTAGGCGGTTTCTCTTCCCTCTTCCCTCTTCTCCCTTCCCGCTTTTCGCCAAGGCACGCAGTGCCACTCGATCTGATCGTCAAGGGTGTCCTCACCGGCCTCGTCTACGGACTCGGGGCGCTGGGGCTCTCGGTCATCTACGGGGTCGTGCGCATCGTCAACTTCGCGCACGGCGAGATGATGACCGCCGCCATGTACGTCGCGGTGCTGCTCTTCGCGTTCGCGAAGGTGGATCCGCTGCTCGCGATCCTGCCGGTCGCGCTGCTGGCGTTCGTCTTCGGCTACGCCCTCCAGCGGACGGTCATCAATCCGTTCGTCACGCGCCCGGAGCACACCCAGTTCATGCTGCTGGTGGCGGTCGCGATGATCCTGGTGAACGCCCAGCTCATCATCTTCGGGCCCGACGCGCGCAACGTCATGGTGGACTACCAGCTCGAGTCGTTCGAGCTCGGCACGCTGATCGTGGACAAGGCCCGCGCCTACGCAGCGGCCACCGCGATCGCCATCGCCGCCGCGCTGTTCGCCTTCTTCCGCTTCTCGCTCACCGGCAAGGCGATCCGCGCGTGCGCCGACAACCAGCTGGGCGCGCGCGTGGTCGGTCTCGACGTCGACCGCCTGTACGCGTTCACCTTCGGGCTCGGCGCCGCATGCGTCGGCGCGGCCGGCTGCCTGATGCTGCTCCTCGTGGACGTGACGCCGATGCAGGGACCGGCCTACACGCTGCTCGCGTTCATCGTCGTGATCGTCGGCGGCATGGGCAGCCTGCCCGGGGCGCTGCTCGCGGGCGTGGTGATCGGCGTGTCGGAGGCGCTCGCCGGCTTCTACTTCACGCCCTCGGCGAAGAGCATGTTCACGTTCGCGCTGCTGGTGCTGGTGCTGCTGTTCCGGCCGCAGGGCCTGCTCGGGAAGCGCGCATGACGGCGGCGGCGCACACCCTCGCCCCGCGCGCCAAGGCGCTGCTCGCCGTCGTCGCGGCGGCGCTCGCGTTCGCGCCGCTGTACACCAGCGACTACGTCCTCTCGGTGCTGATCCTGTGCCTGTATTTCGCCTTCACCGGGCAGGCGTGGAACATCATGACCGGCTTCGCCGGGCAGCTCTCGCTGGGGCACTCGCTGTACGTCGGGGTCGGGGGCTACGTGGCGGCGATGTTCTTCGTGAAGTTCGGCGTGAATCCGTGGCTCGGCGCCCTCGGTGCGATTGCCGCGTGCACGGTGATCGGCGCGATCATCGGCTTTCTCGCGTTCCGCTTCGGCGTGGGCGGGGTCTATTTCGCCATCCTCACGATCGCGTTCGCCGAGTTCACCCGCATCGGCTTCGACCACCTCGACTGGCTCGGCGGCTCGGGCGGGCTCTTCATCCCGGTGGCCAGCCACGCGACCATGGACCTCGCGCGGCTGCGCGGGTCGCCCACGATGTTCTTCTACCTGGCGCTCGCGCTCGCGCTCGCCGGCCTGTGGATCTCGCACGCGCTGCTTCGCAGCCGGTTCGGCTACTACTGGCAGGCGATCCGCGAGAACGAGGACGCCGCCCAGGCCCTCGGCATCAACGTCTTCCGCTACAAGCTGTACGCGGTGATGATCTCCGCCGCGCTGACCTCGATCGCCGGCGTGTTCTTCGCCTTCTACTACAACACGCTGTTCCCCGAGCAGATCTTCTCCATGGGACGGTCGATCGAGATCATCCTGGGGCCGATCATCGGCGGGCTGGGGACGCTCGCCGGCCCGATCGTGGGCGCGTTCGTCCTCACGCCGCTCGCCGACCTCGTCACCGAGCTCATGGAACTGACGGGCGTGGACACGCCGGGCGTGAAGCAGGTGTTCTACGGCCTCTGCCTGCTGTTCGTGGTGATCTACCTGCCGCACGGCATCTGGCCCGCAATCGCGAAGCGGCTCGGGTTCCCGCCGCCGGGAGGCCACTGATGGGCCTGCTCGACGTCGCCGGGCTTTCCAAGTCCTTCCGCGGGCTGCGCGCGGTGCAGGGCGTGTCGTTCAGCGTGCCGGAGCATTCGATCTTCGCGATGATCGGGCCGAATGGCGCCGGCAAGACGACCTGCTTCAACCTGGTCGCCGGTGTGTTTCCGCCCGACGAGGGCACGGTCACGCTCGCCGGGCGGGTGATCACCGGCCTGCGGCCCGACCAGATCTGCCAGGCCGGCATCGGACGCACCTTCCAGGTGGTGAAGCCGTTCCCGCAGATGACCGTGCTCGACAACGTGATCGTCGGCGCCCTGAACGCGCACCGCGACGTGGCGGCCGCACGGCGCGAGGCCATGGGGGTGCTGGAGCAGCTGCACCTCGATGCCAAGCGCGACCACCTCGCCGCGAGCCTCACGCTCCCTGAGCGCAAGCGGCTCGAGGTGGCGCGGGCGATGGCGACGCGGCCGCGCCTCCTGCTGCTCGACGAGGTGATGGCCGGCCTGCGGCCCACCGAGGTGGACGAGATGGTCGCGGTGTTCCGCCGCATCAACGCCGACACCGGGCTCACCATCCTGCTGATCGAGCACGTGATGCGCGCCGTGATGGCGCTTGCGCAGCACATTGTCGTCCTGCATCACGGCGAGAAGATCTGCGAAGGCGCGCCGGAGGTCGTGGTCCGCGATCCCGCAGTGCTCGCGTGCTATCTCGGCGAGGGAGCGGTCTGATGGCCCTGCTGGAAGTGGAAGGCCTCGAACTCTACTACGGCGATGCGCAGGCGCTGGACGGCGTGACGCTCGCTGCGGAGGAGGGCGCGATCGTCGCGATCGTGGGCTCGAACGGCGCGGGCAAGTCGAGCCTCATCCGCACCATCGCCGGCATCGAGAAGCCGCGCGCCGGCCGCATCCGGTATCGCGGCCAGGACATCACCGGCTGGCCGTCGCACCGGGTGTGCGATCTCGGCATCGGGCAGGTTGCCGAGGGCCGCCAGGTGTTTCCCAGCATGAGCGTGCTGGAGAACCTGGAGATGGGCGCGATGCCGCCGCGCGCACGCCGCAGGATGCGCGCGACCATCGAAGAGGTGTACGCGCTGTTTCCGCGGCTGCGCGAACGGAGCGACCAGGCCGCGGGCACCCTGTCGGGCGGCGAGCAGCAGATGCTCGCGATCGGGCGCTGCCTGATGGGCCATCCCGAGCTCATCATGTTCGACGAACCGTCGCTCGGCCTCGCCCCGGCGATCGTGCAGGAGGTGTTTCAGATCATCGCGCGGCTCAATGCCCGCGGGCTGACCGTCATCCTCGTCGAGCAGAACGTCGCGGCGTCGCTGCGCGCGGCGCGACATGCCTACGTGCTCGAGAACGGCCGCATCGCGTTGTCGGGTTCGGGTGACGCATTGCTCGCGGATGACCGCGTGCGTCAGGCGTACCTGGGTCTCTGAGGCCGCCCCGCACGGTGCGCAATGGTGCGACTTGTGCCAATGGGTGCACCATGGGCGGGCGATCGTGTTTGTCGAGGACAGCGCCGGGGCGAGTCTAACTCTCGATTTCGCCGAGGAAACTTCTCTCGGGCCCAATGCGAGCAAGCGTGGCACGCTCTTCGCTAATCACAGGGCACTTTCGCCTTTTTCCTCCTCCTTTGGGGTGAAAGTCCTTCAGCGAGAGGCGCATGCCTCTCGCTATTTTTTTGCGCGTTCAACGGGAGGAGATGCGCCTTCAGTGCGCCGGGCGCTCCTGGAGCGCCTGGCAGGGCGTGCAGCGCGTCGCGACGGGATTCGCGCGCAGGCGCGACAGCGGGATCGCGATGCCGCAGTCGAGGCAGTAACCATAGGTCCCGTCGGCGAGACGCCGCTCGGCCGCTTCGATCATCGCGAGTTCGGCGATGTCGCGCTCGGCCTCCGCGCGGTCGACCTCGGCGAGCACCGCCGCCTGCGAGACGTCGCCGCCATCGACCACTTCGCCGGGCGCGGTTTCGGTGGACAGCGCGCGGCTCTCCCGGACCTTCGCCTGGACCTCCTGCACGAGCTGCGCCTTCCGCGCGGCCAGTTCGGCGGCCAGCGCTTTACGGATTTCGGCGTTCCGCATGGCTTCCTCCTTCTTCTCCAATCCACCTTATTCCTGCGGGCCGGTGCGCCGTTGACGCAGATCAACGGGCGCGGAGCGCTTGAAGGCCGAGCCGGTCGCCCCCATGCTGTCGGCAGATGGAAGGAGCGGACATGACGACTGCGACGACGTACGACACCGACACGGCGGGCTTCGAGCGCGACGTCATCGAGGCCTCGCGCGACGTCCCCGTGGTGGTCGACTTCTGGGCGCCCTGGTGCGCGCCGTGCCGCGCGCTCAAGCCCGTCCTGGAGAAGCTCGCGCAGGAGTACCAGGGCAAGTTCCGGCTGGCGAAGCTGAACACCGACGAGCATCCGCAGATCGCGGGCGAGTACGGCGTGCGCGGCATCCCGAACGTGAAGGCGTTCGTGGATGGCGTGGTCGCCGCCGAGTTCACCGGGGCGTTGCCCGAGGCGCAGGTGCGCCAGTTCCTGGAGAAGTTGGTTCCGTCGCCGGCGCAGCAGCTGCAGCGCGCCGCGCGCGACGACGTGTGGGCGGGGCGACTGGACGCGGCGGAGGAAAGGCTGCGCGAGGCGATCGCGTTGGACCCGCGCCTCTGGTCCGCCTGCGTGGACCTCGCCGAGGTGCTGCTGGCCAAGGGCGACGCCGCGGCTGCCGCTGCGGCCCTGGACGCCGTTCCCGAGATCGAGCGGGACGATCGCGCGGTGCAGGTGGCCGCGCGCGTGGACGTGGCATGCAAGGCGGCCGAGCTGCCGCCCGCCGAAGCGCTGCGCGCCGCGGTGGCGGCCCGTCCGGACGCGCTCGAGACCCGCCTGCAGCTCGCCGAACGCCTCGTTGCGGACGGCGATCATGCCGCGGCGCTCGAGAGCTATCTGGAAGTCGTCCGGCGCGACCGCAAGGCGCTGCGCGACCGTGCTCGTCTGGGCATGCTCGACGTGTTTCGCCTCGCCGACGACGCCGACCTCGTCTCCGCCTACCGCCGGCGCCTGGCGGCCGAGTTGAACTGAATGCTGCGCTGCGTGCAACGCCCCGGTTATTAAGGCAGAATCGTCCTCGGACCAAATGGACGGAGTGCCCGCAATGGCCGGGGAGATTCCCCTGATCCTGTCGCTGGATTACCACGGCGTGCCGCACCGCTGGGTGACCTGGCAGCAGGCCTGCTTCTACTACGCGAAGAACCTCGTGGCGTGGACGCTGGGGCAGGAGGCGTTCACCGTCCACGGCGGCATTTCCCGTGCCACAGGGCAGCGCTCGTCGATCACCGGCCATTCGATCATTGCCATCCGCGGCCGCGCGCTCGCGATCCGGGGCTTCAACCAGGTACCGCCGCTCAACAACCGCGAACTGTTCCGCCGCGACCGCCACGTCTGCGCGTACTGCGGCGGGGAGTTCAGCTTCCTGCGCCTGACGCGAGACCACATCACGCCGGTCTCGCGCGGCGGCCGCGACACGTGGATGAACGTCGTCACGGCGTGCCGCCACTGCAACAGCGTGAAGCGCAATCGCACGCCGGAAGAGGCGGGCATCGAGTTGAAGTATGCGCCCTACGTGCCGAACAAGGCCGAGTTCCTGATCCTCACCAATCGCAAGATCCTCGTCGACCAGATGGACTTCCTGCGGCAGCACGTCTCCACGGCGAGCCGCGTGTACGACCTGGTCGCCGAGTAGCCGCGCGCGCACCGCGCGCCATCCGCCTCCAATGCCCGACTTCTGGCGCCACTCCGGCTTCCACCTGCTCGACCGCCATGCCGACGGCCGGCTGCAGGTCACCGACGATTTCCTGCGCGCCTACCTGCTGCGCCCGGAACTGCGCCCGATCGAGGAGTCGCAGCCCGGCGAAGTGGCCTTCCACGAGCGGCTGCTCGACGAGCCGCGGCGTGAGGTGGGCGAGGCCGAGCTCGCGACGATCGAGGACACCGACACGCGCTTCAACTTCGGCGTCTGGCTGCGCTTCCGTGACCGGCTGCTGGGGGCGCCCGACCTCGAAAGTGCCTACGCCGCACTGTTCGCCGGCGGCAGCATCGACGTGCCACCGCTGTTCCTCGACCAGCTCGCGCACATCATCTTGCGCAACGTGCTGGACGGCGTGGAGGACCCGCTCGAGGCGCGCGCCGGCGAGCTTTTCTTCAGGGAGCAGAAAGCGTCGATCGACGAAGGGCGGATCCTGCTCGCCGACCTGGAGACGGTCGAAATGCACGCTTCGGGAGGCGCGTACGGGAGCCTCGGACGGCTGATCGTCGAGGCGCAGACGCCGATGAAGAGCGTGAACCTCGACGTCCTCGACGCCGACAATGCGCCGATGTACTGGATGCGCGACCAACGCCACGACTACGTGGTCGCGTTCAACTACGGGCGGCCGGCGCTGAAGGCGTTCGCGCGCGTGATCGAGCGCTGGGTGCGGCACTTCACCGGCGTGGAGACGACGGTCGAGGGCCTGCGCGACATCCGCGACGAGCAGTGGGCGTGGCACATCGGGCTCGACGCGCAGTCCACCGGCATCCTGAACGACCTGTGGCGCGGCGAGGAGGTGGAGAACGGCCGGCTGCAGCGCGTGCTCGCCCTGTTCCGCATGACGTTCGCCGATCCCGGCGTGCTGAAGCCGGAGATTGCCGGCAAGCCGGTGTATCTGGCGCTCGCCATGGACGAGGACAACGTGGTGCGCATGAAGCCGCAGAACCTGCTCACCAACCTCCCGCTCGCGCGTCCCACGTGAACGCCCCTGAGGCGGCGACCGCGATCCGTCCCGGCTACTGGCTCCAGGCCAAGCGCGAGCTCGCGCGGCGCGATGCCACGCTCGGGCGCATCATCCGCGCGCATCCGCGGATCGCGATCGCCCGCCGGGGGGAGGCCTTCGGCAGCCTCGCCCGCGCGATCGTCGGGCAGCAGATCTCCACCCGGGCCGCGCAGAGCGTCTGGGACCGGCTGGTCGCCGTCGCGCCGCAGATGGACCCGGCGCAGGTGGCCCGACTGCGCATGCCGCGGCTGCGCGCGTGCGGCCTCTCCGGGCGCAAGGCGGAGTACATCCGCGATCTCGCCAAGCACTTCGCCGACGGGCGCATCCACGCGGCACGCTGGGACGAGATGGACGACGAGGACATCATCGGCGAGCTGGTCGCAGTGCGCGGCATCGGCCGCTGGACGGCGGAGATGTTCCTCATGTTCAACCTGCTGCGGCCCGACGTGCTGCCGGTCGACGACCTCGGCCTGCGCAAGGCGGTCGGGCTGCACTACGGCATCGAGCCGCTCCCCGCGGCGGTGCGCAGCCTCGGCGAGCAGTGGCGGCCGTGGCGCAGCGTCGCCACGTGGTACCTGTGGCGCTCGCTCGATCCGATCCCGGTCGAGTACTGAGCGCCGGGCGCGGTAGAATCCGCGCGCCATGAAAGCGACCTTCCTGGATTTCGAGCAGCCGATCGCCGAGCTCGAGGCGAAGATCGACGAGCTGCGCTACGTGCAGGACGACTCCGCGGTGGACATTTCCGAGGAGATCCAGCGCCTGCAGAAGAAGAGCCAGGCGCTCACCAAGGACATCTACGCGAAGCTGACGCCGTGGCAGATCGCCATGGTCGCGCGGCATCCGCAACGGCCCTACACGCTCGACTACGTCAGGCACGTGTTCACCGACTTCGAGGAGCTGCACGGCGACCGCGCGTACGCGGACGATCTCTCGATCGTGGGCGGGCTGGCGCGCTTCAACGGCCAGTCGGTGATGGTGATCGGCCACCAGAAGGGCCGCGACACCAAGGAGAAGATCCTCCGCAACTTCGGCATGCCGCGGCCGGAAGGCTATCGGAAGGCGATGCGTCTGATGCGCCTCGCGGAGAAGTTCAACGTTCCGGTGATGACCTTCGTGGACACGCCGGGCGCGTATCCGGGCATCGGTGCGGAGGAGCGCGGGCAGGCCGAGGCGATCGGCCGCAACCTCTACGTGATGGCCGAGCTCAAGGTACCGGTCGTGTGCACGGTCATCGGGGAGGGCGGGTCCGGCGGTGCGCTGGCGATCGCCGTGGGCGACCACGTGATGATGCTGCAGTACGCCACCTACTCGGTGATTTCCCCGGAGGGCTGCGCCTCGATCCTGTGGCGCAGCGCCGAGCGCGCTCCCGAGGCGGCCGAAGCGCTCGGCATCACCGCGAACCGGCTGAAGACGCTGGGTCTCGTGGACCGCGTGGTGAGCGAGCCGCCGGGCGGCGCGCATCGCGACCACGCGGCGGCGGCACAGAATCTGAAGAAGGCGCTTACCGACGCGATGCGTGAGCTGTCCGACCGCAGCCCCGGCGAGCTCGTCGCCGAGCGCTTCGAGCGCCTGATGGGCTATGGCAAGTTCAGGGAAGCCGAAGCGAAGTGACCTCCGCGCGTGCGTCGCGGCCGCCGTCCGCGCGCACGTCCCGCCCGGCACGCGTCTGACCGTCGGGCTCTCCGGCGGGGTCGATTCGGTGGTGCTCCTCGACGCGCTGTCGGCGTGCGCGGGCGACTGCGGCCTGGCGCTCGACGCGCTGCACGTCCACCATGGCCTGCAGCCCGCGGCCGACGCATGGGCCGACTTCTGCGTGGCGCTCGGCACGCGCTACGGCGTGGCGGTCCGCGTCGCACGCGTCGAGGTCGACCGCGCGAGCGGCCTGGGAATCGAAGGCGCCGCGCGGGCCGCACGCTACGCCGCCTTCGCTCAGCATGGCACCGAGGTCCTCGCCCTTGCACACCATCGCGACGACCAGGCCGAAACGGTCCTGCTGCAGCTCGTGCGCGGGGCCGGCGTCGCGGGTCTCGCGGGCATGCCTGCCTGGCAGCCCGGGAGGCCGGCGGTCCTGCGGCCCCTCCTGGACGTCGACCGGGCGACGATCGAGGCGGAGGCGCGCACACGGGCCCTCGCGTGGATCGAGGATCCGTCCAACCGGGACGTCCGCTACGCGCGCAACGCCGTCCGCCACCGGGTGCTGCCCCTGCTCGGCGAGCTCAACCCGGCCGCGTCCGCCAACCTCGCCCGGAGCGCCGCGCACCTCGCGGAGGCACAGGCGGTGCTCGCAGACGTGGGCCGCGCCGACCTCGCAGGCTGCGAAGGCCGCGCCGGACTGCGCATCGACGCCTTGCTCGCGCTCGGCGATGCCCGCGCCCGGAATGCACTCCGCGTCCGCCTGCACGACGCCGGTTGCGCCTCTCCGTCGACGCGGCGGCTCGACGCGCTGCTGCGGCAGCTTCGGGAGGCGCGCGCCGACGGCACGGTCCGCGTGATGCTGGACGGCGTCGTCGCGCGGCGCTATCGCAACGAGTTGCTCCTCGTGGGCGAAGACGCCGCCCCCGCGACCGGCGATTTCTCCGCACTCTGGCCCGGCGACCCGGCCTGGGCGCTGCCGGCGCTCGGCGGCACGCTCTTCGTCGAGTCCGCAACCGGGGAGGGCCTCGCGTCGGCGCATGTCGCGCCCGGCGTACTGGAGGTGCGGCTGCGCCGCGGCGGCGAGCGGCTGCGCGTCGCCGCCGGCCGCCCGCACCGCTCCCTCAAGAACCTGTTCCAGGAGTCCGCGCTGCCGCCTTGGGAACGCGCGCGCCTGCCGCTCGTCTACTGCAGAGGGACGCTGGTCTGCGTGCCGGGCATCGGGGTGGACCCGGCCTATGCAGCGGCCCCGGGGGCGCCCGGCGCCCGGCTCCGCTGGGCCCCGGCCCGGGCGATGAAAAGCGTGATAAAATAAGCGGTTATTTTGAAACCCTCGCGAGACACTCGCGAGCCGACCGCACAGCAACGAGGGAGTGGAAGCATGGCAGTCGAAAGAACCCTGTCGATCATCAAGCCGGATGCCGTGGCGAAGAACGTCATCGGCAAGATCTATTCGCGCTTCGAGAGCAACGGCCTGCGCGTCGTGGCCGCGAAGATGGTCTGGCTGTCGCAGCACGAGGCCGAGGGGTTCTACGCCGTCCACAAGGAACGGCCGTTCTTCCGCGACCTGGTGAGCTTCATGATCTCCGGCCCGGTGATGGTGCAGGTGCTCGAGGGCGAGAACGCCATCGCGAAGAACCGCGAACTGATGGGCGCGACCGACCCCAAGAAGGCCGCGCCGGGCACGATCCGCGCGGACTTCGCCGAGAGCATCGATGCGAACGCCGTGCACGGGTCCGACGGCGCCGACACCGCGCGCCAGGAGATCGCCTTCTTCTTCCCGCAGATGAGCGTCTACGCGCGCTAGCCCGTGATGGCGGTCAACCTCCTCGATTTCGACGCGCAGGCGCTGGAGCGCTGGTTCGGCGAGCTGGGCGAGAAGCCCTTCCGCGCCCGCCAGGTGCTGCGCTGGGTGCATCGTTTCGGGGAGAGCGACTTCGCCCGCATGAGCGACCTCGCCAAGTCGCTCCGCGCGATGCTCGAGGCCCGGGCAGTGGTCACGCCGCCGCGCATGATCGGCGACTCGACCGCGGCAGACGGCACGCGCAAGTGGCTGCTCGACGTCGGCAACGCGAACGCCGTCGAGACGGTGTTCATTCCCGAGGCGAACCGCGGCACGCTCTGCGTCTCGACGCAGGCCGGCTGCACGATGGACTGCAAGTTCTGCTCGACCGGCCGGCAGGGGTTCAACCGCAACCTCACCGTCGCCGAGATCATCGGCCAGCTCTGGTGGGCGAACCGCGCGCTCGGCGCCGCCCCCGACGGCGAGCGCGTCGTGTCCAACGTCGTGATGATGGGCATGGGCGAGCCGCTGCTCAACTTCGACGCCACCGTGGCCGCGCTGCGCCTCATGCTGGACGACAACGCCTATGGGCTCTCGCGCCGGCGCGTCACGGTGTCCACGTCGGGCATCGTGCCGATGATCGACCGGCTGCGCGACGAGTGCCCGGTTGCGCTGGCGGTGAGCCTGCACGCGCCGAACGACGCGCTGCGCGACGCGCTGATGCCGATCAACCGCAAGTATCCGATCCGCGAGCTGCTCGCGGCGTGCGTGCGCTATCTCGACCGCGCGCCGCGCGATTTCATCACCTTCGAGTACGTGATGCTGAAGGGCGTGAACGACTCCGACGCGCATGCGCGCGAGCTCGTCGCGCTGCTCGCCGACGTCCCGTCGAAGGTGAACCTGATCCCGTTCAATCCGTTTCCCGACGCCGGGTACGAGCGTTCGCCGCGCGAGACCATCCAGCGGTTCAGCGCGGCCCTCAACGCGGCGGGCATCGTGACCACCACCCGCAGGACGCGCGGGGACGACATCGACGCGGCCTGCGGCCAGCTTGCCGGGCAGGTCAAGGACCGCACGCGGCGCATCGTGCGCCTGGAGAGGGCCCTGACATGAAGCGAGCCGGAGGAGTCGTCGCGGCGCTGTGCGCCGTGCTGCTGGCGGCGTGTGCGCAGACCGGGGACCAGCGGGCGGACGCCTCCGCGCCGCGCGGAAACAACCCCGACGAACCGCCGCTCATCGGCGAGCGGGCCGATGCGCGCGCCCGCGCCAAGGCGCACACCGACCTCGCCGCAGCCTACTACGAGCTCGGCAACATGGGCGTGGCGCTGGAGGAAGTGCGCATCGCGCTCGGCGCCGATCCCAACTACGCGCCGGCGCACAACGTCCAGGGGCTGGTGAACATGGAGTTGCGCGACAACCCCGCCGCCGAGGCGAGCTTCAAGCGCGCCATGGCGCTCGCCCCGAACGATCCCGACGTCGCGCACAACTACGGCTTCTTCCTGTGCAACACCGGGCGCGAGCAGGACGGCGTGCAGCAGTACATGACCGCCATCCGCAATCCGCTCTACCAGGCGCCGGCGAAGAGCTGGGCCGCGGCCGGCCGCTGCATCGAGAAGCGCGATCCGGCGGAGGCGGAGAAGTTCTACGACCGTGCGCTGAAGCTCGACCCGAACACCATCGGCGCGATGATGCCGTACGCGCACATGCAGTACCGGCGCGGAGCGCTGACCGAGGCCCGCACGCTCGTCGGGCGGTATCTCAAGCTCGTCCAGCCGACCGCCGAGTCGCTCTGGCTCGGCGTGCGCGTGGAGCGCAAGCTCGGCGACAAGATCGCCGAGGGCAACTACGCCACGCAACTGCGCCGCCGCTTCCCGAACTCGAAGGAGTACCAGGACCTCCTTCGCGGGAACTTCGACTAGCCCGTCACCGAGCCCGCACCCGTGACCGACCTGCAAAGCGACAGCCTGGCGCCGGAGAACCTCAGCCCCGGCCGGACGCTCGCCGCCGCGCGCAGCGCCCGGGGCCTGTCCATCGAGGACGTGGCGCAGCGCCTCAAGTTCTCGCCGCGCCAGATCGAGGCGCTCGAATCGGACAACCACGCGGCGCTGCCCGGCGCGCCCATCGTCCGCGGCATGATTCGCGGCTACGCGAAGCTCCTCGGTCTCGATGCGGCCGCGTTGGTCGGAGACCTGCAGCGCCGTGTCGAGCCGCAGTCCGTGGCGCTGCCCCAGGCGCGCATGGAGGTGCCGTTCCCGACCGGCCCGAAGAAGGGCGGACGCGTCTATCTCGTGCTGTCGGTGGTGGTCGCGCTGGCGGTCGCCGCGGTGATCGCCGACTGGGCCCTCAGGATGCGCGAGGCGGCCGTGGAGGAGCGCGTGCGCGCCGAGGCCGCGAAGGCCGCGCCGCCCGCCGCGCCGCAGCCGGAGGTGGCGCCGCCGCCGCCCGCGCCCGAAGCACCGGCCCCGCAGCCCGAGCCGACGGCCCCGGCCCAGGCCGCGCTGCTCGCCAGCACCGGCCGCCTGGAGTTCCGCTTCGAGCGGGACTCCTGGGTCGAGGTGAAGGACGGGGAGGGCACGGTGCTGGTTTCGGCCCTGCAGCGGGGCGGAACCACCCAGACGTTCGAAGGCAAGCCGCCGTTCTCGCTGGTGGTGGGCAACGCCGCCGGCGTCCGGCTGCGCTACAACGACGCCGACGTCCCGCTCGCGCCGCACGCACGCAGCGACGTCGCGCGGCTGACGCTGGAGTAGACCGATGACGAGCCCGGTAACGCGGCGCCGCTCGCGCCAGGTGCGCGTGGGCCACGTGCTGGTCGGCGGCGACGCGCCGATCATGGTGCAGTCGATGACCAACACCGACACCGCGGACGCCGCCGGCACCGCGGAGCAGGTGTTCGCGCTCGCCCGCGCGGGTTCCGAGGTCGTGCGGATCACGGTCAACACCGCCGAGGCGGCGGCCGCGGTTCCGGAGATCCGCCGGCGCCTCGACGACCTGGGCTGCAACGTTCCCCTCGTGGGGGACTTCCACTTCAACGGACACAAGCTGCTCACCGAGCATCCGGGGTGCGCGGAAGCGCTCGCCAAGTACCGCATCAATCCCGGCAACGTCGGCAAGGGCGCGAAGCGCGACGAGCAGTTCGCGACCATGATCGAGCTCGCGGTGCGGTACGGCAAGCCGGTGCGCATCGGAGTGAACTGGGGCAGCCTCGACCAGGATCTCCTCGCCCGCATGATGGACGCCAACGCGCGCGCACCGCAGCCGCTCGAGGCGGACGCGGTCATGCGCGAGGCGCTCATCGCCTCGGCGCTCGAGAGCGCGGCGAAGGCCGAGGAGCTCGGCCTGCCGGGCGACCGCATCGTGCTCTCCTGCAAGGTGAGCGGCGTGCAGGACCTCATCGCCGTGTATCGCGAGCTCGCGCGCCGCTGCGACTACCCGCTGCACCTCGGCCTGACCGAGGCGGGCATGGGCTC
>CAZKHE010000041.1:0-33685 GCA_964552535.1 uncultured Enterobacteriaceae bacterium | reverse complement strand
GGCGCCGGCATTGCGTAGTGCGAGGCCGGAACGGGCACGACGATCTCGCCCGGCCCGCCGCCGCGCACGATGCGCACCTTCTCCTCGCCTTCGGTCACTTCCAGCTCGGCGATCCCCGACTCCTGCACGAGGTCGATGAGCTTCTTCAGCTTGCGCAGATCCATGTCGTTGTCCCCTTCGCCGCGGCCGCCGCCCTCCGGCGGTTCGCGGCAGGCTTTTATTCGTCGAGCGCGTAGCTGAGTGCGAGCGCGTAGCCGCGGCTGCCCAGCCCGACGATGCTGCCGACCGCGAGGTCGGAGAAATAGGAGTGGCGGCGGAAGGGTTCCCGCGCGTGCACGTTCGACAGATGCACTTCGATGAACGGAATCGCCACGGCAGCGAGCGCATCGCGCAGGGGCACGCTGGTGTGCGTCAGCCCGGCGGGATTGATGACGATGAACGAAAATCCCTGCGCTTTCGCGGCATGGATGCGCTCGATCAATGCACCTTCGTAGTTGCTCTGGAACGCCTCGAAGCCGGCGCCACGCGCCGCAGCGAGTTCCGCAAGGCGTGCGTTGATGTCCGCCAGCGTCTCCGTGCCGTAGACGTCCGGCTCGCGGGTCCCGAGGAGATTGAGGTTGGGGCCGTGGAGGACAAGTACCCGCCGCTGCGACGCGACCTTTCCCCCCGCCGTGTTTTTCTTCGCCATAGCGCGCCAGTTTGGCGCAGATCGCTGCAGTTGTCCACGGACAAAGCCAGAACGGCTTTTCTTCCCGGCGGTTAGCCGCCGGCGGCGCGGACCGCCTGCTCGATCTGTTCCACCGTCATGAGGCCGAGATGGGTGCCAGACACGGCACCGTCCCGGTTCAGGATCACGGTGAACGGGAGTGCTCCGGCCTTGTTGCCGAGTTCGCGAACGAGGTCCACGGTCGCCATCGTTCCCAGCACGATCACATAGTTTATGCCGATGTTCGCAGCGTATTCCCGTGTTTTGTCGGCAGAATCGATCGCAACGCCGACGACCTGCACGCCTTGGGGCCCGAGCCGCTTCTGGACGTCGATGAGGCCGGGTATCTCCTCTCGGCAGGGGGGACACCAGGTGGCCCAGAAGTTCACCACCCGGATCTGGCCCTGCCAGCGGCCGAGGTCGACGGCGTTTCCCTGAAGATCCGTGAACTTCGCCGTCGTCAGTGCGGCGCCGGCGCCCGGCGGCGCCGCTCCCTGCTGCCGCTGCGCCGAACCGAGCCAGAATCCGCCGCCGAGCGCCGCCACGGCGACGACCAGCGCGAGAAGCCACTTCAACGCGCTATGCATCCTGGGCCATCAGGGACTCGACCGCCGGCAGGGGAGCGCGTTCGATCGGCCGCCCCGCCGGCGAGGTCTTGAGCGCCGCACGCTCGTCGTTGGCGGCGTACACGGCGAGATTGAGGGGCACGCCGTCCCAATCCAGCTTCAACATGGTGACGGCACGCGGCTCGTCGCCGCAGTAATGGCGCGCCACCCAGCTTTCGTACGGCAGGGTGCGATTGATGAGGAACATCTCGACGGCCTTCTGATCGTCGGTGAAGAGCTGCAGGTCGATGTCGGCGTAGCGCCCGGCGGTGCCCTTGAGGACCGGCCCCGAGAGGTACGGGCGGAAGCCGGAGAGCGCGTGCATCGCGTCGAGTGCCACTTCGCGGAGTTCGCGGATGCGCTCGCGCTGTTCGTCCGCCTGGTACAGGCTGTGATAGGCGCGCAGCTCCGCCTCGACCTCCTCGTTCGCCGGCATCGACTGGGTGTCGGTTGCGCCCAGCTGGCGCGCCGCCTTGCGCTTCGCCATCGCGAAGTCGTCGATGCCGTCCTCGGCCATCAGCCGCGCCGCCACGGCAGCGATGCGCGCGCGCATGTGGTTCTGCCGTCCACGGTCGCGTGGCATGGTCTTTCCTCCTGCAGCCAGGGAGATCATACCGCGTCATCCCGCCGACGCCGCGCGCCGGGGCGGAGGCGCCCAGTAGAATCGACCTCATCATGCACATTCACATTCTCGGCATCTGCGGCACGTTCATGGGCGGCATCGCGGTGCTTGCCCGCAATGCCGGACACCGGGTGACCGGCTGCGACGCCAACGTCTATCCACCGATGAGCACCCAGCTCGAGCAGGCCGGCATCGAGCTGATCGAGGGCTTCGGCGCGGATCAACTCGCGCTCGCGCCCGATCTGTGGGTCGTGGGCAACGTGGTCACGCGCGGCAATCCGCTCATGGAGGCCATCCTCGATGCCGGCGGCCGCTACATCTCCGGCCCGCAATGGCTGGCGGAGAATGTCCTCGCCAGTAAGTGGGTGCTCGCCGTCGCGGGAACGCACGGAAAGACGACCACCTCGTCGATGCTCGCCTGGATCCTGGAGGCGTGCGGGCAGTCGCCGGGATTCCTCATCGGTGGCGTACCGCAGGACTTCGGGGTGTCGGCGCGGCTCACCGCGAGCCCGCACTTCGTGATCGAGGCGGACGAATACGACACCGCGTTCTTCGACAAACGCTCCAAGTTCGTGCATTACCGGCCGAGGACCGCGCTCCTCAACAACCTCGAGTTCGATCACGCCGACATCTTTCCCGACCTCGCCGCGATCGAGACCCAGTTCCATCACCTCGTGCGCACCGTGCCCGGGTCGGGGCGCATCATCGCCAACGGGGCGGAGGCGGCCCTCGAGCGGGCGCTCGCACGCGGCTGCTGGACCCCGGTCGAGCGCTTCGGCGGACCCGGCGAATGGCAGGCGGTGCCGGTCGACGCCGAATCGTTCGACGTCGTGCTGGCGGGCCGGACGCTGGGGCGCGTGCGCTGGTCGCTGCTCGGCGAGCACAACCGCATGAATGCGGTGGCCGCGATCGCGGCTGCGCGCCACGCCGGGGTCGCGCCGGAGGCGGCCATCGAGGCGCTGGGACGGTTCACCAACGTCAAGCGGCGGCTGGAGGTTCGCGGCACGGTGCGCGGCGTGACGGTGTACGACGACTTCGCCCACCACCCCACCGCCATCGCGACCACCGTCGCCGGCCTGCGCAGCAAGGTCGGCGGCGCGCGCATCCTCGCGGTGCTCGAGCCGCGCTCCAACACCATGAAGCTGGGTGTGATGAAGGCGGCGCTGCCGGGGAGCCTCGCCGACGCCGACCGCGTCTTCTGCTATGCCGGGGGGCTGACCTGGGATGCGCGCGAAGCGCTCGCCCCGCTCGGCGAGCGCGCGCGGGTCGAGGCAGACCTCGATCGTCTCGCCGCGGCCATCGTCGCCGAGGCGCGCGCCGGCGATCACGTGCTGGTGATGTCGAACGGCGGCTTCGGCGGCCTGCACGGCAAGCTGCTCCAGCGGCTGGCCGGCGCATGACCGGCATCGTCTACCTGCACGGCTTCAACAGCGCGCCCCAGTCGCACAAGGCGCAGGTGCTGCATCGGCACATGGAGGCGCTCGGCCTGGCCGACCGCTACGCCTGCCCGGCGCTGCCGCCCGAGCCGTTCGCCGCCATCGCGCTCGCCGAGGCCGAGCTCGCGCGACTGCCGGGCGCGACGCTGGTCGGGAGCTCGCTCGGCGGGTTCTACGCGACCCACCTCGCCGAGAAGCACGACCTGCGGGCGGTGCTGATCAACCCGGCGGTCACGCCGCAGGCCGACCTCGAGTCCTATGTGGGCGAACAGCGCAACCTCTACACCGGCGCGACCTATCAGCTCACGCGCCGTCACCTGGACGAGTGGCGCGCGCTGGTCACCGACCGCATCCGCCCGGAGCGGTACCTGCTGCTGGTCGAGACCGGCGACGAGACGCTCGACTACCGCCACGCGGTGGCACGGTATGCCGGCTGCGAGCAGGTGGTCGTCGCCGGCGGGGATCACAGCCTGCAGAGCTTCCCGCAGCACCTCGACCGGATCCTCGCCTTCGCCGGGCTGGGCGCCCCCCGGGCGATATAATTTCCGCCTCTTCCGAACGGCGCCGTCCGGCGCGCGTCGAATCCTCCCATGCACGTCCTGTACGAAGAAGCCGGCGACTTCCGCGTCGGGGCCATCCTCACGGAAAGCGACGCCTCGCTGCACGTCGAGGCGCCGCACGGCAAGCGCTCCAAGATCAAGAGCGCGGCCGTGCTGCTGCGTTTCGAGGACTCCAGCCCGGCCGACTTCCTCGCCCGCGCCGAGGCGCAGGCCGCGGAGATCGACGTGGATTTCCTGTGGGAGGTGTCGGGCACCGACGAGTTCGGCTTCGACGCCCTCGCCCGCGAGTATCACGGCCGCGCGCCGGCGCCGCTGGAGGCCGCGGCCATTCTGCTGCGGCTGCACGGCGCGCCCGTGTACTTCCACCGCAAGGGCAAGGGACGCTTCCGCGCGGCGCCGGCGGACATCCTCAAGGCCGCCCTCGCCGCGGTGGAGAAGAAGCGCCAGCAGCAATTGCGCATCGACGAGTGGGCGGCGTCGCTCGCGCGGTTCGAGCTGCCCGAGGCGCTGCGTCCGCTGGTGCCGCAACTGCTCTACAAGCCGGACCGCAACCGCAGCGAGACCAAGGCGTTCGAGCAGGCCTGCGCGGCGACCGGGCTGTCGCCGGCTCGGCTGCTGGAGCGGTGCGGCGCGTTGCCCCCGACCGACCAGTACCACCTCGGCCGGTTCCTGTTCGAGCACTTCCCGAAGGGCGTCGGGTTCCCCGACCTGGAGATCCCGCCGGCCCCTGCGGACCTCCCGGTGGCCGCGGTGCGCGCGTTCAGCCTGGACGACGCCGCGACCACCGAGATCGATGACGCTTTCTCGGTGACGCGCGCCGACGGCGCGCTGCGCGTCGGCGTGCACATCGCCGCGCCGGCACTCGGCTTCGCCCCGGGCTCGCCGATCGACGCCATCGCCCGCGAGCGGCTGTCGACGGTGTACATGCCGGGCGACAAGATCACCATGCTGCCGCCCGGCGTGGTCGCGCGCTACACGCTCGCCGAGGGCGGCGTGCGGCCGGCGCTGTCGCTGTACCTGGACGTCGATCCGCAGACGCTGGCCATCACCGGCAGCGAGAGCCGCATCGAGGCGGTGCCGATCGCGGTGAACCTCCGCCACCAGGACGTCGATCACCTGAACGACACGCTGGCCGCCGGCCACGCCGATCCGGCGGTGCCCTTCGCCGCGGACATCGAGCTGCTGTACCGCTTCGCCGGCGCGCTGCAGGCTGCGCGGGGCAGGAGCGAACCCACGTTCGAGCGGAAGGAATACGCGTTCGAGGTGGAAGACGGTCGGGTGCGCATCGTGGAGCGCAAGCGCGGGGCGCCGCTCGACAAGCTGGTGTCGGAGCTCGCGATCCTGGTCAACGCCTCGTGGGGCCGGCTGCTCGACGAGCGCGGCGCGCCCGCGCTCTACCGCGCGCAGGGCCCGGCCGGCAAGGTGCGCATGACCACCGTTGCCGCCGGCCACGAGGGCCTGGGCGTCAGCCACTACGCCTGGTCGAGCTCGCCGCTGCGGCGCTACGTCGATCTGGTCAACCAGCGCCAGCTCGTCGCCTGCCTGCGCGGCGACCCGCTGCCGTATCCACCCAAGTCCGCCGACCTGCTCGCCGTGCTGCGCGACTTCGAGTCCACCTACGCCGCCTACGACGAATTCCAGCGCGGCATGGAGCACTACTGGTGCCTGCGCTGGCTGCTGCAGGAAGAGGTGCACGTCGCTGCCGCGAACGTGCTCCGCGAAGGGCTGGTTCGCTTCGCCGACATCCCCCTGGTGACGCGCGTCGCCGACCTGCCCGACCTCGCGCCGGGCACGCGCGTCATGGTCGAGATCGGCGCCATCGATCTCGTTGACACCACTTTGCGATGTGTCTATAAGAAGTCGCAGCCGATCGAAGAAGTTGCCTGAGCAGTATCGAGCAACGTTCTGAAACGACGGAAATTTGACGCCTCGAAAATTGACCCGAAAGTGACCGCAGCAAGCCCTTCCGCCGGCGGTTGGCCGAACATGCTGCCGCTCGTCGAGCCGCCGCGCCTGTCGCCCGCGCTGGTGTGGGGCCTGGGCATCTCGGTGGCCGTGCATGCGCTGCTGCTCGCGGTGAAGTTCGTCGACCCGGAGCGCATCAAGCTGCCGCCGCTGCCGCAGCCGCTCGAGGTCGTGCTGGTCAACAGCAAGACCAAGTCGAAGCCGGTCGCGCCCGACGTGATGGCGCAGGCCAACCTGGACGGCGGCGGCAACACCGACGAGAACCGGCGTGCGAAGACCCCGCTGCCGGCGATGCGCGAGACCGACAAGGGCGAGGATCTGCGCCGCGCCCAGAAGCGCGTGCAGGAGCTCGAGGCGCAGCAGCGCCAGCTTCTCGCCAAGGCGCAGGCGGCGAAACCCGCGCCGGCCCCGCCGAGCGCCGAGACCAAGCCCGAGCCGGTGGTGGAGCAGCCGCGCCCGAGCGGCGCCGAGCTCGCCAACATGGCGCTCGCCATGGCGCGGCTCGAAGCGCAGATCGCGCGGCAGACCGACGAGTACAACAAGCGCCCGCGCAAGGCGTTCGTCGGCGCCCGCGCCACCGAGCATCGGCTTGCGCAGTACGTCGAGGACTGGCGGATCAAGGTCGAGCGCATCGGCAACCTGAACTATCCGACCGAAGCCCGCGGCCGCATCTACGGCAGCCTGCAGGTCACCGTCGCGATCCGCCCCGACGGCTCGATCGATTCGATGCAGATCACGCGTCCCTCCGGCTATCCGATCCTCGATCGCGCCGCCGAGAAGATCCTCAATCTCGCCGCGCCGTTCGCGCCCTTCTCCAGCGAGATCCTGAAGGACTACAACATGATCGTCATCACCCGCACCTGGACCTTCGCGCCGGGGGACAAGCTGTTCGGGGAATGAAGGCGCTCCGGATCCTGGCGTGGTCGCTCGCTGCGATCGTCGCCGGGTTCGCGCTCCTGCAGCTCTGGTACCTCGGCCACATCCTGTGGTGGCGCACCGAGGTGCCGCGCGAGACCGCCTTCATGTCGCAGCGTTTAGACGCGCTGCGCGAGCGCAACCCGAAGGCGGAACTGCGCTACCGGTGGGTGGACTACAAGGCGATCTCGCCGCACCTCAAGCGCGCGGTGATCGCCGCCGAGGACATGAAGTTCGTCGACCACGAGGGCTTCGACTGGGACGGCATCCAGCGGGCGCTCGAGAAGAACCAGAAGCGCGGCAAGGCGGTGGCGGGCGGCTCGACCATCAGCCAGCAGCTCGCGAAGAACCTGTTCCTCTCCGGCGAGCGCAGCTACTGGCGCAAGGGGCAGGAGGCCATCATCACCCTGATGCTCGAGACCACGCTGGACAAGCGGCGCATCCTCGAGCTCTACCTCAACGTCGCCGAATGGGGCGAGGGCGTGTTCGGCTGCGAGGCGGCGGCGCGCCATTACTTCAACGTCTCGGCGTCGCAGCTTTCCGCGGAGCAGTCGGCGCGCCTCGCCGCCATGCTGCCGCGCCCCCGGTTCTACGACCGGAACCGCGGCTCGGCGTATCTTGCGCGCTACGCCGCGCGGATCGCCGGCCGCATGAACGCGGCGCAGGTACCCTGACGGGCGATCTTCTGGGGGACGCATGGAGCTGTATCAGATCGAGAACGGGCTGGTCACCGGGCCGCTGGCGCACGATGCGGGCCTCCCGGAGTCGGGCTACGCCTGGCTCGACCTGGTCTACGACGAGTCCGCGGCACTCGCGGAGCGCGTGTACGAGCTGACCGGCGTGCACCTCTACGAGGACCACCTCGAGGACGTGAAGAACATGAACCACCCGTCCTCGTTCGACAGCACCGACAGCTACGAGCTCATCGTCTTCCGCGGCCTTTCGCCGGCCACCAACGGCACCGAGAAGATCACCACCGTCCCGATGTTCCTGTTCAACTTCGACCGGCTGCTCGTCACCGTGCGCGACCCGGGCGTGTCCGCGGTGCCGCAGGTGAAGGCGCGCTTCCTCGGCCATTCCTCCAAGTGCCCGCAGAACCCCGACGAGCTGATGCACCGCCTGCTGTCGGCCATGGTGGACCGGTACCTCGACCTGCGCCAGCCGCTCACGCGACGGCTCGAGTCGATGCAGCGCGCGCTGCTCGATCCGCGTAAGCCGTTCCAGGACTGGGGCAAGCTGCTGGAAGGACGCAGCGACCTGCGCCGGCTGCAGAACCTCTGCGAGGAGCAGCACGACGCCGTCCAGGAGTGGCGCGACATGCGGCTGGGCGACATCGGCGAGCGGCTGCAAGTGCGCTTCCACGACCTCGTGGACCACATCGAGCGGGTGCAGCGCCACGCCCGCCATGCCGAACAGCAGGCCGAGTCCGCGGTGCAGCTCTATTTCGCGGCGATGGCCAACCGCACCAGCGAGGTGATGCGCACGCTCACCATCCTCACCGCCGTCTTCATGCCGCTCACGGTGATCACCGGCATCTTCGGCATGAACTTCGACTTCATCCCCGGGCTGCACGATTCGCGCGGCTTCTGGCTGTCGCTGGTGGCGATGGCCATCGTGGTGGTCGCGATGCTGCTCTACTTCAGGACGCGGCGCTGGCTGTAGCCGGGACTGCCCGCCGCTCGGTGCGGTCGGCACGGAGCGCCGCCAGCCGCCCGCGCCGCACGTTCACCCCTGCGAGCACCGCGAGCCCCACGACGAAGTACGTGCCGGTGATCAGCATCGCGCGGCGATGGTCGCCGTCCGACAGCCACGTCGCCATGCCGTAGGTCACCGGGCCGAGGATCGACGACAGCTTCACGGCGAGGCCCCACAGCCCGAAGAACTCCGCGCGATGGGCCGCCGGGCTGAGATAGCCGACCAGCGCGCGGCTCGCCGACTGCGAGGAGCCGAGGCAGACGCCGGCGAGGTTCGCGGCGACCCAGAACGTGGCGCGGTCCGTGGCCCACCAGGCCAAGGCGATCATCAGGATCCACCCGGCAAGGGTGAGCGCGATCGTGGGGACGTGTCCGAGGCGGTCCTGCACGTAGCCGAAGGCGAAGGCACCGAGTGCGGCGGTGAGGTTCACCACCAGGATGAGCACGATGATCTCGGTGGTGCCGAAGCCCATTGCCTGCTCGGCGTAGATCGCCGCCAGCGTCACCACGGCCTGGACGCCGGCCTGGTAGAACACCACGCACACGAGGAACCGGGCGAGGTCACGGTAGCTCCGGGCGTGCCGCGCGGTGTCGGCGAGCCGTGCGAAGGCGCCGGCCACCGCTCCGCGCCCGCTGCCGGGCTGGGGCACCGCCCGCTCGCGCAGCACGAAGAGCGTCGGCAGCGCGGCGAGCATGAACATGCCTGCAGTGATCAGCATGGTCACCGGCACGAATTCCTCGGCGCCGCGCCCGGCGCGCTGGGCCTGGGTCACGTAGATCAGGCACAACCCGAGGGTGAGCATGCCGCCGAGGTAGCCGAGGCTCCAGCCCCAGCCCGAGACGCGGCCCAGTGCACGGCCCTTGGCCAGCTCGGGCAGGAAGGCCGCGGCCACGTTCTCGCCGGTGCCGAAGAAGAAGTTGGATACGGCGACGAGCACGCACGTCAGGATCAGGGTCTCCGGTCCGGCACTCGCGAGCCCGGCGGTCCCCGCGACGCAGCCCAGGGTCGTGACCCAGAGCAGCCGCTTCTTCGCCGCCCGCAGGTCCGCCCAGGCCCCGATCGCCGGCGCGGTCACCACCACCGCCGCGTACGAGACGGCCAGCGTCGCCGTCCACGCGAGCGTGGCCCACGGCGCATTGCCGGCAACCACGCTGACGAAGTAGGCGTTGAACACCGCGGTGATGACCACCGTGGTGTACCCCGAGTTGGCGAAGTCGTACATCGCCCACGCGAACACTTCGCGCATCGGGACGTCGGCGGCGCGCGCGCTGCGCGTGCGAATGGCGGATTTCATGGTCCGGCGGGATCATACAAGGCTACAATCGCCGCGCCCGCTACGCCCGAGAGGCGGGCCTTTGCGCCTCGCGGCCCCCAGCGGCCGCCCGGCATCGCCCACCGCGCGCCCTCGCCATGCCGGAAACCGTCGAACGCAAGGAGCTGGAAGACCTGCAGCAGGACCTCCAGGAGGTCCAGGAGCTGCTGCGCCGGCACCGCATCGTCGAGAGCCTCGTGCACCGGACGGAGGGGCGCCGCCACGAGCTCGAGGAATCGCTCGTGCATCGCCAGCACCAGGCCGAGCTGCGCCGCAAGCTGGACGCGATGCACGCCGCGGACGTGGCGTTCATCCTCGAGTCGCTGCCGATCGACGAGCGCCTGGCGGTCTGGGACCTCGTCAAGGCGGAGCGCGACGGCGAGATCCTCCTGGAAGTCTCCGATGCGGTGCGCGAGTCGCTCATCCGCTCGATGGACTCGGAGGAGCTGGTCGCGGCCGCGGAGCAACTCGACGCCGACGAGCTCGCCGACCTCGCGCCCGACCTGCCCGAGGAGGTCATCCAAGACGTCTTCCAGTCGCTGCCGGTGGAGGAGCGCGAGCAGCTCCGCGCGGCGATGTCGTATCCGGAGGACGCGGTCGGCGCGCTGATGGACTTCGAGGCGGTGACGGTACGCGAGGACGTGACGCTGGAGGTGGTGACCCGCTACCTGCGCCGCTTCGACGAACTGCCGGGCCACACCGACCAGGTCTTCGTGGTGGACCGCGAGGAGCACCTCAAGGGCGTGCTGCCGATCACGCGGATCGTGGTCACCGACCTCGACACGCTGGTGGGCGACGCGATGGAGCGCGAGTTCGTCGCGCTCTACCCCGACGACAAGGCCCAGGATGCCGCGCAGGCGTTCGAGCGCTACGACCTGGTGTCGGCGCCCGTGCAGGATTCCAAGGGGCGGCTCGTGGGGCGGGTGACGGTGGACGCGGTCCTCGACTTCGTGCGCGAGCGCAGCGAGAGCGAGCTCCTGTCCAAGGGCGGCCTGCGCGAGAGCGAGGACATCTTCGCGCCGGTGTGGCAGTCGGTGAAGAACCGGTGGTCCTGGCTGGCCGTCAACCTGGTGACCGCGTTCGTGGCCTCCCGCGTCATCGGGCTGTTCGAGGGCTCGATCGAGAAGCTGGTCGCGCTCGCGGCGCTGATGCCCATCGTCGCGGGCATCGGGGGCAATTCCGGCAACCAGACCACCACCATGATCGTGCGCGCGTACGCGCTCGGCCAGATCCAGCTCGACCACGCGAAGAAGCTGTTCGCGAAGGAGGTGGGGGTGGCAATGGTGAACGGGGTGGTGTGGGGCGGGATCCTGGGCATCGTCGCCTGGCTGCTCTACGACAACGTGAAGCTCGGCTTCGTGATGACCGCGGCGATGACCCTGAACCTCGTGCTCGCTGCCGTCATGGGGGTCGCCATTCCGCTCCTGATGGCACGCTTCGGTCGCGACCCGGCGCTCGGCTCCTCGGTGATGATCACGGCCTGCACCGACTCGGGGGGCTTCTTCATCTTCCTCGGCCTGGCCACGCTCTTCCTCATGTGAGCGCGTCGGGGCGCGCCGACGCCCCGGACTTTCGTCCTAGTGCAGCTTTCGCGCCGCGTGGCTACACTTCGGCCTCCGCAAAAACCGGGGGGGACCGCATGGCCGTCATCCAGGAGTTCAAGGAGTTCGCGCTCAAGGGCAACGTGATGGACCTTGCCGTCGGCGTGATCATCGGCGGGGCGTTCGGCAAGATCGTGGACTCGGTGGTCAACGACCTCATCATGCCGATCGTCGGCCGGATCATCGGCGGGCTGGATTTCTCCAGCTACTACATCCCGCTGCAGACCGTGCCCGAGAACATCCCCAAATCCCTCGACGCGGTGAAGAAGGCCGGCATCCCGGTATTCGCCTACGGCAACTTCATCACCGTCACGCTCTATTTCATCATCCTCGCCTTCATCATCTTCATGATGGTGAAGTGGATCAACAAGCTGCGCCGCGCCGAGCCGGCTCCGACGCCGGCGCCGGCCGAGCCCGAGGACGTCAAGCTGCTGCGCGAGATCCGCGATGCGCTGAAGCGCTGAGGCTCAGGCCGTACCGGCGAGCGCGGCGACGATCCGCCGCGCCGCGTCGGCCTGCTGCTTGAGCGCGAAGTCGAAACGCCCCACGCGCTCGGCGAACAGCTCCTGGGCGACCGTTGCGACTTCGGCGGGCGGCAGCGCCAGCCAGGCATCGGCCTCGCCCGCCTCGGTCACGATGCGCATGCCGCGTTTCCGCGCGATGTGCATCATCGCGTGGTTCTCGAGCAGGCAGTGCATGAACATCTGGTGGACGTGGCGGGTGCGGGCGTAGAGGCTCGCGCGCGCGAACAGCGCGCTGCCGATGCCCCGTCCGCGTGCATCGGGCACCACGCTGACGCCGAACTCCGCGGCGGTGCCGGCGGCCGCGACGTGGGCCACGCCGGTCAGGGCGAGGTCGTCGGCGAAGGTGCCGAAGACGGCGTCGCGCTCGAAGTCGATGCGCTGGACGTAGGCCGTCACCGCATCATCGTCCAGGGTGGCGCCGAAGCGCAGGCGCCGGTCTTCGCGGGGCAGACGCAGGAGATGTGCGGCGATCGCCGCGCGGTGCGAGCGGTCGAGCTGACGGACGGGTAGCGACGACGGATCGGTCAAGCGGCCATGCTCCGGAAGATCTCCTCCGCCACGCGCACGGTCTCGTCGATCTCCGCATCCCCATGGGCGGCGGAGACGAAGCCGGCTTCGTACGCCGATGGAGCAAAGTACACGCCAGACGTTAAGGCCGCGTGAAAGAAGCGATTGAACGCCGCCTTGTCCGATTCCATGACCTCGGCGTAGCTCGCCGGCGGCGTCGCGCGGAAGAAGATCCCGAACATGCCGCCCACCGAGGCGGCGCTGAACGGCACGCCGGCGCGGCGGCCGGCTGCCGCGAGGCCGTCGGTGAGCCGGCGCGTGCGTGCGCCAAGCGCTTCGAAGAAGCCCGGCGCGCGCACGTGCTTGAGCGTTTCGAGCCCGGCCGCCACCGCGACCGGGTTGCCCGATAGCGTGCCCGCCTGATAGACCGGGCCGAGCGGCGCGATGCTCGACATGACGTCGCGGCGTCCGCCGAACGCGCCGACGGGCATGCCGCCGCCGATCACCTTGCCCAGCGTGACGAGGTCGGCGGTGATGCCGTACACGCCCTGCGCGCCCTGCGGGCCGACGCGGAAACCGGTCATCACCTCGTCGAAGATGAGCACCGCGCCGTGCTTCGTGCACAACTCGCGTGCAAGGCCGAGGAACTCGGGCGAGCCCGGCACGAGGTTCATGTTGCCCGCGATCGGCTCGACGATCACGGCCGCGATCTCGTCGCCGAGCCGGGCGAACGTGTCGGCGAGCTGCTGGCAGTCGTTGAACGCGAGCACGGTCGTGTAGGCCGCGGTCTCGGGCGGCACACCGCCCGACGTGGGCTGGCCGAGGGTCAGCAGGCCCGAGCCCGCCTTCACCAGCAGCGGATCGGCGTGCCCGTGGTAGCAGCCCTCGAACTTGATGATGCGATGGCGCTGCGTGAACCCGCGGGCCAGGCGCAGGGCCGTCATGGTGGCTTCGGTGCCCGAGCTCACCAAGCGGACCATTTCCATGCCGGGCACGGTGGCGCACAGAAGCTCCGCCATCTCGATCTCGATCTCGGTCGGCGCGCCGAAGGAGAGCCCGTCGCGGGCGCGGTCGGTGACGGCGCGCACCACGTCGGGATGCGCGTGGCCGAGGATCAGCGGCCCCCACGAGCCGACGTAGTCGATGTAGCGCTTGCCGTCGGCGTCCCAGAAGTGCGGGCCGGATCCGCGCGCGAAGAAGCGCGGCGTCCCGCCGACGGCCTTGAACGCCCGCACCGGCGAATTGACGCCGCCGGGAATCGTGGCTTGCGCGCGCTGGAACAGCTCGTCGTTGCGGGATGCAGTCATGATGCGGGCCTCTCGAAGAGTCGTCGGTAGGTGCGGGCGCGCGCCGCGATGTCGGGCGCGTCGAACAGATCGCTGATCACCGCCACGGCGTGGGCGCCGGCGGCGATGACCTCGGCGGCATTCTCGGCCGTTATGCCGCCGATCGCCACGGCGGGCAAGTCCGCGCGTGCCGCGGCCTCGCCGAACAGTGCGAGCGGCGCGCGCACCGCGGCGGGCTTGGTGGCGGACGCGAACACCGCGCCGAAGGCGACGTGGTCGGCGCCGGCGGCCCGCGCCTGCGTGGCCAGCGCGGGCCGGTCGTAGCACGAGGCGCCGAGCAGCCGATGCGGTCCGAGCAGCGCGCGCGCGGCGGCGAGATCGCCGTCGGTGGCGCCGAGGTGCACGCCCGCGGCATCGACGTCGAGCGCGAGGCGCACGTCGTCATTCACGATGAGGGGCGCCCCGGCGGCCCGGGCCAGCTCGGCGAGGCGTTGCGCCTGGATGCGGAGGAGCTGCGGCGACGCGGCCTTGTTGCGGTATTGCACGATCGCGGCGCCGCCCGCGAGGGCGGCCGCCACCCGGGCGACGAGGCGATCGGTGTCGGGGTCGTCCGGCGTGATCGCGTACAGACCGCGCGGCAGGCGCGGCATCAGTCGTCGGCGCGGGCCGGCGGCTCCTCGTCCGCTTCGCGGGCCCAGAAGAAGCGATCGGGAAGCAGGCGCCCCATGCCCGGGCGGAAGCCGGCGGCGAGCGTCTGCCAGGTGTACTCCTGCGCGTCGTGCACGGCTTCGGCGAGGTCGAGGCCGTTGGCCAGCGTCGCGGCGACCGCCGAGGCGAGGGTGCAGCCGGCGCCGTGATAACGGCCCGGCAGCCGCTCCCACTTGTCCTGGCGCACGACGCCCTGCGCGCCGTACAGGGTGTTCACGATCTGGGGGGTGTTCTCGTGCGTGCCCGTCACCAGCACGTACTCGGCGCCGAGCTGGATCAGTCGTCCCGCGCATTCCTCGGTCGAGGCATCGTCGGGCTCGTCGGCGTCCTCCTGCGCGAGGCGGCGCACCTCCAGCCCCCCCGTCGCGACCACCGTGGACTGCGGCACGAGCAGGTCGCGCAGCGCGGCGATCAGGTCCGCGGTCCCGGACTCCTCGTTGCGCGGGCTGAGCAGCACCGGGTCGAGGATCAGCGGCACGTCGGGATAGTCCGAGACGATCTCCGCGATCGCCGCGATGTTCTCGATGCTGCCGGCGTACCCCACCTTGAAGGCCTGCACGGTCATGTCCTCGAGGAGCAGCCGCGCCTGATCGGCGACCCATTCGGCGTCCACCGGCGATACCGCGTCGACGCCCGCGGTGTCCTGCACCGTGATCGCGGTGACCACCGACAGCGCGTGGCAGCCCATCGAGGAGAGCGTGAGCAGGTCCGCCTGCAGGCCGGCACCGCCGCTCGGATCGGCGGCGGCGAAGGTGAGCACGACGGGCGGCAGGGGATATGCGGGCATGGGGCGGGAGTCAGGCACTGCGGCGCGAGGCGCGGGGGCGCGGTCGTCGGCGCGCATGCGTGCGCGCGCATTCGTTGGCGCTGGTTGGGCCGCAGGGTAAGATGGCGGACTTCATTCTAACCCAATCCCCTTCCTCGACATTCGCACCATGGCGGAGACCACGACCGTTTACAAGACCTGGATGTGCCTCATCTGCGGATGGATCTACGACGAGGCCGCCGGGATTCCCGAAGAAGGCATCGCGCCCGGCACCCGCTGGGAGGACGTTCCGATCAACTGGACCTGTCCCGAGTGCGGCGCGCGCAAGGAAGACTTCGAGCTGGTCGAGATCTGAGCGGCCCGGACCGTTCGTATTCCTCGTTTCGCAGCAACCCTGCGCGGATTTTGCCGGTTCCCCTTCTCTCTTCCCCCTTCCCGACTGCTCCCGCTCTTCAGAAACTGCGTTAAATAGTTTGCCTAGGCTATGAACTTGTCATAGCCTTGGCAAAAAGCGCGCCCTTAGAATGAATTCCCGCTTTTCGGGGGCGCGCCGGATCTTTCCAATCCGCCTCCGCGGGTACGTGTGCACACGAGGGGGAGCGCGGTGAGCGAAACGCAAAGCCTGGGCGGCATCAAGGTGATGGTGATCGATGACTCGAACACCATCCGCCGCAGCGCCGAGATCTTCCTGGTCCAGGCGGGCTGCAAGGTGATCCTGGCGGAGGACGGCTTCGACGCGCTCTCCAAGATCACCGACCACCAGCCCGACATCATCTTCTGCGACATCATGATGCCGCGGCTGGACGGCTACCAGACGTGCGCGCTGATCAAGAAGAACGCGCGCTTCGCCGGCACCCCGGTGATCATGCTCTCTTCCAAGGACGGCCTGTTCGACCGCGCGCGCGGCCGCATGGTGGGCTCCGACGAGTACCTCACCAAGCCGTTCACCAAGGACAGCCTGCTCAAAACGGTCGGTGCGCACGCGCCGAACCGCGTCTAGACCCAACGTACGACTAGGACATCGCCATGCCGGTGCAGAAGATTCTCGTGGTGGACGACTCCCCGACCGACCGCCAGTACATGATCGAGACGCTCTCGAAGAAGGGCTACCAGATCGTGACCGCGGAGAACGGCGAGGACGCCGTCGTGAAGGCCAAGACCGAGCTGCCCGACCTCATCCTGATGGACGTGGTGATGCCGGGCCTCAACGGCTACCAGGCGACGCGCTCGATCACGCGCGACGAGGCCACCAAGCACATCCCGGTGATCATGTGCACCTCGAAGGGCCAGGACACCGACAAGATCTGGGGCATGCGCCAGGGCGCACTCGATTACCTCGTGAAGCCGGTCGACGCGCAGCAGCTGCTCGCGAAGATCGCGGCGCTGAAATAGGCGCCCGGAGCCGAGACGACCCATGGCCCGCCGCATCAGCCTGCGCGAGTTCCAGCAGGATCTCGTCCGGCGCCTCACCGAGGCGCGCGTCTCCACCGAGACGCCCTCGGCGCGGCTCGGCGTGCAGATCGGGACGGAGTACTGGCTGGTGCGCCTCGACGAGGCCGCGGAGGTGCTGCCGCCGCCGCCCATCGTGCCGGTGCCGCTGACGCGCCCCTGGTTCCGCGGCCTCACCAACATCCGCGGCAACCTCTACAGCGTGATCGATCTGGCGCAGTTCCAGGGCGGGGCGGAGACGCTCGCCACGCCCGACTGCCGCCTGTTGCTGGTGGGCGAGAAGTTCCACATGACGGCGGCGCTGCTCGTCGGCCGCATGCTTGGCCTGCGCAACCTGAACGCCCTGGAGCGCCGCGAGGCGACGCCGCAGCGTCCCTGGGAGCAGGCCCACTACGTCGACGGCGAGGGGCGCGAATGGCGCGAGCTCGGCATGGAAGCACTGGTGTACAGCGGGGAGTTTCTGCAGGCCGGGCTGTGACGGCCTGCGATGGAGCGTAACGTCGGGCGGCACTTCCGCCCGCTGGCCGGACGCCTTGGCAGGCCGCGTCCGCGAGCGAGTTCTTGGGGGATGACATGGCAATCAAGTTGGGCGCATTGAACCTCGGCTTCGGCAAGGGCAAGGTCGCCGAGAAGGCGCAGGCTCCGGTGAAGAAGGCGAAGGCGAAGGCCGGGCCGGCCACGCAGTCGGCCGCATCGGGCGCTGCCCCGTCCGCGCGGAAGGGGGGCCTGCCGCTCATCGGCCACCTGTCCTTCACCCGCCAGATGCAGGTGCTCGGCACCTTGCTCGCGTTCCTGCTCGCGGTGATCGGCGTCATGGTGGCCATCGACGCCAACGTCGGCACCCAGGGCACCGCCTACGTCTCGGCTGCCGGCGACATGCGGATGCTCTCGCAGCGCATCGCGAAGGAGGCGCAGCAGGGCCTGCAGGGCAGCGGGCCCGCCTTCGCGCGGCTGCAGAAGAGCCGCGAGGAGTTCGCGCAGCTCGCCGAGGCGCTCAGCAACGGCGGAACCGTCGCCGGCACCGCGGTCAATCCGACCGGCGACCTCGCGCGTCCCGCGCTGAAGGGCGTGACCGACCTGTGGGCGAGGATGGAGAAGGACATCGCCGTGGTGGTCGGGCAGCAGAAGAACCTCGTGGCGCTCGGCACCGCGGTCAAGAACATCAACGCCACCAATCCGGCCCTCCTCGACCTCGCCGAGCAGGTGCAGGCACTCAAGCTGCAGACGCAATCCGGAGCGCGGGAGATCTCGCTGGCCGGGAACCTCGTCATGCTGACGCAGCGCATGGCGAAGAACGCGAACACCCTGCTCGCTTCCGAGACCGTGGATCCGGAAACGACCTTCCTGCTGGGCAAGGACTCCAACACCTTCCGCGACACCGTGCAGGGCCTGCTGAAGGGCAGCGACAGCCTGCGGGTGGCCGCGGCGCGCGACCCGGAGACGGTCGAGAAGCTGAAGGAGCTCGACGGCGCGTACGGCGAGTTCCGGACGGCGGTGGCGTCGATTCTCGGCAACCTGCAGAGCCTCGTGAACGCGAAGACCGCCGGCCGCAACATCGTCGCCGACTCCGAGAAGCTGCTTGCCGCGACCGACGAGCTCGTGGCCGCGTACCAGCGCGAGCTCGAGCATCGCGCCACGAACTTCATCGTCATGGGCGTGGCCGCGCTGCTGTCGATCCTGGTGATCCTGGTGATGGTGAAGGCGTACCGCGACGAGACCGTGCGCCGTTCGGCCGACGAGGTGCGCATGCGGGAGGAGGCCGAGCGCACCAACAAGGGCAACCAGGAGGCGATCCTGCGCCTCATGAACGAGATGGGCAGCCTCGCCGACGGCGACCTGACCGTGCAGGCGACCGTGACCGAGGACATCACCGGCGCCATCGCCGACTCGGTGAACTACACCATCGAGGAACTGCGCGTGCTGGTCGGCCGCATCAACAGCGCCTCCGCGCAGGTGACGAGCGCCACCGAGACCGCGCAGGCGACCTCGGTGAAGCTGCTGCAGGCCGCCGAGAAGCAGTCGAAGGAGATCCAGGACACCTCCGCCTCGGTGCTGAAGATGGCGCGCGCCATCAACGAGGTGTCGGCCAGCGCGTCGCGGTCGGTGAGCGTCGCGCGCCAGTCGCTGTCGGCCGCGCAGAAGGGCCAGGAGGCGGTGTCGAACTCGATCTCCGGCATGAACGAGATCCGCGAGCAGATCCAGGAGACCTCCAAGCGGATCAAGCGACTTGGCGAGAGCTCGCAGGAGATCGGCGAGATCGTGGAGCTGATTTCCGACATTACCGAGCAGACGAACGTGCTGGCGCTCAACGCCGCGATCCAGGCCGCGTCCGCGGGCGAGGCGGGCCGCGGCTTCACGGTCGTTGCGGAAGAGGTGCAGCGCCTCGCGGAACGCTCCGGCGAGGCGACCAAGCAGATCGGCGCCATCGTGAAGACGATTCAGACGGACACGCAGGACGCGGTGGCCGCCATGGAGAAGTCGACCCAGGGCGTGGTCGAAGGGGCGAAGCTCTCCGACAACGCGGGCCAGGCGCTGTCCGAGATCGGCGAGGTGTCGCGGCGGCTCGCGCAGCTCATCGAGGAGATCTCGGTGACCGCGCAGGCGCAGGCGCAGGCCGCCGGCGTCGTCGCCACCAACATGCAGGACATCCTGAACGTCACCAAGCAGACCACGGAAGGCACCAAGCAGACCGCGGTCTCGATCGGCCAGCTCGCGAAGCTGGCGCAGGAGCTGAAGGGCTCGGTCGCGAACTTCAAGATCAACTGACCGCCCGCAGCCAGCGGCGCCGGAAGGACGAAGAGACATGGGCGGCGAGTTCGACATCGGGCCCCTGACCTGGGTCAGGGGCGAGATCGACCAGGCACTGGAGCGCTCGCGGGCGAGCCTCCGCGCGTACGCGGCCAATCCGGCCGACTCGAACCAGATCAAGTTCGCGCAGACGCATTTCCACCAGGCGCACGGCGCGCTGCAGATCGTCGGACTGGATGGCGTCACGCGGCTCTCGGAGGAGCTCGAGGGCCTGCTGGCGGAAATCGAGAAGGCGGGCGGGCCGCCCGCCCCCGAAGCGGTGAAGGCGGCGGAGGGCGCCTACGCGGCCGTATCCGCCTATCTCGACCAGCTCCTGTCCGGCGGCGAGAACCAGCCGCTCGTGCTCTTTGCGGTGTATCGGGACCTGGTGGCCGCGCGCGGCAAGGGCCAGGCCGATCCCATCGACCTGTACTTCCCCGACATCTCGCCGCGGCCGCCGCGGCGCGACAAGCCGCTGGTCACCCTTGCGCCCGACGCGCTCGCCGCGTTCTATCGCGACCAGCGCGGCCGCTACCAGCGCGGTCTGCTGAAATGGATCAAGAAGGACGCGAGCGGCGCCGAGGACATGCGCGCCGCCGTCGCCGCGGTCGAGGGCGCACAGGTGCAGAGCGCCCAGCGCGCGTTCTGGTGGGTGGCGCTGGGATTCTTCGATGCCCTCGTGGCGAAGGCGCTGCCCGACTCGCCCGCCATCGCGCGGCTCGCCAACCGCATCGAGCAGCAGATCAAGCGCATGGCCGAAGGCTCCGGCGTGGTGGCCGAGCGCCTCATGCGCGAGGCGCTCTTCACCGTGGCGCGCGCGCGGCCGGCGACGGAGCATCTGCGCGCCGTGCACGAGACCTACGCGCTCGCCGGGTCGATTCCCGCCGCGTTCGAGCTGAAGCCCGAATCGGCTCCGCAGCATCCGGCGCTCAAGGCGCTGCGCGAGGCGATCCCGAACGCGAAGGCGGCGTGGAACAAGGCCGCGTCGGGGCATCAGCCCAGCGTGGCGGCCTTCCGCGAGCAGGCCGGAGCGTTGCGCGATCGCGCGGCCGAGCTGAACCAGGCACACCTGGCGACGCTGGTGCGCCAGCTCGCCGATCTCGCCGCGTGGCTCGCCGAGGATGCGTCCCGCCTCGGCGATGCGGTGGCGATGGAGGTCGCGACCGCGCTGCTGCTCGCCGAGAACGCGGTGGAGAACTTCGCGCGCCTGTCGCCCGAGTTCGCGCACCAGGCCGAGACCATGGGCGCCCGGCTTGCCGCGTGCAGGCAGGGCGGGATGCCCCAGGGCGTGCCGGAAGTGCCGCTGCTGGACGAGATGAGCCGCCGCGCCCAGGAGCGCCTGCTCATGGCGCAGGTGGTCGGCGAGATCCAGGCGAACCTGCGCACCATCGAGCAGGCGCTCGACGGATTCTTCCGCGACCCCGAGAAGCGCGCCGACCTGGCCGGGCTGGACAAGCCGGTCCGCCAGGTGCTCGGTGCGCTCACGATGCTCAACGAGGACCGCGCCGCCGCCGCGCTCGCCACCTGCGGCCAGGACATCCAGCGCTTCGCCGCAGACGGCTATGCGCCGCAGCAGGAGGATTTCGAGCGCGTCGCCGGCACCCTGTCGGGGCTGGGCTTCTACGTCGATGCGCTCCAGCACGGGCGCGCCGACTTCGATGCCGTGATGAAGCCGATCGCGCCGCGCCGCGAAGCGCCGGCGCCGCGCGAGCCGCAGGAGGTCCCGGTCGCGCCGAGCGCAGCCACGGTCGAGGCCGAGCTGGAGCAGGTGAAGAAGGATCTGCCCGCCCTCTACGAGGCGTGGAAGGCGAATCCGGAGGACGGCGCGCTGAAGGAGAAGCTGAAGGCCGGCCTTGCGGCGATCCAGAAGGACGCGGGCTTCATCGCCAATGCCGGCGTCGAGAGCAAGGCGGGCGAGGCGCTCGCGATCCTCGCCACCAGCGGCGTGCTGCCGATCGACCCGGCGCTGGTGCGCTCGATCTCGGCGATCGCGCCCGCGGTGGTCGCCGCGCCGGCCCCGTCCCCGGAGGCGGCGAAGCTCATCGAAGCGAGCGCCGAGACGGTCGACGCCGAGCTGCTCTCGGTGTACCTCGAGGAAGCCGGCGAAGTGCTGGCCACCATCTCCTCGCATCTGGACGAGGCGCGGGCACAGCCGCAGAACGTCGAGACCCTGCGCACCATCCGCCGCGGCTTCCACACGCTGAAGGGCAGCGGCCGCATGGTCGGGCTCACGCGCCTCGGGGAGGCGGCGTGGGGGGTCGAGCAGGTGATGAACAAGTGGCTCGAGGAGGAGCGTCCCGGCACGCCGGACCTCTTCACGCTGATCGCGGCCGCGCACGATTTCTTCGACGCCGCGGTCGCGCGCCTCAAGGCGGGCGAGGCGAGCCCGGACGAAGCCGCCATCGTCGCGCTGGCGCAGAAGGTCAAGGCCGGGGAACCGCTCGGCGATGCCGCTGCCGTGCTCGCCGCCGGCACGCCCCCCATCGCGCCGGCACCCGTGTCCGAGCCGGAAGAACCGATCGAGCTGGGCGAGCCCGACGCGACGCCGGTCGAGGAAGACGCGTCCGCGCCCGCCGCGGTCGCGGAAACGCTTGCGCCGAGCGCCGTGGAGGACGATGCACCTGCGCTCGTCGAAATCGCTGCAGCGGCAGCGCCCGAGCCGTTCGTGCCGGACGTGGAGCTGCCGTCGATGCCGGCCGAGGCCGCGCCGGCGCTGACCGCGGTCGAGGACACGCCCGCCGCGCTCGACTTCGTCATGCCCGACGACCTCGCCGCGCCTCCGGAGGAACCGGTCGCACGCGAACCGGAAAGCGTGGAATCCGGTCCCGCGCCGCTGCTCGAGGACTTCGAACTGCCCGAGTGGCCCCCCGCCGCGGCAACCGGTGACGCGCGGCCTGACGTGGACGCGGCGGCCGTGCCGTCGCTCGACTTCGATCTGCCCGCGCTCTCGCTGCCGGCGGCCGAGCCCGAGCCGCTCCTGCCTGCCGCTGCACCCGCGGAGGAGGCGCCTGCGAGCGCCGCGGAGGACGACAGCATCCTGGTCGGCGACGCCCGCCTCTCGCCCGCGCTCTTCGAGATCTTCCTCACCGAATCGCGTCAGCACCTCGGCGCGCTGCGCAGCGCGTTCGCGCGCCTCGCGGCCGGCGACGCGGTGGCCGAGGACGACATGCGCGCGGCGCACACCCTCGCCGGCATTGCGGGCACCGTGCGCTTCGACGCCATGCGTGCGCTGGGCCAGGCGGTGGAGCATCTGCTGGAGCGCGCGCTGCATCGCGCGGTGGACGCCCCCGGCCAGGCGCTGCTCGGCGAGGCGCTCGACGGGCTCGCGCGCATGATCGACGCTGCCGCGGCCCGTGCCCTGCCGCAAGCAGCGCCCGATCTCGTCGCGCGCCTGGATGCGTACGAGGTGCCCGCCGTTCCGGCCGGCGAGTCCGCGCCGGTGGTCGACACGCTCGCCGACCTCGACCTCACCGGGCTCGCCGAACAGCCGGCGCCGGAGCAGGCCGCCGACGTCCTCGCCGATCTCGACCTCACGCAGATGCCGGAGACGCCGGTCGCGGTCGAGGCCACCTTGACCGACGCCGCGGCCGCCGCGCCGCTCTCCCTGGAGATCGCTGCGCTCGACGCACCGCCGGTGGACGAGGCGCCTGCGCCGACGCCGGCCGAGGTCTCGAACGTGGTCGCCTTCCCGTTGCAGGCCGAGGAGCCCGAGGCGCCGCCGATGGTCGCGGTGGAGGTCGAGGAGATCCCGGTCGAACGGCGCACGCGCCGCATCGACGACGACATCGATCCGCAGCTGCTGCCGATCTTCCTCGAGGAGGCGCAGGAACTGGTGCCGGCCGTCGGGCAGACGCTGCGCGACTGGCACGAGCACCCGGAGAACGCCGCCGCGGGTCACGCGCTGCAGCGGGTGCTGCACACGCTGAAGGGCTCGGCGCGCATGTGCGGCGCGATGGCGCTCGGCGAGCTGACGCATTCGATGGAGACGCGCGTCGAGAACGCGCTCGCGCTCTCCACCGTCCCGCCCAACCTCTTCGAGGGGCTGGAAACCTCGTACGACCGCATGGGCCTGCTGTTCGACCGGCTGCAGAATCCGGACGCGCACGCCGAGCCGATCGCCATCGAGATCGAGGAGGATGCACCGGCCCTCGCGGAGCCGGCGATCTCCGTCGCCGCGCCGGCGGCCGAGCCGGATGCGCCCGAGGCGGCGGCGCCCGAGGGGGCCGCTGCACCCGCGCCCGCGGCGCCCACGCCGGCGGCCGCCGCCCCGAAGCCGGAGGCGGAGACGGCGACGCAGGCGCGCGCGATGCTGCGCGTGCGCGCGGACGTCGTCGACCGGCTGGTGAACGAGGCCGGCGAAGTGTCGATCGCGCGCTCGCGCATCGAGGGCGAGCTGCGCGCGCTCAAGGGCGCGCTCTCCGACCTCACCGAGAACGTCACGCGCCTGCGCGCGCAGCTGCGCGAGATCGAGATCGCCGCGGAGTCGCAGATGCAGTCGCGGCTGTCGGCGGCGCAGGAGCTGGAGAAGCCGTTCGACCCGCTGGAGTTCGACCGGTTCACGCGCTTCCAGGAGCTCACGCGCATGATGGCGGAGAGCGTCAACGACGTCTCCACCGTGCAGCAGAACGTGCTCAAGGCGCTGGGCGATTCGGACGCGGCACTGCTCGCGCAGGCCCGCATCACCCGCGAGCTGCAGAACAACCTCATGCGCGTGCGCATGGTGCCGTTCGCGAGCATCTCGGAGCGCCTCTTCCGCGTCGTGCGCCAGGCGGCGAAGGACGCCGGCAAGCGCGCGGTGCTCGACATCCGCGGGGGGCAGGTCGAGCTCGACCGCTCGGTGCTCGAGCGCATCACCGCGCCGTTCGAGCACATGCTGCGCAACTCGGTCGCGCACGGCATCGAGTCGATGGCCGACCGCGCCCAGGCCGGCAAGCCGGAACTCGGCGAGATCCGCATCGAGGTGCGCCAGGAGGGCAACGAAGTCACGCTGGCGGTCACCGACGACGGCGCGGGCATCAACGTGGACCGCGTCCGGGAGAAGGCGGTGGCCATCGGCCTCCTCTCCCCGGTCGATGCGCCGCCGGACAGCGAGATCGCCGACCTCATCTTCCACCCCGGCTTCTCCACCGCGTCCGAAGTGACGCAGCTCGCCGGACGCGGCGTCGGCATGGACGTGGTGAAGAGCGAGATTTCCGCCCTCGGCGGACGCGTCGAGACGCACACCGAGCGCGGCCGCGGCACCACGTTCACCATCTACCTGCCGCTCACGTTGGCCGTGACGCAGGCTGTGATCGTCCGTGCCGGCACCGGGAAGTACGCCATTCCGGCGGCGATGATCGAGCAGGTGCGCCAGGTGAAGGAGAAGGAACTCGCCGGGCTGATCGCGAGCAGCGAGGCGACGTGGCAGGACCGCCGCTATCCGTTCCGCTACCTGCCGCGGCTGCTCTCCGACGCCAGCACCCAGCCGGAGCCGAAGCGGGTGACCCCGGTGCTGTTCCTGCGCTCCGGGTCGAACGTGGTCTCGATCCAGGTGGACGAGATGTTCGGCAACCAGGAAATCGTGGTCAAGAACACCGGGCCGCTGCTCGCCCGCATCGCCGGCATCACCGGCGCGACGGTGCTCGGCTCGGGCGAGATCCTGCTCATCATCAACCCGGTCATTCTCGCGGGCCGCGAAGGGGCCGCGGCGCACGAGCCGGTGGTGCCCGCGGCGCCGGTGGACGTCACCCAGGTGATGCCGCTCAACACCACGCCGACGGTGATGATCGTCGACGACTCGCTGACGGTGCGCAAGATCACCGGGCGGCTGCTGGCGCGCGAGGGCTACAACGTGCTCACCGCGAAGGACGGGGTCGACGCGATGGAGCAGCTGCAGGACGTCGCGCCCGACGTGATGCTGGTGGACATCGAGATGCCGCGCATGGACGGCTTCGATCTCACGCGCAACGTGCGCGCCGACCGCCGCCTGAAGCGCATCCCCATCATCATGATCACCTCGCGCACCGCCGAGAAGCACCGCGCCTACGCGCGCGAGATCGGCGTGAACGTCTACCTCGGCAAGCCCTATCAGGAAGACGAGCTGCTCGCGAACATCGCCTCGTTCGTCAGGCGGGCGCAGCCCGCCTAGGCGCTCGGCTTCTTCACCGCACCGTAGCGCTCCAGCGTCACCTTCCGCGCCCGGTCGTGATCCACGACGGGCGCGGGATAGTCGCGGCCGATCACGCAGCCCGCAGCCTGCTGGTCCAGCGCACCCATCGTCCATGGCGCGTGCACGAACTTGTCGGGCACCCGCGCGAGTTCCGGCACGTAGCGGCGGATGAACCGGCCCTCGGCATCGAACTTCCGCGACTGCGTCACCGGGTTGAAGATGCGGAAGTACGGCTGCGCGTCGCAGCCGGTCGAGGCCGCCCATTGCCAGCCGCCGTTGTTGGCGGCGAGGTCGAAGTCGTTCAGATGGTCGGCGAAGTACTGCTCGCCCAGCCGCCAGTCGCAGTGCAGGTCCTTGACCAGGAACGACGCGGCGATCATGCGCAGGCGGTTGTGCATGTAGCCGGTCTGGTTCAGCTGGCGCATCGCCGCGTCGACGATCGGATAGCCGGTGCGCCCCTCGCACCAGGCGGCGAGCTGGTCCGGATCGTTGTCGAAGGTCAGCGCGTCGTACTCGCGCCGCCACGCATGACCGACGACGTGCGGGTGGTGCGCGAGGATCTGGAAGTAGAAGTCGCGCCACACCAGCTCCGACACCCAGGTGTCCGCGCCCGGCCCGCCGACCTCTAGCGCGCGACGCACGAGCTCGCGCACGGAGATCGTGCCGAAGCGCAGGTGCACGGAGAGATACGACGGCCCCTTCACCGCCGGGAAATCGCGCGCCTCGCGATAGACGCCGATGCGGAGGAGGAAGTCCTCGAACAAGGCGCGCGCACCGCTCATGCCCGTCGGGATCTTCAGCTCCCGGAGGTTCGTGGTGCGAAAACCGAGCGTATCGAGCGTGGGCAGGCGCGCTTCGAGCACCCCCGCCGCGGGTCTTGCGAGCGCGCCGCCGTCCGCCGGCGCCGCGTACGGCTTCAGGTAGAACGGCGTGAGCTTCTTCAGCCAGGCATTCCGGTAGGGCGTGAACACCGCGAACGGAGTGCCCGCACCGGTCAGCACCTCGTCGCGCTCGAAGACCGCCTGGTCCTTGAACGTGCGCAGCTCGCGCCCCGACTGCACGAGTCGCGCGTGCACCGCGTCGTCCCGATCGATCGCCGCCGGCTCGTAGTCGTGGTTGGCGTAGACGGCGGCGACACCGAGGGCCTCCGCCAGGCGCGGAATCTCCTCGCGCGCGCGCCCGTGCGTGACGACCAGCGCCCCGCCCCGCTCGGCGAGGCGCGCGTTCAGCTCGAGTGCCGAGTGCCAGAGGAACTCCACCCGCCGGTCGGCGCGCGAGGGCAGCCGGTCGAGGATCTCGGTGTCGAAGCAGAACGCGCAGTACACCCGGCGCGCGTGCTTGAGCGCGTGGTACAGCGCGGCGTGGTCGTGGTCGCGCAGGTCGCGGCGGAACCAGACGAGGGCGGCATCCTGGGTCATGGGCGCGCATGGTAGCGGAGCCGCGCTGCGCCGCGCAGGCGCGGGAGTAGAATGGCGAACGCATGTCCGGCGTCGACCTCACCCACCACTTCCTGATCGCCATGCCAAACATGGCCGATCCGTATTTCGCCCGGACGCTCACCTACATCTGCGAGCACAACGAGCAGGGCGCGCTCGGGCTGGTGGTCAACAAGCCGATCGACATGAACCTCGCGACCCTGTTCGAGCGGGTCGACCTCGAGCTGCGCGATCGGCGCCTGGGCGAGCTGCCGGTGTATTTCGGCGGGCCGGTGCAGTCCGACCGCGGCTTCGTGCTGCATCAGCCGGTGGGAAGCTGGAGCTCGACGCTGTCGGTCCGCGACCGCGTCGGCCTGACCACCTCGCGCGACATCCTCGAGGCGCTCGCCGCGCGCACCGGCCCGGAGAAGCTGCTGGTGACCCTCGGCTATGCCGGCTGGGCGGCGGGGCAGCTCGAGCACGAGATCAAGCAGAACGCCTGGCTCACCGTCGAGGCGCGCGAGCAGATCATCTTCGACCTGCCGCCGGAAGAGCGCCTCGCCGCCGCGATGGCCCTGCTCGGCATCGACTTCGCGCGCCTCTCGGACGAGGCCGGACATGCCTGAGCCGGCCGGCACGGTGCTCGCTTTCGACTACGGCGAGCGCTATGTCGGCGTGGCGGTCGGCGACGAATCCCTCGGACTCGCGCATCCGCTGGACACCATCGAGACGCGCGACGAAGCGGCGCGCATGAGCGCCGTCGAAGCGCGCGTACGGGAATGGACGCCGCGGCGGATCGTGGTCGGCCTGCCGCTCGCCATGGACGGCACGCCGCATGCGCTCACCGAGCGCGTCCGCGCCTTCGCCGCCGCGGTGGAAGCCCGCTGCGGCATCCCCGTATCGCTCGTCGACGAGCGCCTCTCCTCGGCCGATGCGGAGTCGCGCCTGCGCGACATCGGCCGCGGCGGCCGCAAGCACAAGGCGCTCGCGCATCCGGTCGCCGCCCAGGTCATCCTCCAGGACTATTTCGACGCCCATGCAACTTCCTGACGCCGAGCAGCTGCTCGCCAAGCTCGTGACGCGCATCAAGCCGGACGTCACGCCCGACACCGCGATGGTGGGGATCTACACCGGCGGGGCATGGCTCGCCGAGCGGCTGCACCAGGCGCTCGGCATCCAGGTGCCCCTGGGGACGCTCGACATCTCGTTCTACCGCGACGACTACGCGAAGACCGGCCTGCATCCGCAGGTCAAGCCGTCGAAGATTCCCTTCGAGGTGGAGAACCGCCACATCCTGCTGGTGGACGACGTGCTCTACACCGGGCGCACCATCCGCGGCGCGATGAACGAGCTCTTCGACTACGGCCGGCCCGCCAAGATCCACCTCGTGGTGGCCGTGGACCGCGGCGAGCGCCAGCTCCCGATCTGCCCGCAGTACGTGGGCGCCGACCTCGCCGTGCCTGCCGGACACATGCTGCGCCTCGGGCGCGACGACGCCGGCCGCCTCGCCTTCCGCCTGACCCCCACATCGAGCTGATGCGCAATCCACAACTCAACGAAAAGGGCGCACTGCAGCACCTGCTCACCATCGAGGGCCTGCCGCGCGAGCACATCGTGCAGATTCTCGACACGGCGACGAGCTTCGTCGGCGTGACCGACCGCGAGGTGAAGAAGGTGCCGCTCCTGCGCGGCAAGAGCGTGTTCAACCTGTTCTTCGAGAACTCGACGCGCACGCGCACCACCTTCGAGATCGCGGCGAAGCGCCTCTCCGCGGACGTGATCAACCTCAACATCAGCACGTCCTCCACCGCGAAAGGGGAGACGCTGCTCGACACGGTGGACAACCTGACCGCGATGCACGCCGACATGTTCGTCGTGCGCCACGCGCAGAGCGGCGCCGCGCACATGATCGCGCGGCACGTGAAGAGCCACGTGCACGTCATCAATGCCGGCGACGGCCGCCACGCGCACCCCACCCAGGGCCTGCTCGACGCCTACACCATCCGCCACTACAAGCAGGACTTCACCCGCCTGTCGGTGGCGATCGTCGGCGACGTGCTGCACTCCCGCGTCGCGCGCTCGCTGATCCACGCGCTCACCACGCTCGGCACGCCCGACGTGCGTGCCATCGGCCCGCAGACCCTGCTGCCCACCGGCGTCGAGGGTCTCGGCGTCAAGGTGCACCACGACATGGCGAAGGGCCTGCGCGACGTGGACGTCATCGTGATGCTGCGGCTGCAGAACGAGCGCATGCGCGGCCCGCTGCTGCCCTCGGCGCAGGAGTTCTACAAGTACTACGGCCTGACGCCCGAGAAGCTCGCGCTCGCCAAGCCCGATGCGATCGTGATGCACCCGGGCCCGATGAACCGCGGCGTCGAGATCGAGTCCTCGGTGGCCGATGGCGAGCACGCGGTGATCCTGCCGCAGGTGACGTTCGGCATCGCGGTGCGCATGGCGGTGATGAGCATCCTGGGCGGAGGTGGCGCATGAGCGGTGCGAAGATCATCGATCCGCGCGAGGTGCCGGAGGACGGCTCCACCCTCTATCCGGCGCCGTTCCGCGCGCTGGTGGCGAAGCGCTTCCGCCGCCGGCTCGGCAACGCGGGCGGCCTCGCCAACTTCGGCGTGAACCTCACGCGCATCGCGCCGGGCGGACAGTCCTCCGCACGGCACTGGCACCAGGTCCAGGACGAGCTGATCTACATCCTCGAAGGCGAGCCGACGCTGGTGTCCGAGGCCGGCCGCCGCAAGCTCGCGCCCGGGCTCGCCGTCGCGTTTCCCGCGGGTGCGGCCGACGGCCACTGCCTCGTCAACGAGACCGACCGCGACGTGCTCTACCTGGAGATCGGCGATCGCCTGCCCGGGGACGCCGCGCACTATCCCGATATCGACCTGGCCGCACAGGCCGTGGACGGCAAGTACCGTTTCACGCGCAAGGACGGCTCGAGCTACGAAGAATGAAAATCCACATCCGCGACGGGCGCCTCGTCGACCCGCAGCACGGCATCGACGCGCGCCGCGATCTCTACATCGCCGCCGGCAAGGTGGTTGGCGTCGGCACGGCACCCGACGGCTTCATCGCGAACCGCACGCTCGATGCCGCGGGCTGCATCGTCGCGCCCGGCCTCGTCGATCTCGCCGCACGCCTGCGCGAGCCGGGGTTCGAATACAAGGCCACGCTCGAGTCGGAAATGCTCGCCGCGGTCGCCGGCGGCGTGACGAGCCTCGCGTGCCCGCCGGACACCGACCCGGTGCTGGACGAGCCCGGGCTGGTGGAGATGCTCAAGTTCCGCGCCAAGAGCCTCAACCTCGCCCACCTGTATCCGCTCGGTGCGCTGACCGCGAAGCTCGGCGGGGAGCGCCTCACCGAGATGGCGGAGCTCGCCGACCACGGGTGCGTGGCGTTCTCGCAAGCCGAGGCGCGGCTGGTGGACACCGAGGTGCTGTGGCGGGCGCTGCAGTACGCCGCGACGTTCGGCTTCACCGTGTGGCTGCGGCCGCAGGATCCGCACATCGCGAAGGCCGGGGTCGCCCACGACGGCGAGGTCGCGACGCGGCTGGGACTGGCAGGCATTCCCGCCGCGGCGGAGATCATCGCGCTCCACACCATCCTCGAGCTGGTGCGCATGACCGGCACGCGGGTGCATCTCGCGCGCCTCTCCACGCGCAAGGGCGTCGATCTGGTGCGCAAGGCGAAGGCCGACGGCCTGCCCGTGACCTGCGACGTCGCCGTGCACCACCTGCACCTCTCGGAAATGGATCTCGGCTATTTCGACGCGCAGTGCCACGTGGTGCCGCCGTTCCGGACCCTGCGCGACCGCGACGCGCTCGCCGATGGGGTGCGCGACGGCACCGTCGATGCGATCTGCTCGGACCACACGCCGGTCGACGAGGACGCGAAGCAGCTGCCGTTCGGGGAGTCCGAGCCCGGCGCCACCGGTCTCGAGCTGCTGCTGCCGCTCACGCTGCGCTGGGCCGAGGCGTCTAAGGTCCCGCTGCCGGAGGCGCTCGCGCGCATCACCGCCGCGCCTGCGCGCGTCCTGAGCATCGAGGCGGGGCATCTGGGCGTCGGCGCCCCCGCGGACGTCTGCATCTTCGACCCGGCGGCCCACTTCAAGGTCACCCCGCAGGGACTGAAGAGCCAGGGCAAGAACACCCCGTTCATCGGCTACGAGCTGCCGGGGGTGGTGCGCGCCACGCTGGTGAGCGGGGCGGTGGTGTACGAACGCGGCGACGCGCGGCGCTGACGCTCACGCTTCGAGCAGACGCTCCGGCCGCGCGTCGGCGGCATCGACGACGACCGACTTGTCGCGCGAGCGTTCGCCGCGAATGAGATGGACCGTGCCGCGCGGTACGTCCAGGCGTTCCGCGAGATAGCGCACCAGGGCTTCGTTGGCGCGGCCATCCACCGCCGGCGAGGCGATGCGCACCTTGAGCCGTTCGCCGTGCAGGCCGGCGATCCCGTTCGATCTCGCGCCCGGCTGGGCGTGCACCTCGAGCAGCCAGCCGGTCCCGTGCCGCCGATACCAGCGTGCGCTCAACCGCCGCCCAGCAGCAGCGCCCGCGGCAGGTTGTCGAGCACGATCAGCAGCACCTGCGCCAGCACGATGACGAAGAGAGGCGAGAGATCGACGTTCCCGATCGGCGGAATGACGCGCCGGAAGAGGTTGCAGAACGGCCGGCTCAGCGCATCGAACACGCCCATCAGCGGATGGTGGGGGCTCACCCAGGAGAGCACCACCTGGATGATCACGACGAACATCAGGAGCTGCAGGCTCGCCCTCAGCAGCTCGATCACCGATTGCAGCAGCACCATGACGGGCAGGTTGCCCGCGCCCACCTGCAGCACCAGTGCGTAGAGCAGCACGAGCAGCACGAGCTGCGCCAGCCACGCCAGCACCAGGCTGGCGACGTCGTAGCCGCCGACGCTCGGAATCACCTTGCGCAGCGGGACCACCGCCCAGTCGGTCAGCGCCATGACGAACTGCCCGACAGGATTGCGGAACGGTGCGCGGAACACCTGCATGAAGAAGCGCATCAGGGCGAGGTACACGAACAGCCCGAAGACGGTCTGCAGCAGGAACGCGAGAATCTGACCGCCCATCCCTTCAGTCCTTTCCCAGCAGGTCGCCGAGCTCGCGGCCGCGCGCCGAGGCGGCCTGCACGGCGCGCACGATGGCTTGCTTCACGCGGTCCTCGGCCATCGACGCGAGCGCGCGCTCGGTGGTGCCGCCCTTGGACGTCACGCGCTCGCGCAGCGTGGCCGCGCTTTCCGGCGAGCGCGCGGCCAGTTCGGCGGCGCCGCGGAATGTCTCGATGGCCAGTTCTCGCCCCACGGCGTCCGGCAGGCCGAGCGAGCGAGCCGCTTCCTCCATCGCCTCGATGAAATAGAAGACGTACGCGGGGCCGCTGCCCGACACGGCGGTGACCGGATCGAGCAGCGCTTCGTCCTCCACCCACACCGCCTTGCCCACCGCTTCGAGCACGGTCTGTGCCGCGGCGCGCTCCGGGTCGGTCACGCCCGGTCCGGCGTACAGGGCGGCGATGCCGTGGCCGATGAGCGAGGGGGTGTTCGGCATGCAGCGCAGCAGATGGACGCCCTCGCCGAGCCAGCGCGCGAGATCGGTGGTGCGCAGGCCCGCGGCGATCGACAGCACCGGCTCGCCGCGGAGGTGCGGGCGCAGCGCCGCTGCCGCATCGCGCATCTGCTGGGGCTTCACCGCGAGCACCACCAGGTCGCCGAAGGGCGCTGCCTCCGCGGGCGAGGCGAAGGTGGCGACGCCGAGCGTCTCGGAGAGCCGGCTGCGCGCCTCGTGGAGCAGTTCGACCACCTTGATGCGCGTCGGGTCGAAGCCGCGGGCGGCCAGGCCGCCGGCGAGCGCCGCGGCCATGTTGCCGCCGCCGATGAAGGTGATTTGCATGAAAAGCGGGAAGGGGGAAGAGAGAAGAGGGAAGGGTAACAACCCTCAGCATTCTGCGCTCGCCGTGGTGCGCGATTCGCGCGGGCCGAAGACCGCCGTGCCGATGCGCACCAGGGTGCTGCCGGCGGCGATCGCGGCTTCGAGGTCGTCCGACATGCCCATCGACAGGGTGTCGAGCGCGAGGCCTTCGGCGGCCAGCGCCTCGCGGAGGGCGGCGAGCTCCCGGAACCGCGCGTATTGCAATTCGTGATCCTCGGTCGGTTCGGGTACGGTCATCAGGCCGCGCAGGCGCAGGTTGGGCAGCTTCGCCACGGCATGCGCGAGCGCGCTTGCCTCGGCAGGCGCGCAGCCGCTCTTGCTCGCCTCGCCGCTCACGTTGACCTGCACGCACACGTTGAGCGGCGGCTTGCCGGCGGGCCGCTGTGCCGAGAGGCGCGCGGCGATCCGCTCGCGATCGACCGAATGCACCCAATCGAAGCGCTCTGCGATCGGCCGCGTCTTGTTGCTCTGGATCGGGCCGATGAAGTGCCACACGAGATCCAGATCTGAGAGGGCGTCCATCTTGTCGAGCGCTTCCTGCACGTAGTTCTCGCCGAAATCGCGCTGCCCGGCGGCGTGCGCTTCGCGGATCATCCCGGGCGGATGCGTCTTCGAGACGGCCACGAGACTTATGTCACGGGCATCCCGGCCGCACTGCGATGCGGCCGTGGAAATTCGCGCTTTCACGCCTTGCAGGTTGATTTTCACCGGGGCCATAA
>CAZKHE010000040.1:0-33870 GCA_964552535.1 uncultured Enterobacteriaceae bacterium | reverse complement strand
CCGGCACGCCGTTGTTCTTCGCCCAGTTGATGAAGTCGGCGACGATCAGGAAGTACCCCGGAAAGCCCATCTGCGAGATGGTCTTCGCCTCGAACGCGAGACGCTCCCGGTAACGCGGCTCGGCGGCGGCCCGCGCACCGGCCTCGGGGTACAGCGCCGCGAGGCGCTTCGTCAGCCCCTCACCGGCGAGCTGCAGCAGGTACTCGTCGAGGGTGACGCCTTCCGGCGTCGGGAAGTTCGGCAGCTTCGACTTGCCGAGCTCGAGCTCGAGGTTGCAGCGCCTGGCGATCTCCACCGCGTTGGCCAGGGCCTCGGGCAGGTCGGCGAACAGCGCACCCATCTCGGCCTGCGACTTGAAGTACTGCTCCTCGGTGAAGGACCGCGGCCGGCGCTGGTCGGAGAGCACGTAGCCTTCGGAGATGCAGGTGCGCGCCTCGTGCGCGACGAAGTCCTCGCGGCGGAGGAACTGCACCGGGTGCGTCGCGACCACCGGGAGCTTGAGCCGCCCGGCGAGCGCGACCGCGCGCGCCACGCACGCTTCCGTCCCCGGATGCCCGGCGCGCTGCAGCTCGATGTAGTACGCGTTCGGGAAGAGCCGCGCCCACTCCGCGGCGAGCCGCTCCGCCGCGGGCATGTTGTCCTGCAGGAGCGCTGCGCCGACGTCGCCGGCGAGCGCGCCGGAGAGCGCGATCAGCCCGTCGGCGAGCCCTTCCGCAAGCCACTCGCGGCGGATCTCCGCGCGTCCGCGATGCTGGTTGTCCAGCCACGCGCGCGACAGCAGCGTGCAGAGGTTGAGATAGCCGCGCCGGTTGCGGCACAGGAGGAGCAGCCGCGCCGGCTTGTCGCGCTCCGCCTCGTTGGTCACCAGCACGTCGGCGCCGACGATCGGCTTGACGCCGGCGGCGCGCGCGGCCCGGTAGAACTTGACCATGCCGAACAGGTTCGCCTGGTCGGTGATCGCGAGCGCGCCCATGCCGTCGTCGCGTGCGGCCTGCACGGCGTCGTCGATGCGCACGATCCCGTCGATGACGGAATACTCGCTGTGGAGGCGCAGGTGGACGAACGCGGGTGCGGGCATGGAGGAAACGAGCGCGGACGCGAAAAATTCTATCATCGCGGCTGACCGGTCACGGACGCCGGAAGGCCGCTCCGGTACCCTGTTCCGGCAGTCGCTCCGGCACGGCCCCAGACAACAACGCAAAGGCGGAAGATCATGAAGCGCAAGCAGGCCCTGGCGTACGGCATCGTCGTGTTCCTGACGGCAGCGGCCGGCATCGCGCCCGCCCAGCAGGTGTTCAAGTACGTGATGCCCGACGGGCGGATCGTGTATTCCGACAAGCCCGTTCCCGGCGGGCGCCTGGTGGACGAGATCGCGCCGCCGCCCCCGTCGGCGCCCGCCCCCGCCGCGACGCCGCGGCAGGAGCAGCTCCAGGAGCGGCGCGATGCGCTGCGCGAACGGCTGTCGGACCGCGACCGCGAGTTCCAGCGCGCCTCGGCGGAACTCGAGGCCGCGCGCGCCCGGCTCGCCGAGGCCCAGCAGCAGTTCGACGCCGGCAAGGAACCCCTGCCGGGCGAGCGGACCGGCAACGCCGGCGGCGGCAGCCGCCTGAACGAGTCCTACTGGCAGCGCCAGGCCGCGAACGAGGCGGCGGTCGCGCGCGCCCGCGAGCAGGTGCAGCGCGCCGAAGCCGCGCTCGGCCAGCTGCGCTGACCGCGTCGCGGATGGACGGCCACGCGCCCAGACGGCGCGTCGAGTCGCTCGCCCTCGTCGCGCTGCTCGCCGGCGGCGCCGCCATCGCCTTCGCTCCGATCTTTGTGCGCCTGTCGGATGTCGGGCCGACCGCGAGCGCCTTCTGGCGCGTCGCGCTCGCCACCCCGTTCCTGGTCGCGTGGGTGATGTTCGCCCGCACAGCGGGCGGCGGCGGACGCACGTGGTCCGTGCCGATGCTGCTCGCCGGGCTCTTCTTCGCCGGCGACCTTGCGGTCTGGCATTTCTCGATTCTGTTCACCACGGTGGCGAACGCCACGCTGCTCGCCAACCTCGCGCCGATCTTCGTCGCCGTCGGCGGCTATCTGCTGTTCGGCCAGCGGGTGACGCCGCTCCTTCTCGTCGGCATGGTGACGGCGATGGCGGGCGCCTTCGTGCTGGTGGGTCCGTCCTTCGCGGCCGGCGGCATGCGACTCCTCGGCGATGCCCTCGGCGTGCTCACCGCCGTCTTCTACGGCGCCTACTTTCTCGCCATCAAGCACCTGCGCGACTCCCGCTCCACCGCGTCGATCATGGCCGCGAGCACGACGGTGACCGCGGTCGTGCTGCTGCCCATCGCCCTCGCCACCGGCGAGGCGATGCTTCCGCACTCGCCATCGGGCTGGCTGGTGCTGCTCGGCCTCGCCCTCGTGTGCCAGGTGGGCGGACAGAGCCTGATCGCCTACGCCATGGCGCACCTGCCGGCCTCGTTCTCAGCGGTGAGCCTGCTGATCCAGCCGGTGATGGCGACGCTCTATGCGTGGGTGCTGCTGGGGGAGCGCATCGGCCCGATGCAGATCGTCGGCGGCGCGATCGTGCTCGCCGGAATCTACGTGGCGCGCCGCGGCAGCTGACGCAGCGTCAGCGCTGCGGCCGGTCGATGCACAGGCCGGGTGCGAAGACGACGCGCTGCGAACCGGCGAGCGCGGGCGCGCAGCCGCCGCCGGCGAGCAGCGCGACCGGCGACGTCGCGCCGGAACGCGCGGCGGCCACGTCGCGCGCGGCATCGCCCGGCGGCGCCGCGGGCACGACGCGCAGCGTGCCGTCGACGAAGGTGACGGCGTAGTTCGGCGAGGACACGCCGGAGGGCACGATCGCGTATGCGCCGGGAACCGACTCCGGCGTCGCCGGCGTGGCGAAGGCGAGCGTGCCGCTCAGCACATCGGGCCCCTGCCCCAGCCTGAGCCCCGAGAACGTGGCGCTGAACGGCGGGTTGGGCTGGCCGAAAAGCCGCGACGCGTCGTTCGCGCGCACGGCGAGCGGCGCCGGAACGATGGTGAGCGTCCCGTCGACGTAGGAGATGGCGTAGTTCGGGTTCACGCCGCCCGACGGCACGATGGCATACGCCCCGGCGTTGCTCGCGGCGGTCGCGGCCGTATCGATGGAGAGCGCGGCGATCGCCGCCGGCGTGTCGGCGTTGACGAGGCCCACGAAAGTCGCCCCGAATGCCGGGTTCGGGTCGCCGTAGAGGCGCGAGGCGTCGTTCGCCGCGATGGTGAGCGGCGCCGGCGTGATGGCGAGCGCGCCGGGGGTGAACGCGATCGCGTAGTTCGGGTTGGTCGCGTCGGTCACCGTGCCCTGCGTGATCGCGTAGGGACTGCCCGGGACGCTCTCGCCGGGTGCCCGGGCGAGCGCTCCGGACAGCGTGTCGCCGTTGACCAGCCCCGAGGCGTTGAAGGTGAGCGCCGGATCCGCGGCGCCGTAGACCTTGGTCTGGTTGTCCGCCGTCACGGCGATCGGGCGCGGCGTCACCGTCATCGTGCCGGGGACGTAGGCGATCACGTAGTTCGCGGGATCGAAGCTGCCCCCGGTCGCATTGGCCGCGGTGATGGGGTACGGTCCCGCAACCACGGTCGCCGTCGCGGCGGCGCCCGCGCTGGCGAGCGCCACGGAGCCCACGGTCTCGCCGTTCTGCAGGCCGGAGGCCGCGAACTCCGCTCCGGTGAACGTGAACACGTTCCCGTAGACCTTGCTCTGGTCGTTCGCCGTGACCGTGAGCGGCGCCGGATTCACCGCCAGGGCGCCGTCGTTGTAGGTGATGGCATAGTTGCCCGGATCGAAGCTGCCGCCGGTCGCGTTGCTCGCACTGATCGCATACGGGCTGCCGGCCACGGTGGCAGTCGGCGCCGCGCCCGCGCTCGCCAGCGTCACGCTGCCAATGGTCTCCAGGTTCTGCAGGCCGCTGGCGGTGAACTCGGTCCCGGCGAACGTCACCGTCTGGCCGTAGGTCTTCGTCCGGTCGTTCGCCGTCACGGACAGCGCGGCCGGGTTCACCGTCAGCGTGCCGTCGACATACGCGATCGCGTAGTTGCCCGCGTTGAAAGTCCCGCCGGTGGCGTTGCTCGCGGTGATGGCGTACGGGCCGCCGGCGACCCCGGCCGTCGCCGCGGCGCCCGCGCTCGCGAGCGTCACGCTGCCGATGGTCTCGCCGTTCAGGAGGCCGCTCGCGGTGAACTCGGTGCCGGCGAACGCGAGCGTCTGCCCGTAGGTCTTCGCGGCATCGTTCGCCGTCACCGTGAGGCCGGCGGGATCCACGGTGAGCGCGCCATCGACGTAGGTGATCGCGTAGTTGCCGGCGTCGAACGTGCCGCCGGTGGCGTTGCTCGCGGTGATCGCATACGGGCTGCCGGCGACGCCCGCCGTGGCGGCGGCGCCCGGGCTCGCGAGCGTCACGCTGCCCACGGTCTCGCCGTTGGCGAGGCCGCTCGCGGTGAACTCCGTGCCCGCGAACGTGACCGTCTGACCGTAGGTCTTGGCGGCGTCGTTCGCGCGGATCGTGAGCCCCGCGGGCGTGACGAACACCAGACCGGCTGCGACGTTGGTCACCGCATAGCCCGTCGTGGCGGCGAACGCGACGCTGGTCGCATAGGGCGAACCGGCTACCGTCGCAGTCGGCGCCGCGCCCAGGGACGTCACGCTGCCGCTGAGTGCGTTCGCGGCACTGTCCTGCGTGAACACGCCACCGTAGAGGCTTGCGTCCACGAACCCGCTCGCCACGAAGGCGGCGGCGACGGCGGCCGTGGCGTCGGTGCCGTAGGGCTTGGTCACGTCCGTGGAGGTGACCGTCACGCCGGGCTGGACCGCGAACACGTAGCGATTGCCGGCCTCGGGCACAGCCGCGGGATAGGCCCGGTTCCACAGCGCCTGCTGGCCACTCGCCAGGCCGCCGAAGACGTTGCCCGCGGGTGCGTCGGAATACACGAGCCAGCGTCCCGCAGGGGTCGCGATGCCGTTCGCGCCCGGGTTCAGGAAGGCCGCGCCGGCGCCCGCGGCGAGCACCACGGCGTCGCCCGCGGCATTCGACGACACGCTGGCGCCCAGCGAGAGATCGCCCCCGGCGCGCGCGAGCACGGCGCCGTCGGCGTCGATGGTGCCGACGACGAGCGCGTTCACGTCGTTCAGCGACACGCTGCCTCCGGCCTGCATGCCGGCCGCGCCGGTGAAGTCGTTGGCGTTGGCGAGCGTCACGTCGCCGGCGACCTGGCCCGCGAGCCCCGCCGCGTTGATCGTCGTGCCCGCGTTCTGCGTCACGCTGCCGGAAAGATTTTCGGCGCCGAGCTCGCCGAGCACGAGCGAGCCGTTCACCGCGGAGACGTTGCCGAGCGCCACCGCCGCCGCGTCCCGCAGGACGATCGCGGCGGCGCCGGCGCGGGTGGTGGCGAGCGTGCCCGCGAGCGCGATCGCGCCGTCGTTCCCGTCGACCGTGAGCGTCCCGGCGCCCGCGTTCACCGCGGTTGCGGCGGCTTGCGTCACGCCCACGCCGGAGAGCAGCACGTCCCCGGTGACCGACGTCACGCCGGCGTTCAGGGCGAGCGTGCCGGCGCCGCTGGCGTCGGCGTCGGCGGTCAGCGTGACACCGGCGTTGCCGGTCACGCCGGCATTCTGCGTGAGTGCGTTGTTGGCCTCGATCGCGAGGCTGCCGGACGTGGCGACCGCGTTGGCGACCGTGACGTTGCGGAAGCTGCGGTTGCCTGCGCCGCTCATCGAGGTGTCGCCCACGACGATATTGCCGGATGTGCTCGCAAGCGCCAGTTGGTTCAGCCCCGCGCCCAGCGTGACGTCCACGTCCGCGGTGTTCGCGGCATTGCGTGCCGCGGAGGTCACGGTGAGCGGGCCGGCCGCCGTCGCGAGCGCGACGCTGGACGCCGCCGCGCCGCTGGCGAGCAGCACGCCGCCCAGCCCGTTCGACGCGCTCGCCGCGGACGCCGCGCTGCCGGCGAAGAACCGGTCTGCGGCCCACAGGTCGCCGGCGGCGAAAGCCTGGTCCGCACGCACCGCGAGGCCGTTCGCGCCGCTCGTCGACATCGCACCGGCAAGGCTCACGTCGCCCGCGGCCTGCACGTCGACCGCGACGCCGGTGAACGCGCCGGTGCCCACGGCGCCCAGCCAGGCGCGGCCGCCTGCGTTGTTGGTCGCGGTGAAGTTGCCGCGGGTGCGGATGGCCGTGACGCCGGCCGCGGCGGGCGTGTTGTCGATGACCGCGTGGTTGCCCGTCCCCGCCGCGCCGGAAGCGACGAGCACGTTGCCACCCGCGTCGATGGACTGCGTCCCGCGGCCGCGGATGCTCGCGACCGCCCCGGTCACCGCCGCACCGGTGCCCGCCTGGACCGTCACCGCGCCGCCGGCATCGATCGTCTGTGAGGCATCCTGCGTGACCGCGAGCGTCGCGGTGGCGTTGCTGACGTTGCCGCCGGTGATGGTCACGTTGCGGCTCGCCCCGATGGTCTGCGCGCCCGCGCTCCGCAGGGCCGCCGTCACGCCAGCTGCCGTGCCGGCGGTGATCGTCACGTCGCCCGCGGACCCCGCGGTCGTGTGCCGCGCCAGCACGTCGAGCGTGCCGTTCGCACCCTGCGCGTCGACCAGCACGCTGCGCCCGGCGGCCGCGCCGCCGGTGAGTTGCACGTTCACGCCGCTCAGGCTGATCGCCCCGTTCGCGGTCTGCACCGTGGTCGCCGCGACGGGCGCGGTGAAGGCGAGATTGCCGGCGTTGTTCGCCGCGACCGCCGCCGACTGCGCGCTGCCGGCGAAGAATCGGTTCGCGCCCCAGAGGCCGCCGGCCGCGAACGCCGCGTCCGCGGCCATGGCGATGCTCGCGGTGCCGGCGACCGAGAGGCTGCTGGTGATGCCGATGTTGCCGCCCGCCTGGAGGGTCACGCTCACGTCGCCGAGCGCACCCGCGCCGTCGCTGCCCAGCCACGCGCGGTTCGCGCCGTTGTTGGTCTCTGCGAATGCACCGCCTGCGCGGATGACCGTGGCCCCGCCGCCCGCCCCGGGCGAGTTGGTGACGACGCCGCTCTTGCCGGTGCCGGCGCCCGTGCCGCCCTGGAGGGTCACGTTGCCGCCGGCGTCGATCGACTGCACGCCGCGGCCGGCGATAATGCCCTTCGCGTCGTTGGCGTTGGCGGTGTTGCTGCCGCGCACGAGCACGTTGCGGCCGACGTCGATGGTCTGCGCGGCATCGCCGGTGAGCGCGATCGTGGCCGTCGTGCCGGCGGCCGTGCCGCCGGCGACGACGAGGTCGCGCGTGGCGGCGAGCGTCTGCGCGCCGGCGCTCTGCAGCGTGGCGGTGACGTTCGCCACCGTGCCTCCGGTGACCGTCAGGTCTCCGGCGCTGCCTGCGGTCGTGTGCCGCGCGAGCACGTCGAGCGTGCCGTTCGCGCCCTGCGCGCTCACGAGCACGCTGCGCCCCGCCGCGCCGCCGCCCGTCAGCGCGACATTCACGCCGCTCAGGCTGATCGCGCCGTTGGCCGTCTGCACGGTCGTGGCCGCCACCGGGGCCGTGAAGGCGAGATTGCCCGCATTGTTCGAAGCGACCGCCGCGGACTGCGCACTGCCGGCGAAGAAGCGGTCGGCCGCCCACAACTGCCCGGCGGCGAATGCCGCGTCGGCGGCCATCGCGATGCTCGCGGTACCGCCCACCGACAGGCTGCTGGTGATGCCGATGTTCCCGGCCGCCTGCAGCGTGACGTTCACGTCGCCGAAGACGCCGGCGCCGTCGCTGCCCAGCCACGCGCCGTTCACGCCGTTGTTCGTTTCCGCGAATGCGCCGACCACGCGGAGCGTCGTGCTGCCGGTGCCCGCGCCGGGGACGTTCGTGATGGCGCCGCTCTTGCCCGTGCCCGCGTTGGTCCCGCCCTGGATGGTGAGATTGCCGCCGACGTCGATCGACTGCACGCCGCGCCCGGCGATGCCGCCCTTCGCGTTGTTGGCGTTCGCGGTGTTGCTGCCGCGGATGAGCAGATTGCGGCCGACGTCGATCGTCTGGTCGGCGTCGGCGGTGAGGACGATGGCCGCCGTCGCGCCGACCGCCGTCCCGCCCGCGACGGTGAGATCCCGGGTGGCGCCGATCGTCTGCGCGCCTGCGCTCTGCACCGTCGCGGTCACGTTCGCGCCACTGCCGCCGACGACGGTGAAATCGCCCGCGGTGCCGGCGGCGTTGTGGCGCGCGAGCACGTCCAGCGTGCCGTTCGCGCCCTGCGCGTTGACGAGCACCGTGCGGCCCGCGCCCGCGCCCGCGGCGACCGACACGTTGACGCCCGACAGCGCGATGGCGCCGTCCGTGGTCTGGACCGTCGTGGACGTGGTGGGCGCCGCGATGGCGAGGTTGCCGGCGAAGTTGTTGTCCGCGTCGGCGCGGAGCGTGATCGAGCGGTTGGCCCCCGTCGCGATCACGTCGCGGTTCACCGCGATGGCATCGCTCGCGGCCATCAGCACGCTGCCGCCGACGCTGATCGGCGCGTTGATCGTGATGTCCGCCGTCGTGCTGGCGGCAAGCGACGGTGCCGTCGGATGGGTGAACGCCGCGCCGTTCCAGCCCGCGTACAGCCGCAATCCGCCGGCGCCGGTGTTGGTGATCGCGCCGCTGACCGTGATCGCATTGTTCGCCACCAGCCAGAGGTCGTTGTCGCGGTTCAGCACGGGGCTCGCATTCACCACCGTGAGATTGCCGGCGCCGCCGGTCCCGCTCGTGGTGATGACGACGTTGTTCGCGGCGAGCTGCAGGTCGATCGTCGCCCACGTGAGGGTCGCCGTGCCGGCCGCGCCGCCGAACTGCCCGCCGGCGAACGCGCCGCCGGCGAACGCGTCGGCGGTGGTGGTGATGTTGACGTTGCTCGGATCGAGCAGCAGGAGACCGGTCGAGCCCCTCGGCGCGCGCGTGTCGGCGGTCCCGGCGAAGGCAAGGAAGTTGCGGCCCGAGACCTCGATCAGGCCGCCGTCTCCCCCTGCCGCGCCGCCTCGAGCGGACGCGTGACCCGCGTACCGCGTGGCGTCGTCCGCCCACACGACGATGCGGCCGCCGTGTCCCGCCTCGAGCGCGTCGGCGCGCAGCGTGGCCCCGGCTCCGACGTACGCGGCCGTCGCATTGCGCACCGCCGGATTCGCGCCCTGGTAGTCGCCACCCGCGAGAATGGAGCCGCCCCCGGTGGCGCCGGAGGCGTCCACGTGCGCGCCCTCCAGCACGCCCACGCGAGCGCCGAGCAGCTCGACCTCCCCGCCGCGGGCAGCGCTGCCGCGGGCCTCCACCGTGCCGTCGACGCGCAGCGTCTCGCCCGCCTCGACAGCCACGCGGCCGCCGCTCGTGCCGCTCGCGGCGATGCGGCCGCCCGACGCGAGCGTCGCGTCCAGCGCAGCCCGCAGGTAGATGCTGCCGCCCTCGCCCACCTCGACGCGCGTGGCTTCGATGGTGCCCGCGTTGCGCAGCGCCGTGCCGTACACGCCGACGTGCCGACCGACCAGCGCACCGACGTTGATCGCATCCGCGCCGTCCGCGTTGTCGAGCTCGACGCGCAGGTGCGGGCTGGCGCCGGCGACGATCTCCACGCGCTTGCCCGCGGCGAGCAGCACGTCGCCATTCTCGGCGTGGATCACGCCGTGGTTCTCCACGCTCGGCGCGATGAGATAGACCGGGCCCTGCCGGGCGCGAATGGTGCCGTGGTTCTCCACGCGCCCCGCCGCACCCAGCGCGGCGAACTTCATGCGCCCCGAGAGGAAGTCGGCGTCGCTGACGTTGAGGCTCGAGGCGATGAAGCCGGCCGTGTCGATCACCGCGCCGGCGCCGATGGTGATGCCGGCCGGGTTGATGAGGAAGACGCGCCCGTTCGAGAGGAGCTGGCCCAGGATCTGCGACGGGTCGCCCCCGGCGACGCGGTTCAGCACCGCGCTCGCCGCCCCCTGCTGCACGAAGCGGGTGACCTCGTCTGGGCGGATCGAGAACCGCTGCCAGTTGATGATCGTGCCCGGGACGTTCGTGATGGTGAGCGCCTTGCCGTCCGCGGCGAAGGTCGCGTGACCGGCGGCGACGCTCGCGCCCGCCGGATTCGCATGCGCGGGCAGGGCGAAGCACGACGCGACCGCGAACGGCAGCACGCGTCGCGCGAAGCGGAGCGCTCGGGCAGGCGAGGAAACGATCGGACCGCGGGTCATGGCAGCGAGTTGGACCGCAACTGGCGCGCCAGTTTCGCCCGTAGCGCGGTCAAACTCCACGCGTTTCCATGCGTTTGCGTGCACTGTCGGACAAATGGCACACGCCGGGCGACGAACGGCCGGGCGGCGTCCGGACAGGCGGGACCGCGGCGCGAGGGCCGCGTCGTCAGACGACGACGGTCTGCGGAGAATCCGCCGGACGTGTCTCGATCCGGCCGATGCGGAAGACCTGCTCGCCCCGCGCCGCCAGGAAGGCGCGCGCCGCATCGGCGTGGTCGGCGGCGACGACGACGATCATGCCGATGCCGCAGTTGAACACGCGATGCATCTCGCTCTCGGCGACGTTGCCCTCGCGCTGCAGCCAGTCGAACAGCGGCGGCCGCGGCCAGGCGGACTGCTCCAGCACCGCGCGCACGCCCTCGGGGAGCACGCGCGGAACGTTCTCCAGGAGGCCGCCGCCGGTGATGTGTGCGAGGCCCTTGACCGGCAGCTCGGCCATCAGCGCGAGCAGCGGCTTCACGTAGATCCGCGTCGGCGCCATGATGGCGTCGGCCAGCGTGCGGCCGTCGAACGGCGCGGCGAGGTCGGGCTGCGCGCGCTCCAGGATGCGCCGCACGAGCGAGTAGCCGTTCGAGTGCGCGCCGCTGGAGGCGAGACCCAGCACGACGTCGCCCGGCGCGATGGCGCGGCCGTCGATGACCTTCGACTTCTCGACCACGCCCACGCAGAAGCCGGCGAGGTCGTACTCGCCGGCCGGGTACATCCCCGGCATCTCCGCGGTCTCGCCCCCGATCAGCGCGCAGCCCGCCTGCTCGCAGCCGGCGGCGATGCCCTTCACCACGTCCGCGGCGACCGGCACGTCCAGCTTGCCGCAGGCGAAGTAGTCGAGGAAGAACAGCGGCTCGGCGCCCTGCACGAGCACGTCGTTCACGCTCATCGCGACGAGGTCGATGCCCACGGTGTCGTGGCGGTTGAGCGTGAATGCGAGCTTCAGCTTGGTGCCGACACCGTCGGTGCCGGAGACCAGCACGGGCTCGCGATAGCGCTTGGGCAGTTCCACCAATGCGCCGAAGCCGCCGATGCCGGCGAGCACCTCGGGGCGCAGGGTACGTTTCGCGAACGGCTTGATGCGTTCGACCAGTGCATCGCCGGCGTCGATGTCGACGCCGGCATCGCGGTACGAGAGGGAATCGGAGGCGGTCACGGGGCGGCGGGGAATCGTGTTCGGGGGCGCGGTGGGCTACATTATCGGCTGCGCGGTGCGCCAGCCTCGTTTCGGGCGGCTTCAGGCCGCGCCGCCCGGCATTCTACCTCCCCATGACCGCCCAATCCCCGATCGTCAAGCGCTCCAGCTGGTTCTGGATCGGCACCGGCGCGGCGCTCGTGGCCCTGCTGTACCTGCTCAAGCCGATCCTGTTCCCGTTCCTGCTGTCGGGCATCCTCGCCTACGTGTGCATGCCGCTGGTGCGCTGGCTGGACCGGCGGCGCGTGCCGCGGCCGGCCTCGGTGGTGCTCGTGCTGCTGCTGGTGCTGGGCGCGCTCGCCCTGCTGTTCGGCATCGTGCTGCCGCTGCTGGTGCGCGAGATCACCGCGCTGGTGAGACAGGTACCCGGCTGGCTGGAGACCCTCGACCGGCAGGTGGCCCCGTGGGTCAACGCACGCTTCGGGACGGACCTCTCCTTCGACCTCGACGCGCTCGTCGAGACGCTCCGGGAGCTCGTCGCCGGCTCCGACGACGTCGGCTCGCGCGTGCTCACCTCGCTCAAGCTCGGCGGCCTCGGCCTCATCGGCCTCTTCGCCAACCTCGTGCTCGTGCCGATCGTCATGTTCTTCCTGATGCGCGACTGGGAGAAGATGGTTGCGCGGCTGGAGCGGCTGATTCCGCGCCGCTGGCACGATGACACCGTCGGATTCGTGAAGGAGTCGGACCACACGCTCGGCCAGTACCTGCACGGCCAGGTGCTGGTGCTGCTGGTGATGAGCGTCTTCTACACCGTGGGCCTCTGGCTGACCGGGCTCCAGGCGTACCTGCCCATCGGCATCGTGACCGGCCTGCTGACCTTCGTGCCCTACGTGGGCGCAACGGTGGGCTTCGTGCTCGCCACGCTCGCCGCCTTCATGCAGTTCGGAGACATCGCGCCGGTCGCCTGGGTGTGGGCGGTGTTCTTCCTCGGCCAGACGCTGGAAGGCAATTTCGTGACGCCCAAGCTCGTCGGCGGCGCCATCGGACTGCATCCGCTGGCGGTCATCTTCGCCCTGCTCGCCTTCGGGCAGCTCTTCGGGTTCACCGGGTTGCTGCTCGCGCTGCCCGCCTCCGCCGTGCTCTCGGTCGCGGTGCGCCACCTGGTGCGGCGCTACCACGCGAGCGAGTTCTACAACGCGCCATGACGGCGATGGCGCAGCTGCCCCTCGCGCTCGCCCCGCCGCCCGAGCCGACGCTGGAGAACTTCGTCCCCGGCCGCAACGGCGCGGCGCTCGACGCCCTGCGCGAGGCGGCGGCGGGGCGCGCCGCGGCCACGGTGCTCTATCTGTGGGGTGCACCGGGCAGCGGGCGCACGCATCTCGTCCGCGCGGCCGGCGCGGCCGGTCTCGCAGCCGTCGACGACGTCGAGGCGCTCGACCCGGCCGCGCAGATCGCGCTCTTCGACGCCATCAACGAGGCGCGCGCCGCCGGCGCGGCGATCGTCGTCGCGGGCGGCGCCGCCCCGGGGCAGGTCGCCGTGCGCGAGGACCTGCGCACCCGGCTCGGTTCCGGCCTCGCCTTCGAGCTCGCGCCGCTCTCCGATGCGGAAAAGGCCGATGCGCTGCGCGCGCGCGCGGCGGCGCTCGGCATGCGGCTGCCGGAGGACGTCCTCGCCTGGCTGCTCACCCACCTCGCGCGCGACATGGGCACGCAGATCGCGGTGCTCGACGCGCTGGACCGCTACTCGCTCGCCCACCAGCGGCCGCTGACCCTGCCGCTGGTGCGGGCGGCGCTGCGCACGGAAGACCGATGAACCTCGCCCTCTTCGACCTCGACAACACCCTCCTCGCCGGCGACAGCGACTACGAATGGGGCCAGTTCCTCATCGACCGCGGCGTCGTCGACCGCGACTTCTACGAATCGCGCAACCGCGATTTCTACGAGCAGTACAAGGCCGGAACGCTCGACATCCACGAGTTCCTCGCCTTCGCGCTGGAGCCGCTCGCGCGCCACACGCCGGCGGAGCTCGCGCGCTGGCACGAGGCGTTCATGGCCGAGCGCATCCTGCCGATGATCGGGCCGGCGGCGCGGTCGCTGGTCGCGCGCCACGCCGCGCAGGGCGACCTGATGGCGATCATCACCGCGACCAACGCGTTCGTCACCGCGCCGATCGCACGCGAGCTCGGCGTGGCGCATCTCATCGCGACCCAGCCCGAGATGGTCGAGGGGCGCTACACCGGACGGGCGGAAGGCGTTCCCTGCTTCCAGGCGGGCAAGGTGACGCGGCTGGAGGCCTGGCTCGCCGCGCGCGGCCAGATGCTCGAGAGCTTCCCCGAGTCGTGGTTCTACAGCGACTCGGCCAACGACCTGCCGCTGATGCAGCGCGTCTCGCACCCGGTCGCGGTGGACCCCGATGCCCGGCTCGAGGCGGTCGCGCGCGAACGCGGCTGGCCGATCCTCTCGCTGCGCTGACGGCGCAGCCGCGCGGTTGCATGTATCATGCGGCGCATCACTCGTTCTAACCCTTTCTTTTTGCGCATTTCTTGATCAAGAAGTTCATCAACCGCGTGCTCGGCCGCAGCCGCGAGCCGAAAGCCCTTCCGTTCGACGCGCACGGCGTCTCCCGCGACCAGATCTCCTACGGCGCCCGCAAGGTGTGCGAGGTGCTGCAGACCAACGGCTTCTCCGCCTACGTGGTCGGCGGCGCGGTCCGCGACCTGATGCTCGGCGTGCAGCCGAAGGACTTCGACGTCGCCACCGACGCGCATCCCGAGGACGTGCACCGCCTGATCCGCCGCTCGCGCATGATCGGCCGGCGCTTCAAGCTCGTGCATGCGGTGTTCAACGACGAGATCGTCGAGGTCTCCACCTTCCGGTCGTCCGCGCCCGCCGAGGTCGACGAGGAATCGGGCCGGGTGCTGCGCGACAACGTGTTCGGCAACCGCGAGCAGGACGCGGCGCGCCGCGACTTCACGGTGAACGCGCTGTACTACGATCCGGCGACCGAGACGGTGCTCGACTACCACAAGGGCGCGGCCGACCTCAAGAAGCGCACGCTGCGCATCATCGGCGACCCGCGGGTGCGCTTCCGCGAGGATCCGGTGCGCATGCTGCGCGCCGTGCGGCTCGCGGCCAAGCTCGACTTCGGCATCGACGCGAAGACGCGCGCGCCGATCAAGGAGATGGCGCATCTCATCGACGAGGTGCCGCCGGCGCGGGTGTTCGACGAGATGCTGAAGCTGCTGCTCTCCGGGCACGCGAGCGCCTGCGTGCACCGGCTGCGCGGCGAGGGCCTGCATCACGGCGTGCTGCCGCTGCTCGACGTGATCCTCGAGCAGCCGCTGGGGGAGCGTTTCGTGAACCTCGCCCTGCAGCAGACCGACGAGCGTATCCGCACCGACCGCCCCGTATCGCCGGCGTTCCTGTTCGCCGCGCTGCTGTGGCACGAGGTGCTCGCCGCCTGGAAGGCGCGCGAGGCGAAGGGCGAGAAGGCGCTTCCCGCGCTCTACGCCGCGATGGACGACGTGCTCGACAAGCAGACCGACAAGCTCGCCATCCCGCGCCGCCTCACCGCGACGATGAAGGAGATCTGGTCGGTCCAGCCGCGCTTCGAGCAGCGCTCGGGACGGCGTCCGTACGCGGTGCTCGAGCATCCGCGCTTCCGCGCCGCCTACGACTTCCTCGCGCTGCGCGCCGAGAGCGGCGAGGCGCCGGGCGAGCTGGTCGAATGGTGGCGCCGCTTCCAGGACGCCACCTACGAGGAGCGCGCCGACATGCTTCTCCCCACGCCCGCCGGCGAGAAGAAGAAGCGTCGCCGCCGCCGGCGCAGCGGCGCACGCGGCGACGAGGCCGCGGCCGCGCCGCCGCAGGACGTCCCGCCGGCGCCGCTCGCGGACTGACGGCGTGAGCGTCCGCGCGTACGTGGGCATCGGCGCGAACCTCGGCGATCCCGCCGCCCAGGTGCGCGCCGCGGTCGATGCGCTCCGCGCGGTCCCGGGCACCGCGCTGGTCGCCGCCTCCTCGCTATACCGCACCGCGCCGGTCGGCTACGCGGACCAGCCCGATTTCGTGAACGCGGTCGCGGCAGTCGACACCGACCTCCCGCCTGAGGCCCTGCTCGCCGCGCTCCACGGCATCGAGCGCGGCGCCGGGCGCGAGCGTTCGTTCCGCAATGCCCCGCGCACGCTGGACCTCGACCTGCTCCTCTACGGCGGCGCGACGCTGAGCGGGGACGCGCTCACGGTCCCGCACCCGCGCATGCACGAGCGCGCGTTCGTGCTCGCCCCGCTCGCGGAGATCGCCCCGACGGCCGAGATTCCCGGCCGCGGGAGCGCCGCGGACTGTCTCGCGCGGCTGCCCGACCAGGGCGTGGTACGCATGCCCGCATGAGCGTCCTCGCGCAGACCGTCGGGCTGCTGGTGCTCTCGAACGTGTTCATGACGTTCGCCTGGTACGCCCACCTCAGGGACCTCTCCGCGAAGCCCTGGTACGTCGCGGCATTCGTGAGCTGGGGCATCGCGCTCTTCGAGTACCTGCTGCAGGTGCCTGCCAACCGCATCGGCTACACCGCGCTGTCGCTGCCGCAGCTCAAGATCCTGCAGGAAGCGATCACCCTGACGGTCTTCGTGCCGTTCGCGGTCCTCTACATGAAGTCGCCGCTGAAGCTGGATTATCTCTGGGCCGCGCTGTGCATCATGGGGGCGGTCTACTTCATCTTCCGCAGTCCGTAGCGACACGTCCCGGGCGTTCGACTCCATGAGTGCAACCCTGCCGCCGCGCTTCCGCCACATCGCCATCGAAGGCCCGATCGGCGCGGGCAAGTCGACGCTGGCGCGCCGCCTCGCCGAGCGCCTCGACGGGGAGCTCCTGCTCGAGCGCCCCGGCGAGAACCCGTTCCTCGCGCGCTTCTACGAGGACATGGAGCGGTACGCGCTGCCGACGCAGCTCTTCTTCCTGTTCCAGCGCATCGGGCAGCTCCGCGAGCTCGCGCAGCTCTCGCTCTTCTCGCCGATCACGGTGGCCGACTTCCTGCTCGACAAGGATCCGCTGTTCGCGCAGCTCACGCTCGGTCCCGACGAGCTCGCCCTCTACCAGCGCATCTACGACTCGCTCAGGCCGCAGGCGCCGGTGCCGGACCTGGTCATCTATCTGCAGGCCCCGCCGGGCACCCTGGCCGAGCGCGTGCGCCGGCGCGGCGTCGCGTACGAGGAAGGCGTCTCTCCCGACTATCTCGCCGCGCTCGCCGACGCCTACGCGCGCTTCTTCTACCATTACGCGGACGCGCCGCTCCTGGTGGTCAACTCCGAGCGTCTCAACTTCGCCGAGGGCGAAGCGGACCTCGAGCTGCTCCTCGAGCACATCGCCAACATGCGCGGCGGACGCGAGTTCTTCAACCGGGGCGAATGATGCAGGTGATCGACACCGTCGCCGGCCTGCGGGCCGCGCTGGCCGGGCAGCGGCCGGCCGCGTGCGTGCCGACCATGGGCAATCTCCACGACGGCCATCTCGCGCTCATGCGCCGCGCGCGCGAGCTCGCGCCGACGGTGGTCGCGACGATCTTCGTGAACCGGCTGCAGTTCGGGCCGCGCGAGGACTTCGACACCTACCCGCGCACCTTCGAGAGCGACTGCGACAAGCTCGAGCGCGAGGGCGTCGCGTTCGTGTTCGCCCCCCCGGAGCGCGAGATGTACCCCGAGCCGCAGGCCTTCAAGGTCGAGCCGCCCGACTACGCCAACGTGCTGGAGGGGGAGTTCCGTCCCGGGTTCTTCCGCGGCGTCGCGACGGTGGTGCTGAAGCTCTTCAACATCGTCCAGCCGCAGTACGCCGTGTTCGGGCGCAAGGACTACCAGCAGCTCATCGTCGTGCGCAACATGGTGCGCCAGCTCGCGCTGCCGATCGAGATCGTCGCCGGCGACACCGTGCGCGCCGACGACGGCCTCGCCCTCTCGTCGCGCAACGGCTATCTCTCGGCCACCGAGCGTGCCGAGGCGCCGCACCTGCATCGCGTGCTGCGCGGCATCACGCGCGCGCTGAGCGCGGGGAACCGCGACCTCGGACGCCTGGAGGCGGACGCCGTCGCCGAGCTCCGCGCCGCCGGCTGGGCGCCCGACTACATCGCCGTGCGGCGGCAGACCGACCTGCAGCCGCCCCGCGATGCCGACGCGGCGCTCGTCGTGCTCGGCGCCGCGCGGCTCGGGACGACGCGACTCATCGACAACGTCGAGATCGTCCGGCCGGTGACGTAGCCCGCCTGTCGCACGACCGTCGCCGCAGCGTCGCCCCCGCGACGGGTGCACCTTTCCGGCGCGGCCTGCGACGCGCATGCCCGCTGCACGTGCGCGACCCCGCGTGGGCCGCTGCGGCACCCGTCACGCGCGGCCGCCATGCCTGTCAGCCGGGCGCGCACTTCGTCACGGCGCGCGTCGCCGTCCCTGCCTCGTGGCCTGTTTCCTGCATCGCGCCGGCCGAAAACATCCACAAGCACCCTCTCACAGGAGCATCGCGATGCTGGAGCTGATCCTGCTCGCCGCGGTCATGGTGTTCATCGTGTCCCGGCTCGACGCGCGCCATTTCGAGGAAGCGAAGTCGCAGTGGGGCCTCGGACGGGCGCCTGCTGCCGAGCAGCCTGCGGCAGCCGGGACGCCGCCGCGGCCGCGCCTCGCCATCGAGGGCACCCAGCGTCCGGGAATCGCGAACCCGGGATTCGTGAAGGGCTACGGCGTCAATCCGCAGCGCGTCGCCGACCTGCGCGTGTATGCGCACCTCGGCCGCTTCGAGCAGTTCCCCGACGCCGTTCGCGAGGCGCTCGCGGAATTGCACCGTTCCGGGCAGGCGCTCGGCACCGGGGTGATGGAGCTGATGTTCCACGGGCGCCGGCTTGCCGAGGGCGAGGCGGTGTACTTCGCGCTGGTCGAGGACGGCGCCGACCCGCGCGTGGTGGCGTTCGTCGATCGACTCCGGCTCAATTGAGGACCCGCCGCGCGGCGCCACGCCGGCGCGCGGCCTCCCCACACCGGCTGCGCGTCCCTCGCGGGCCCGGTCGTCGGCCTGCATGGGAGTCGCGGAGAGCGACGCTTCGCGAGAGGCCATAAGCGGGGTTTGCAAGTCCGCTCCGCTCGATAAAGCGGTTCGCGGTTCCAGCGCCGGGGGTGCTGTGTTTTAATACAGCATCACGCCCACCCGCCCCGCCGTGGACCTCGCCTCCAAGCTCGCCATCCTCGCCGACGCGGCGAAGTACGACGCGTCCTGCGCGTCCAGCGGCGCGAAAGGGCGCAGCGCGAAGCGCGACGGCGGCATCGGCTCCACCACCGGCATGGGGATCTGCCACAGCTACGCGCCGGACGGGCGCTGCATCTCGCTGCTGAAGATCCTGCTCACCAACTTCTGCCTCTACGACTGCAGCTACTGCGTCAACCGCCGCTCCAGCGACGTGCCGCGCGCCCGCTTCAGCGTGGACGAGGTGGTGCGGCTCACCATGGACTTCTACCGGCGCAACTACATCGAGGGCCTGTTCCTCAGCTCCGGCGTCATCCGCTCGCCCGACTACACCATGGAGCAGCTCGTCGAGGTCGCACGCAAGCTGCGCGAGGAGGAGCGCTACTCGGGCTACATCCACCTCAAGACCCTTCCGGAAGCGGATGAGGCCCTGATCGCGCTGGCCGGCCGTTACGCCGATCGCCTCTCGGTCAACGTCGAGCTGCCCACCGCCGAGACGCTCACCGCGCTCGCCCCGGAGAAGTCGATGCGGACCATCAAGGTCGCAATGGGGCGCATCCGCGCCCGGCGGGAGGAGGCGCAGTCCGAACGCAAGGCGCCGAGGTTCGCGCCGGCCGGGCAGAGCACGCAGGTCATCGTGGGCGCCGATGCCTCCACCGACCACAGCATCCTCGGATCGGCCGCGCGGCTCTACGGCGCCTACGGCCTGCGCCGGGTGTATTACTCGGCGTTCAGCCCCATCCCGAGCGCCTCCTCCGCGCTGCCGCTGAAACCGCCGCCGCTGGCGCGGGAGCACCGGCTCTACCAGGCCGACTGGCTGATGCGCTTCTACGGCTTCACGGCGAACGAGATCGTCACGCCCGAGCGCCCCAACCTCGACCTCGAGCGCGATCCCAAGCTCGCCTGGGCGCTGGCCAATCGCAGCCGCTTTCCGGTGGACGTGAACCGGGCCGACCGCGAACTGCTGCTGCGCATCCCGGGCGTCGGCGTGCGCAGCGTGAAGCGGATCCTGGCGATGCGCCGCCACCGCAGCGTCCGCTACGCCGACCTGGCGCGGCTGCGGTGCGACGTCGAGAAGGCGAAGCCGTTCGTCATCACCGTCGACTACCTTCCGCGCGGCGGCGCATCCGCCGCGCCACCGCGCCCCGGTCCGGTCCAGGCATCGCTGTTCTGATGCATCGGGCCCACGCCACCGACTTCGCCTCCTGGCGCGAGGCGGCGCGGGCGCTGCTGGTGGCCGGCGTTGCACCGGCGGAGGTGACCTGGGACCCGGCCGAGCAGCACGATCTGCTCGCCGCGGCCGCGTCCCCGCCCCCGCCGCGGGCAGGCTGCGCGCCCGCCATCCCGCGGGCGCTGCTCGCCGCGTTGACCGCCTGCGCCTGCCACCGCGACCGGCCGTGGGCGCTGATGTACCGCCTCCTGTGGCGCGCGACGCACGGCGAGCGCGCGCTGCTCGACCTCGCCGCCGACGACGACGTGCGCGCGCTCGCGTTGCACGTCAAGGCGGTGAACCGCGACTGCCACAAGATGAAGGCGTTCGTCCGCTTCCGCGAGGCCCCCGACGGCGCGGGCGGGGTGCGCTACGTCGCGTGGTTCGAGCCGGAACACCGCATCCTCGCGCGCGTCGCGCCGTTCTTCGTCGAGCGCTTTGCCGGCATGCGCTGGACCATCCTCACGCCGGAGGGCGCAGCGGCGTGGGATGGCGAGCGTCTTGCATTCATGGCGCCCGATGCGGCGGGCAGCGCGCCCGCCGCCGACGCCGCCGAGCCGCTCTGGCGCACGTACTACGAGCGGATCTTCAACCCCGCGCGGCTGAACGTGCCGATGATGCGCAAGGAGATGCCGGTGCGGTACTGGAAGCACCTGCCGGAAGCCGCGGCGATCCCCGGCCTGGTGGCCGCGGCGGGCGGACGTACGCGCCGGATGATCGACGCGCCGCCGGTCCCGCCCCGCTCCCGCGGCGGGCCGCCGGACGATCCGACCGATCCGCCGTCGGACGCATCGCTCGATGCCTGCCGCCGCTGCGACCTCTGGCGCAACGCGACCCAGGGCGTGCCCGGCCGCGGCCCGGCGCAGGCGCCGCTCATGCTCGTCGGCGAGCAGCCGGGCGACGAGGAAGACCTCAAGGGCGAGGCCTTCGTCGGCCCCGCCGGCCGGCTGCTCGACCGGCTGCTCGCCGAAGCGGGCGTCGCCCGCGATTCGGTCTGGCTCACCAACGCGGTCAAGCACTTCAAGTGGGAGCCGCGCGGCAAGCGGCGGCTCCACAAGACGCCGGCGCAGCAGGAGATCGACGCCTGCCACTACTGGCTGGACCAGGAGATCAGCGCGGTGGCGCCGCGCGTGATCGTGGCGCTGGGCGGGACGGCGCTCAAGTCGCTCGGCGTGAAGCTCGGCGTCGGCGCAGCGCGCGAGGCCGCGCCGCAGCACGCCGGCGGCGCGCGCATCGTCGCGACCTGGCACCCCTCGGCGATCCTGCGGGCCGACGGCGACCGCGCCGCGACGATGCACGCGCAACTCGTCGAGGACCTCCGCAAGGCCGCCCGGCTCGCCGCCGCATGAGCTGATCGTCCGCGGTTGTTTGGGGCCGCGCGCCCGACGCGCTATGCTCCTTCCCCCCCTGCCCACACTCGCGGAGAACGAGCCCGATGAAGCCCGAAACCCTGGCCGTCCACGCCGGCTACTCGCCCGATCCGACCACCAAGTCCGTGGCGGTGCCCATCTACCAGACGGTGGCCTATGCGTTCGACGACACGCAGCACGGCGCCGACCTCTTCGACCTCAAGGTGCAGGGGAACATCTACACCCGGATCATGAACCCGACCAACGACGTGCTGGAGAAGCGCCTCGCGGCGCTCGAAGGCGGCGTCGGAGCGCTCGCGCTCGCGTCCGGTCAGGCGGCGATCACGTATGCGCTGCTCACCATCGCGGAGGCGGGCGACAACGTCGTCTCCTCGGCCACGCTCTACGGCGGGACCTACAACCTCTTCGCGCACACGCTGCCGCAGCTCGGGATCCAGACGCGCTTCGCCGATTACCGGGAGCCCGCCTCGTTCGGGCGCCTGATCGACGATCGCACCAAGGCGATCTACTGCGAGTCGATCGGCAACCCGCTGGGGAACGTCACCGACTTCGGCGCACTCGCCGACATCGCGCACCGCAAGGGCATCCCGCTGATCGTGGACAACACGGTGCCCTCGCCGTTCCTGTGCCGGCCGTTCGAGCACGGCGCCGACATCGTCGTGCACTCGCTCACCAAGTACCTCGGCGGGCACGGCAACTCCATCGGCGGCGCGATCGTCGATTCGGGGAACTTCCCCTGGGCGGAGCACGCCGCCCGATTCAAGCGTCTCAACGAGCCCGACGTCTCGTACCACGGGGTGGTGTACACCCAGGCGCTCGGCGCGGCCGCCTACATCGGGCGCGCGCGCGTCGTGCCCCTGCGCAACACCGGTGCCGCGCTCTCGCCGTTCAACGCCTTCCTCATCCTCCAGGGGATGGAGACGCTCGCGCTCCGGATGGAGCGCATCTGCGCCAACGCGCTCGCCATCGCGAAGTTCCTGCGTGGCCACGCGAAGGTGAGCTGGGTGGGCTACGCGGGGCTGGAGGACCACCCGGACCACGCCCACGTGCGGCGCTACATGGGCGGCCGCGCCTCGGGCATCCTCACCTTCGGCGTCAAGGGCGGCCGCGCCGCGGGCGCCAAGGTGCAGGACGGGCTGAAGCTCATCACGCGCCTGGTGAACATCGGCGACTGCAAGACGCTCGCCTGCCATCCGGCGAGCACCACCCATCGGCAGCTCTCGGCCGACGAGCTCGTGAAGGCCGGGGTGAGCGAGGACATGATGCGGCTCTCGATCGGCATCGAGCACGTCGACGACCTGATCGCGGATCTCGACCGGGCGCTCGCACGGGCCTGAGGGAAGCCGCGATTCCACGGCTGCTGCGCCGCACGTTTACGGCGCGGCGCGGTGCGTGGTACGGTCCGCCTGCACGTCAGCTCCGGACACGGGGACACGCGGCAACACGATCCCCGGTCCGCTTCACCCCAAAGGAGACCCCATGCCGGCCATCCGCTACGCCCTCGGGCTGGCGCTCGCGCTCGCCGCGGCGCTCGTCCACGCCCAGAGCTATCCGTCGCGCCCGATCACGATGGTGGTGCCGTTCCCGCCGGGGGGCATCGCGGACATCACCGGGCGCCCGCTCGCGGCGTCGATGTCGAAGACGCTCGGGCAGCAGATCGTCGTGGAGAACAAGGCGGGCGCGGGCGGCGCGGTCGGGATGGCGCACGCCGCGAAGCAGCCCGCCGACGGCTACACCGTGCTGATGGCGCTGTCCTCCATCGTCATCATCCCGGAGGCGGACAAGGTCAACGAGCGCAAGCCGACCTACCAGGTCGCGGACTTCGCGCCGGTGGCGCTGATCTCCGCCGATCCGACCGTGCTGCTGGTGCCCGCGGACAGCCCGTGGAAGACGCTGCAGGACCTCATCAACGACGCCAAGTCGCGGCCGGGCAAGATCAGCTACAGCTCGTCGGGCGTGTACGGCACCACGCACACCGCGCTGGAGATGTTCGCGCAGGCCGCCGGCATCAAGATGCTGCACGTCCCGTACAAGGGCGGCGGGCCGGCGATGACGGCGCTCCTCACCGGCGAGGTGAACATCACCGCGCAGTCCCCGGGCGTCGCCGATCCGCACGTGAAGGCCGGCAAGGCGCGCGTGCTGGCGTCGTGGGGCGGAACCCGCCTGCCCAATCTCGCCAGCGTGCCGACCATGAAGGAACTCGGCGTCGATGCCGAGTTCTACATCTGGTCGGGCCTGTTCGCACCCGCCGGCACGCCGCCCGACGTGCTCGCGAAGCTGCGCGAGGCGGCCCGCAAGGCCGCGCGCGAGGATCCGGACTTCGCCAAGGCGATGGCCGGCATGAACACGCCGGTCGCGTTCCGCGAGGGCGCGGACTTCCAGCAGTTCATCGAGCAGGACGCGGCGCGTCTGGCGAAGGTGATCCGCGGGATGGGCAAGGTCGAATAACCCCACATCGATTTCTCGAAGGCTTTTCATGAAACTCTGCACGTACAAGCGCAACGGTCACGAGCGGCTCGGCTTCGTCGTGGGCGACCACGTCGTCGACGCCCTCGCCTGCCTCTCGCCCGATGCGCCGGAGCGGCCCCATTTCGCGAGCATGGCCGCGTTCATCCGCGGCGCCGACGCCGCGCGCGCGGCGGCGCAGCGCGCGCTCGCCTCCGCGCCGCCCGGCGCGAGGCTTCCGCTCGAGAGCATCGAGCTCGCGGCGCCCATCAAGCCGCCGACCATGCTCTGCAGCGGCAGCAACTATCGCGACCACAACAAGGAAAAGGCGAACACGCCGATCTCCGGCAAGGAGCCCGAGTTCTTCGTAAAAACCGCGGACTGCATCATCGGCCCCGGCGAGGACATCGTCCTCGACCCGCGTTTCACGAAAAAGCTCGACGCCGAGACCGAGCTCGCCATCGTCATCGGCAAGCCCGGCCGGCACATCCCGGTCGAGCGCGCGCTGGAGCACGTGTTCGGCTACACCATCGTCAACGACGTCACCGCGCGCGACCGGCAGGTGCGCCGCAACGACCAGGGCTTCACCTGGTACGAGCTCGGCCGCAGCAAGGCGTTCGAGACCTCCGGGCCGACCGGCCCGTGGATCGTCACCGCGGACGAGATCGGCGACCCGCAGAACCTGCGGCTGCGCACGCGCATCAACGGCGAGCTGCGCCAGTCGTCGTCCACGTCGAACATGATCTTCGACTGCGCGCATCTCATCCACTTCTTCTCCATCAACTTCACCCTGCAGCCGGGCACGATCATCATCACCGGCACGCCGGGCGGCACCGCGTGGTCGGTGGACGCCGAGCTGGGCGGCAAGTGGATCGGCGGCGACGGGAGCGAGGAGATCGTGCCCGCGAAGGGCTACCTGCAGCCCGGGGACGTCATCGAGTGCGAGCTGGAGAAGATCGGCGTGCTGCGCAACCGGGTGGCGTCGAACGGCTGACCGCCAGGCTAGGGACGAATGAACGCCGCGACCGCCGGGTCGCGGCGCAGGGCCTCGAGGTCGGCCGCCGTCGGCAGCTGCGGACGATCCCGCTCGGCGTTGACCATGCACAGGAATCCGAACGGCGCGTCGTCGGGCGCACGGAACTGGTGCCACGTCATGGCCGGGATGTGGACGAGATCGTGCTCGCGCACGTCGAAGACCGCGTCGCCCACCAGCACCCGCCCCTGTCCGCGCTGAATCATCACCGCGTGCGCGTGCTCGTGGCGCTCCAGGGTGGAGTAGCCGCCTGGCTGCATCTCGAAGTAGCGCAGTTCGCAGGCGAGCGCCGGGTCCTGGAAGAGCACCTGTCGCGTGATGTCGCGGAACGGCGCGCTCCCCTCGGCCTTGTAGCGCATCTCCTCCACGCCGTCCCAGCGGCTTTCGCCGCGCTGCGGGCGCACCGGTCCCGGACTCATGTGCCCGCCCCTTGCGCGACCGCCCGCGTGAAGGCCCGGGTGCGCGCGAGCAGATCGTCGGCGACGAGCAGCGACCCGCCGATGAGCAGCATCGCGTCCCGGCCGTAGAAGCGCACGAGCTCCGGCACCCGCTCGACCGTCATGCCTCCGGCCGGCACGGGGACCGCGCCCGGCATCCCGTGCAGCGGGCCGCACATCGCGTCCGCGAGCTCGCGGCAGAGGGACTCCGCATACGCGAAGCGCCCGCCGTAGTTGGGATAGATCACCGCGTCGGCGCCCAGCATCCGGAAGAGCTTTCCGAGCAGGAACGGCGGTGCGACCCGTGTAGCGCCCGCATAGGCGGGATGCGCCAGGACCGGTACGCTCAGATGCTCACGCACGAGCTCGTGGAACACCGGCATGCCGATCAGCGTCGGCGCGAGGAGCACCATCCCGATGCCCTCCTCCCGCACGATCTTCGCGCGCTCCTGCAGCGCCCGCGGCGCACCGACGAGGCTCGGCGCGTAGAGGATGCGCCGGCCGGTCTCCCGCGCGACCCGCTCGACCGCGCGCTGGCAGGCGACCGCGCGCTCGGCGAAGGGCGAGTACGGCTGGTCGGCGAGGCCGTGATCGTCCTTGATGACGTCGATGCCGCCCCGCGCGAACGTCTCGCAGACGCGCGCGAGCTCCGCGCTCGACAGGCCCTGCGGCTTGATCGCCGCGCAGGTGAGCGGCCGGTCGTGCACGCCGAGCAGCTTGCGCAGCCCCGCGATGCCGTGGCGCGGGCCGCCGAAGCGGCGCGCGAGCGTGTCGGGAAACACGGCGTCGAGGAGCTCGACGTGCGCATGCAGCGAGCTGTTGCCGAACAGCATGTTGATCGTCTGCGCGACGTCCCCGCCGGTGGTGACCTCGGCCAGACCGAGGGTCACGTCGAACGTGTCCCCGCCGCGCGGCTCGATGCGCTCCACGCGGGCGACCACCTCGTCCGCGACGTAGGCATCGCGCACCGCCTCCATGGGGATCTCCACGCTCTGCTCGAGCGCGACGGTGCGCGCGACCCGCTCGATCTCGGCGTGCGGGGCCCGGATGCGGTAGGTGGCGGCGATGCGGGACATGGGCGGCGGTGGCGCAGGGAGGGCGAAGTATCGTCCAACCGCCGCCGCCCGTCCAACCGGAACTCCCGGCTCGCGAACGCGTCATAGCGACATGCGCGCCGCCCTTGCCGCCCTCCTGCTCGCCCTTGCGCTTCCGGCCGGCGCCGACGAGGCCGCGGACGCGCGCCGCGCCACGATGGAGCGCGACCGCATGGCCGAGGACTTCGCGCGCGCCCTGCGGCAGGACCGGCAGCGTCTGGACGTCCCGGCCGGCGACGCCCGGCGTTCGCAGGCGCTGGAGCAGCGGTTCATCCGGGAGAACCAGGCGGCGGATGCGCTCGGCGCGCGTCAGGACCTCGAGATGCGCGCGCGCCGCGGCGGTGCCGCGCAGGCCGAGTACGACGCCACCCGCTTCTCCGCGGAGCGGCGCGCCGCCGAAGCGCAGGCTGCACGCGAAGCGGCGGCCGAGGCGCGCGACGAAGCGGCACGCCAGCGACGCGAGCGTCCCGAGCCGTACACGCCGACGCTGGATCCGCCGCGGACCTGGGGTCCGCGGCTCTAGTAAGCCTCAGGCGGCGTCCGGCCCCGGTTCGATCCGCGGCGGAACGCAGGCCCGCTGCCGGGGCGACAGCACGACCGTGACGGCCCGGTACTCGCTCTCGCTCATCGGCATCGCGCCGTAGGTCTTGCGCGGGCGGCGCGACGTCCAGGAGTACGTGACGGTGTAGCGATCGGCGTTCACGGGCGGACCGGCCCGATGGAAGACGGCGCACGTGTCGGCGAGGTTCGCCGTGTATGCCGCACCCGTCGCACGCCGCCATTCCGACTCGGGCACCACGCGCCGCATGCGCGCATCGTCGACGAATCCGGAAACGTAGCGGAGCGCGCGAACGGCGCGGCGCGTCGCTGCGCCGTCGAGGTACTCGAAGGCCCCGCCGCCGTCGCCCACGTCGCCGCCGAGGTACACGATGATCTTGAGCATGCGGCTGTCCTCGGGGTCGAGGTGCCACTGGCGCACGTCGGTCGCACGCCCGTCGGCGACCTCGCGGCGCACGCTCGCGCCGTGATACTGCACCGGCAGGCCGATGTAGTTCTCGACCAGGTCCAGCAGGCGCTCGTCGAGTCCCCAGAGGTAGACCTGCGGCGCGGAGAGCAGCCGTGGCGCGGGGAGGCAGATGGCGTTGCGCCCGGCGGCGGGCGTCGCGCGCAGCTCCTGCACGAAGCGCGCGAGCGCGTCGAGCACGGCGCCGGAACCGCGCACGCCGAGATCGGCGAACGCACGCTGCACGACGAGTTGCGTGCGCAGCGCGCGCACGAGCGCGGCGTCGGCCGATTCGAGCGGTGGCAGCAGCGGCGCGTGCGCCGCGAGCGCGAGGCGATGCCGTCGCTCGACCAGCGCGCGCAGGGGGGCACGCAGCGTGACTTCGCGCTTGAGTCGGTTCGCGATGCGGCCCGCGGTACGCAGCGTTGCGGAGAGCGCCATGGACCTCCAGAGCTGTCCGGCCGCCCGCCGGCGGCGAAGGCCACCGGTGCGAGAGCCGGCGCGCGCTCGGCGAGAGCAACGATCGTACCTTCTGCAAGCGCGCGCCGCGGGATGGTTGCGCGGAGACGAACGGACGCGAGGGCGATCGGCAACTTCTTCCGCCGGCCGGCAATAAAAGCCGGATGCGTCAGCGCAGGGGATGCTGCATCGCCTGTCCCGGCCACACGCCGCGCTCGATCGCGCGTGCGCCGTCGAAGGCAAGGAAGCTCTGCCGGCCGTAATGCGGCAGCGGACGCGTGAGGGCGGCGAGTGCGCCGGCGTCGGCGGCGGAGACGATGGCGACGGGCGCGCCGCGCTCGCGCGCCTGCGTCCACACCTGCGCGGTCCCCTTGCCGGCGACCGCGTCCGGCCGCCGCGGCAAGCCGTGCCGCGCGAGCCAGCGATCGACCTCTCCGGCGAGGCCGATGACCAGCAGCGGGGACTGCGGCGGCGCCGCCTCCCCTGTCACGTACCGGGGCTCGTGGTCCTGGATGCGCTGCGCCAGCTCGCGTGCGACCCGCTCCGCCTCGCCGTCGGCGAGGACGATCGTCCGCGTCGAGGCATCGAGCATCACCTGTCGCAGGATCGGCGGCGCTTCCTCCGACGCGAGGCGCCGGAACACCCGGAAGTCGGGATCGAGCAGCACCGCGGTCGGCTCGAGATCGAGCACCACCGGAAAGGTCTGGCGCTCGCCGGTGAAGGTCACCCACCGCGCCTCGTCGCCCCGTGGCGTGCGGAACACCAGCGGCACGCGGAGCTGATACGCCGGCGCACCCTGCGCCAGCGTCACCTCGGTGCGCCAGCCGTCGCTCGCCTGGGCCTTCGTCGCCTTCTCGATGCGCAGCGCCGGCGCGCCGGTGCGGTTCAGCCATTGGTCGAAGAACAGCTTGAGCGATTCGCCCGAGGCCTGTTCGAACGCCGCGCGCAGATCGCTCCACGACGCCGTGCGGAAGCGCTGCTCGCGCCAGAACCCGCGGACGCCGAGGTCGAAGGCATCGCCGCCGATGCGGTCGCGGAGCATGAGGAAGAGCATCGCCGCCTTGTGGTAGCCGACGATCTGCGTGGTGCCGTGGGTGCGCGAGGTGAAGGCGGCAAGCGCCGGGTCCTTGCCGGCGGGAATCGCGGCGAAGTCGCGCAGCCACTCGAGCCGCATCGCGCGCGCCGCGCCGTCACCCTCGCGCTCGCGGTACGCGTAGTCGGCCATGAACGTGGTGAGGCCCTCCGACCAGTTGCCCCGCGCGTAGTCGGGATACACGCCGTTGCCCCACCAGTTGTGAAGCACCTCGTGGCCGAGCGAGGTGGTGCGGATGAAGGGCAGCTTCAGCACGTCGATGCCGAGGTACGTGAGCGTCGGCATGCCGAAGCCGGTCGGCGTCGGGCTCGACACGACACTGAACTCGGTGAACGGATAGGCGCCGATCCAGCGTTCGTACAGCTCCACGTAGCGCTGCGTGCTGTCGAGATAACCCTCGGCGAGATTCGCGATGGACGGGTGGAAATAGGTGCGCAGGCGGATCTCGCGCCCGTCGGCCGCCTTCATCGCGCGGGTGTCCACGCGATACGGACCCGCGAGCAGGTCGATCCCCTCCGACGGGTGCGGCATCTCGAACACGGCGCGGTAGCGGCCTTCGACGACGCGCTCCGCCACCAGCCGGCCGGCCACCAGGCCGCGCTGCGGCTCGGGCATCTCCACCGCCACCCGATAGGTCGCGAGCGTGCCGGGCCGCTGCGGATACCAGCCCGACCCGGAGAGGAGCTGTGTCCCCTCGTTCCCCGCCACCGGCCGTACCGCGCCGAGCGTCTGTCGGTGCGTGAGCTCGGGATCGAGCGGCGCGAGCATTCCCCGCCACGCCACCGCGATGCGTCGCGGCGCCTTCGACGCGGGCACCCGCCACACGTACGCGCCTTCGCCCGGCCGCGCACCGGGCAGTTCGCGGCCGTCGAGGGCGATGTGCTCGACCTCGAAGTCCCGGCGCAGCATCAGGTCGGTCGCCGGTCCCGGCGGCAGCGTCACCGTGCCGCGGGCGGCGAGCACGCGCGACGAGGGATCGAGGTGCACCTCGAAGTCCAGCGCCTGCGGCGACGCGCCCGCCGCCCACGCGACGAGCGCGAGGACCACGCCGGCAAGTGCACGCGCCACGAGCATCATTCCGCGACCGGAAACTTCGCGACGATGTCCACGCGCTCGCTGCCGCGGCGCACGGCGATGGGCAGCCAGGTCCCCGGCGCCTGGCGACGCACGGCGTCGGCCACGTCCGACGCCTGCTTCGCCGTGCGCCCGGCGATCTCGATCACGACGTCGCCCTCCCGCAGGCCGCTCGCCTCGGCGATGGATCCCGTCTCGACGCGCTGGATGCGCACGCCCTCGCCCGCGGCTTCCAGCAGCACACCGAGGCGCGGCCGCGCGGGCGCTGGCGGCGCTGCGGGCGAGGCGACACCGAACACCGCATCGGCGAGTCCGGCGACGAGCGTCGCGCACTCGGCATCGCGGTCCCACGGCAGCAGCAGCATCGTGTCGGCGATGCCCAGGTCGCGCAGCTGGTGCGGCACGCCGTCGCCGTGCTCGACATGGCCGCGCCCCATGATGCCCACCACCAGCGACCGCGGATGGCGGCGCAGCGCGGCGGCGATCGCCTCGGCCATGGCGCGGTCCCACAGGAGCTGCGCGTCGACGAAGCGGCGGAAGTCGGGGTCGTCCAGGGTCGGCTTGCGTTCCCGCTTCTCGGCCGGCTGATGCTCGACGTAGCTCGCGGCGAGCGTGCCGAGATACCGCGCGCTCGGCGCCGATGCGCGTCCGACACCCTCGCGCCGCTCGGCCGCCACGCCGTCGTAGCCCTTCTGCCCCACCTCGCGCGTGAGGGCGCGATCGACGTTCGCCGCCACCATCGGCAGCCGGTGCATGCGCGCGAAGTGGAAGATCGGCAGGTACAGCGCGGGATCGAAGTTCCAGACGGTGCGCCACTCGGCCGCGTCGAGGAAGGCGGCTTCGGTGAGCTCGCCGCGCACCCAGCGGTCGAGCGCCGGCTGCACGCGGCGCGGGAACATCTCCAGCGCGATCACGAGGTCGGGGCGCTGCGCATGCAATGCGGCCAGCACGTGCAGCTGCCAGCGGTGGTCCTCGGCGCTATCGTGCCGCTCGCCGAGCAGCACCACCGACTGGCGCGCGGCGCGCCCGAGCACCTCGACCGCGGCGAGCGGCTGCCGTGCAGGCGGCGCCACCCACCGCCCGACCGGCGCGCAGGCGCCGTTCTGCGCCCGCGCGTGGGGCGTGAGGGCCGGCGGGAGGAGCAGCGCCGCCGCGGCGGCGAGGACGAGCGGGCGATTCAAGTCGGGCCTCCGGAGATCGAACCGCGCATGGTACGGCACACGTGCCGCTCCGGATGTGCACGCCCTGGACGCCCCGCGCGCCGGGCGGTGCGCTCGGGATGTGCGCGTCGGGCCGGCCCGGCGGCGCTCACGCGGCCCGCAGCGCGTCCACGATCTTCATCCGCGCGGCGCGCAGCGCCGGCAGGAACCCGCCGAGGAATCCCATGGCGAGCGCGAACGCAGCCGACTTCCAGACGATCTCCGGCGTCAGGGTGAAGGTGAACGCGAGCTCCGCGAACGACTGCCAGTTCATGGTGGAGATGCGCACGAGCTGCATGAACGAGGCGAGCGCAAGCCCGACCGCCCAGCCCACCATGGCCAGCGCGAGCGACTCAGCAAGGAACGCGCCGAGTATGCTGGCGCGGCGGAACCCGAGCGCGCGCAGCGCGCCGATCTCGTTCGTGCGGTTGGCCACCGCGGCGTACATGGTGATCATCGCGCCGATCATGGCGCCCACGGAAAAGATGACCGAGAGCGTGAGGCCGAGATAGCTGATGAAGTTCGACAGCACCTTCGACTGCTCCTCGTAGAAGACGCGCTCGCGCTTCACGTCGAGGGTGAGGCGCGGGTCCGACTCGAGGCGCTGCTTGACCGCCTCGAAGCTGCCGGCATCGGCGAGGCGGGCGACGATCGAGGTGAACGTCTGCCGCCGGAAGGACTGCACCAGCTGCTCGCCGTCGCCCCAGATCTCGGAGTCGAACCCGGCGCCGCCGGCGTCGAACACGCCCACCACCGTCCAGTCGCGCCCGCCGAAGCGCAGCGTGCGGCCGAGCTCGGCGCCGTCGAACCGCTCCGCGATGCTGCGCCCGACCATGATCTCGGTGGTGCCGAAGCGCGGCAGGCGCCCCCGCACCACCTGCACCTGCGGACGCACGACCAGGCCCTGCTCGCCGATGCCGCGGATGGTGACGTTGGTCGGTACGCCGGTGCCGCGCTTGGGCAGCGCGATCAGCACCACCACCTCCTTGGACACCAGCGGCACGCCCCCCGGTCCGGCGGCGATCTCCGGCTGGCTCTCGACGATGGCCGCCTGCGTGCGCTCGACCGCGCTCTGCACCTCCGTGCCCGACGCGCGCCGCGTCACCAGGATGTTGTCCGGCTCGCCGGTGGCCACGAGGGTGGCGCGCAGGCCCTCGTCGAGCATCAGCACCGCGGCGAACACGAACACGACCAGCGCCATGCCGCCCGCGGTGAGCGCGGTGGTGAGCTTGCGCGTCCAGAGGTTGCGCACCGAGTAGGCGAGCGGGATGGGCATGCTCAGCCGATCGCCCGCAGGCCTTCGACGATGTTCACCGTCGCCGCGCGGCGCACCGGCACGATCGCGGCGGCGAGGCCGACCACCACCGCGCACGCGAACTGCATGAGTACGGTCTCGCGGCTGACCTCGAACACCGGGAACAGCGTGCCGACGAGGCTCGCGAACCAGTCGCCCACCGGGAACGTGAGCGCCACGCCGATCGCCGCGCCGACCAGCGCGATCGCGAGCGACTCGCCGAGGATCAGCCAGCCCACGTACGACGGCGGGAAGCCGAGCGCCTTCAGCGTCGCGTACTCCGACAGCCGCTCGCGCGCGGTCATGGCCATGGTGTTGGCCATCACCGCGAGGATGATGACGATCACCACGAACGAGACGATGCGGATCGCGGTGACGATCGCCCCGGTCATCGCGACGAACCCGAGCTGGAACGCCTCCTCCGTCTCGGTGCGCGTCTCGGCGAGCGAGTTCGCGAACAGCGCGTCGATGGTCTGGCCGATCTCCGCGGAACGCTCCGCGTCGTGGATGTCCACCACGAACACGCCCACCTGGTCGGCGCGCGACTTGGACCCGCGCCGCATGCTCTCGTTGAGGTAGTCCCAGTGGAAGAACATGGTCTGCGTATCGGTGCGCGGCTCGCCGCCACGGTAGACGCCGCGGATGGTGAACTCCCACGTGCCCGGATAGATCTGCCCCTTGAGCGGAATCGTGTCGCCGACCTTGAAGCCGTAGATATCGGCGAGGCGCTGGCCGACGATCGCGCCCTTGCGGTCGCGCAGGAAGTCGCGGAACTCGTCCTCCGGCACGACGAACTCGGGGTACATGGCGAAGTACGGCACCGGGTCCACCGCGAACTGCGGGAAGAAGTTCTTCGGGTCCTGGTAGATGCCCCCGAACCAGTTCGCCGCGGCCACCGCCTTCACGCCGTCGACCGCCTTGATCTTCTCGCGGTAGTGCAACGGCAGCGGAAAGGTGAGCGAGATCGCGTTGCGCGTCACGAGGCGCGTCGGCGCCGCGGCGGCGGCCCCCGAGTACCACGCATCGACCACGGTCTGGAGCAGCCCGAACGACAGGATCGCCACCACCAGCCCGACCACGGTGAGGCCGGTGCGAAGCTTGTGGCGCAGCGCGTTGCGGAGGATGAGCTTGAGGAAGTGCATGCCTGCGCGGAAGGGCGCTCAGCGTCGCGAAGGCTGGACCGATCGCTCGGCCACGGCCTCGGCGGTGGAGAGCTCGCCCTTCTCGAGGTACATGATCGCGTGCGCCTTCTCCGCGGCGCGCCGGTCGTGCGTCACCATGACGATGGTCTTGCCGAGCTCGGTGTTGAGCCGGTCCATCATGCCCAGGATCTCCTCCGCGGAGACGCGATCGAGATCCCCGGTCGGCTCGTCGGCGACGAGCAGGGTGGGATCGGTGATGACGGCGCGGGCAATCGCGACGCGCTGCTGCTGCCCGCCGGAGAGTTCCGACGGGTAGTGCTCCATGCGGTCGGCGAGTCCCACCAGGGCGAGCGCCGTCTCGACCCGCTCGCGCCGCTCGCGCTTCGGGATCGAGGTGAGCAGCAGGGGCAGCTCGACGTTCTCCAGCGCGGTGAGCACCGGCATCAGG
>CAZKHE010000039.1:0-34039 GCA_964552535.1 uncultured Enterobacteriaceae bacterium | reverse complement strand
GGCCGATCACCGAGTACTCCGGGTCCATGCCGTAGCTGAAGAAGAACGAGAGGTTCGGCGCGAAGTCGTCGATGTGCATGCCGCGCGCGAGGTAGGTCTCCACGAACGTGAAGCCGTTGGAGAGCGTGAAGGCGAGCTGGCTGATCGGGTTCGCGCCGGCCTCGGCGATGTGGTAGCCCGAGATCGAGACGGAGTAGAAGTTCTTCACCTTGTGGTGGACGAAGTACTCCTGGATGTCGCCCATCACCTTGAGGCTGAACTCGGTGGAGAAGATGCAGGTGTTCTGGCCCTGGTCCTCCTTGAGAATGTCGGCCTGCACCGTGCCGCGCACGGTCTCCAGGGTCCACGCGCGGATCTTCGCGGCCTCGTCCTCGGTGGGCTCGCGGCCGTTGTCGGTGCGGAACTTGTCGAGCTGCTGGTCGATCGCGGTGTTGAGGAACATCGCGAGGATCGTCGGCGCCGGCCCGTTGATGGTCATGGAGACCGAGGTGGACGGGTCGCAGAGGTCGAAGCCCGAGTACAGCACCTTCATGTCGTCGAGCGTCGCGATGGAGACGCCCGAGTTGCCGACCTTGCCGTAGATGTCGGGGCGCAGGTCCGGGTCGAAGCCATACAGCGTGACCGAGTCGAACGCGGTCGAGAGCCGCTTGGCCGGCATGCCCTCGGAGACGAGGTGGAAGCGCCGGTTGGTGCGGAACGGATCGCCCTCGCCGGCGAACATGCGCGTCGGGTCCTCGTTCTCGCGCTTGAAGGCGAACACGCCCGCGGTGAACGGGAACGAGCCCGGCACGTTCTCCAGCATCAGCCACTTGAGCAGCTCGCCGTGGTCGTCGAAGCGCGGCAGCGCGACCTTGCGGATCTGCGTGCCGGAGAGCGACGTGTAGGTCAGCTTGGTGCGGATCTCCTTGTCGCGGATCTTCACCACGTACTCTTCGCCCGAGTAGGCCTGCTGCATCTGCGGCCACATGTCGAGCAGCTTCTTGGCCTTGTGGTCGAGCTTGTTCTCGCGATCCTTCGCGAGGTAATCCAGGTTGGCGTTCTCTTCCTTGCACTCCTTGGCGAGGATCGACTTCGCGGTCAGCAGGGATTGCCGCTCGCGGGCAATGCGCGCCTGCTCGCCCACGTGGTGCTTGTACCCGCGCACCGTCTCGGCGATCTCGGCGAGGTAGCGCGCGCGCTGCGGCGGGACGATGACGGTCTGGTTGGTGGACTGGCGCGTGGCCACTGCAGGAAGCCGGCCCTTCTGCAGCTTGAGGCCCTGCTCGACGAGCTTGGGCGAGATCGCCTGGTAGAGCGCGGTGACGCCGTCGTCGTTGAAGCGGCTCGCCATGGTGCCGAACACCGGCATCTCTTCGGTCGAGACGCTGAAGAGCTGCTTGTTGCGCTGGTACTGCTTGCGCACGTCGCGCAGCGCGTCGGCCGCGCCCTTGCGGTCGAACTTGTTGATCGCCACGAAGTCGGCGAAGTCGAGCATGTCGATCTTCTCGAGCTGGCTGGCGGCGCCGAACTCGGGCGTCATGACGTAGAGGCTGAGGTCCACCAGCGGCACGATGGCGGCGTCGCCCTGGCCGATGCCGGAGGTCTCGACCACGACGAGGTCGAAGCCGGCGACACGGCATGCGGCGATAGCGTCGCTCAATGCCGCGGAGATCTCCGAGCCGGCCTCGCGCGTGGCGAGCGACCGCATGAAGATGCGCGGCGAGTTGATCGCGTTCATGCGGATGCGGTCGCCGAGCAGCGCGCCGCCCGACTTGCGCCGCGAGGGATCGACGGCGAGCACCGCGATGTTCAGGCGGTCCTCCTGGTCGAGGCGGAAGCGGCGGATCAGCTCGTCGGTGAGCGAGCTCTTGCCCGCGCCGCCGGTGCCGGTGATGCCGAGCGCGGGCACCTTGAGCGTGTCGGCTTCCTTGACCATCGCGTCACGCAGCTTGCCGTCCACGGCGCCGGCTTCGAGCGCGGTGATGAGGCGCGCCAGCGCGCGGCGGTCGCCGGCCTTGATCGCCTTGAGATCCTTCGGCGCCTGCTTCGCGAGGTCCTCGTCGCAGCGCTGGATCATGTCGTTGATCATGCCCTGCAGGCCCATGCGCGCGCCGTCCTCGGGCGAGTAGATGCGCGTCACGCCGTAGGCATGCAGCTCCTCGATCTCGCGCGGCACGATCACGCCGCCGCCGCCGCCGAACACCTTGATGTTCTCGCCGCCGCGCTCACGCAGGAGGTCGAGCATGTACTTGAAGTACTCGACGTGGCCGCCCTGGTAGGAGCTGATGGCGATGCCCTGCACGTCCTCCTGCAGCGCGGCGTTCACCACCTCGTCGACCGAGCGGTTGTGCCCGAGGTGGATCACCTCGCAGCCCGACGCCTGCAGGATGCGCCGCATGATGTTGATCGACGCGTCGTGGCCGTCGAACAGGCTCGCCGCGGTGACGAAGCGGACCTTGTGCTTGGCCTTGTAGGGGACGAGCTGCTGGCTGACGGAGAGGTCGGTCATGAATCGCTTCCTTTGGTCAGGCGGGCGTGCTCGGCGCACGCTTCTCCAGGTATTCGACGCCGGCGAGCGCGCTGAATTGCGCGTCGCACGTCACGAGGGGCAAGGCCATGGCGCGGGCACAAGCGTAAATCACCGCGTCGGCCATGGGGAGCCGGAATTGCGCCGCAGCTTCCGCGGCGGCGACGGCGAGCGGGGTGTCCAGGGGCTTGACCTGGCCCTGCGCGGTGAGCCCGATCAGTTCGATCGCGGCGGCGTCGTCCCGTTCCCGTGCCGCCCACCGGTAAAGCTCGTACTGGACCAGGGTCGGAACGACGATCTCGGCGAGATTCTCCATGTAGGGCGCGATGCGCTTGGCGAGCGGCGAGTCGGTCAGCCACTCGATCCACGCGGAGGTGTCCATCACCACCATCAGTAGCGGTCCTGACGGTCGCGGAAGTTCCCCCGGTCGGCCCCGCGCATGAAACCGCGCATGTCCTCGGCGCTGCGCTTGGGCACCAGCACGATGCTCTCGCCCTTCGTGACGATCACGAACTGCTGGCCGGCGCGCAGGTTGAGCTGATCGCGGATCGCCTTGGGGATGCTGAGCTGGAACTTCTCGGACAGGGTCGCCTGGGACATCTTACGGTTCTGCAATCGATTGACGGAAAGTAAGAATAGCATGTGGATCAATGCGTTCCGTCGCTGGAGTTCTGCCGCACAGCCGGTCGGCCGTTCGATATACGCCATGGTTTGACAAAGTTTTTCATTTCGAACGTCGCGTTCGGAGCGGTGCAGGTCTAATCTGACGTTGCGTCGGGCCACGACCAACCAGCACCCGCCAGGACGGCAATACGCTGGGTCTCGACGCCCCCCCGCCATCCCTCGCTTCGTGGCAAACCCTTGCAGGAGGCCCAACCGTGAAATCGGTACTCGCTTCCCTCGCTCTGCTCCTCGCCCTCTCGTCTGCGGCTCACGGCACTCCGATTTTCTCCGCGACCGTCGAGATCCCCGGCACGTACCAGCTGGATTTCGAGACCGGTACCCTGCCCGGCGATGACGGCAACCCTTCGGCCGACGTGTTCTGGAACCAGCTCACGACCACGACGCGGGCGATGGCACCAGGCCTTACCGTGGACGGCGGCAATGCCACGCCGAACGATTCCGTGCTGTTCTCGCTCGGCGTGATCGGCACGGCTGGGTATGACGCGATCACCGACACGGATCTGTTCGGCTATGCCTACAGCAGCGACGCCATCCCGGGTCCTCCGGGCGGCCAGCTGGTCGTCGGCGGCGTCTTCGCGGTGCGCACGGTCGAAGGCAATTACGCCAAGGCGATCGTGGAGCGATTCGACAATGGGAACGCCGGCCTGGAGTTCTACGACATCTGGATCCGCTACGACCTGTTCGCCCCCGCGCCCATCCCCGAACCCTCCACCTACATCCTGATGCTCGCCGGCCTCCTCGGCCTGGCATGGATCGCGAGGCGCCGCGCCGGCTGATCGTGCGCCGTTGCGGCCGGCAGATCGATCCCGGCTGCGTGCCCTGGGGGCCTCGCGACGAGGGCGCCGCCTTGCGCCACGCCGGAAGACGGGCGGAGCCCCGCCTGGTGGCGACTGGGTCCCGCCGCTAGAAGTCCGCTTCGTTTTCCGCCCCCTGCTCCTTCGCCCGGCGCGCCATCCGCCGGTGCTGCCACAACGCGACCACGACCGAGATCACCGACGCGGCGAGCAGCACGCCCGAGATCGGCCGGGTGAGGAAAAGCCACGGGTTCGGGTCGGTGGTGAGGGCCTGCACGAGGTTGGTCTCGATGGAATCGCCCAGGATCACGCCGAGGATGAACGGCGCCAGCGGGTAGCCGTACTTCCACATCAGGTAGCCGAGCACGCCGAACGCGGCGAGGATGTACACCGACGACATGGTGTTGGAGAGCGCGTAGGCGCCGATCACCGCCAGCACCAGGACGATCGGGAAGAGGATCGCCTTCGGCACCATCACCACGCGCAGCATCGGCCGCGCGATGAGCGCGAGCACCACGACCATGATCGGGTGCGCGAGCAGGTACGCGGCGAAGATGCCGTAGGCGAGCTCGGGGTTCTGCGAGATGAAGAGCGGTCCGGACTGGATGCCGTGGATGGTGAGGGCGCCGAGCATCACCGCGGTGACCGCGTCGCCCGGGATGCCGAACGCCATGATGGTGACGAGCGACCCGCCGACGTTCGCGTTGTTGGCGGCCTCCGACGCGATGATGCCCTCGGGCGTGCCCTTGCCGAAGCGCTCGGGGTGCCGCGAAATCTTCTTGGCCTGGTCGTAGGCCATCATGTTCGCCGCGCTGCCGCCGATCGCCGGCAGCACGCCGATGACCAGGCCGATGAACGAGGTCCAGAGCAGGAGCACCGGCTTCGAGAGGATCTCCCAGATCACCCGGAGCTGCGACACCGCGAGGCTGCGGATGGGCTCCCCGGTGCCGGCGACGTCGCGTCCCGTGCCCATCTTCTCGACGTCGCCCATGATCTGCGCGAAGGCGAACACGCCGATGAGCACCGGCAGGAACGGCACGCCGCCTTCGAGGAAGTCGATCCCCAGCGTGAGCCTCGGCGCGCCCAGCACCGGGTCGGTGCCGAGCACCGTCACGACCAGGCCGAGCGCGCCGGCGAGCAGGCCCTTCAGCAGCGACGCCTCGACCAGCCCCGCGACCATCGAGAGCGCGAGGATGAACAGCGAGAAGAACTCCCACGGCCCGAACTGCACCGCGAACCGCGCGAGCGGGGCGGTGGCGGCGATCAGGAACACGCCGCCGATCAGGCCGCCGAAGAACGAGGCCCACACGCCGAGCCACATCGCGCGTCCCGGCTCGCCCAGCTTCGTCATCGGGTGGCCGTCGAACGTGGTGGCGATGGAGGACGGCGTGCCGGGAATGCCGAGCAGCGTGGCGGTGACGAGCCCGCCCGCGGAACCGCCGACGTACACGCCGGTCATCGCCGCGAGGCCCTGCAGCGGATCGAGGCCGAAGGTGAAGGGCAGCACCACGATGATGGTCATGGTGATGGTGACGCCGGGCAGGGCGCCGCCGATCACGCCGACCAGCGTGCCGACGAAGAGCGGCACCAGGTACTTCGCCTGCATGAGCGAGACGACGCCGGCGCCGAGGAGCTCGTACATGCCGCGGCCCTAGAAGTCGGTCCAGCGCCCGCGCGGCAGGAGCACCGCGAGGTACTGTTCGAAGACGAACCACGTGACCGCCGTGGTCGCCGCGGCGAGCACGATCACGCCGAGCCAGGATCTGCCGCCCCGCGGCCAGTCGAGCAGCACGCGCAGCACGGCGACGAACAGGAACGTGGCGATGCGAAAGCCCAGATACGGCAGCAGGACGACGTAGGCGACGAACGCGCCGAACGTCGCCACCACGAGCACGTAGTTCGGCCGCGGGCCCTGCGCCCGCTTGCCCGCACGCCCTCCGCGGTGCGCGAGGACGTCGGCCACGACCAGCAGGGCGGCGAGCAGCGCGGTGACGCCGAGCAGCAGCCGCGGATAGAACGCCGGCCCGATGGCGACGAGCGGATTGGTCTCGAGGCCGAGCGTGAGGGCATAGAGCACCGCGCTCGCAGCAAGCACGACGAGCGCGGTGAGACCGTCGCGGCCGATCACTTGACGGTGGCCGCGCGCGGCGACGGCCGGCGGCGGTTGAGGCGGCTCAGGGCGCTACCGCTTCATCATGCCGAGGTCCTGTGCGAGCTCCTTGTTCTCGGCGTCGTTCTTCTTGAGGAATTCGGCGTAGCCCTTGCGGTCGCGGTACTGCACCACGGTGCCCTGTTTCTTCATCGCCTCGACGAACTCCGGGTCCTTCGCCGCCGTGGCGCAGGCCGACTCGAGCTTCGCCATCGCCTCGGGCGGCGTGCCCTTGGGAGCGACCAGGCCGCGGTTGAGGGCGTAAACGATGTCGACGCCCAGCTCCTTCAGCGTCGGCAGCTCCGGCATGTCGGGGCTGCGCTTGTCCCAGGCGTAGGCGAGGAACTTCATCTCGCCGGCGTCGACCTTGCCCTTCTGGGTCATGTTCGATTCGGCGAGGTCGATGTGGCCGCCGAGGAGCGCGTTCATGCGCTTGGCGGTGCCGTCGTACGGCACGTAGCGCCACTTGACGCCGGTCGCCTTCTCCAGCATCGCCGGGAAGAAGTGGCTGGTGGAGCCGAGCGACGCGCCGACGCTGAACTGTCCCGGCTTCGCCTTGGAGTCCGCGATCAGCGCCTTGAAGTCCTTCCACGGCGTCTTCGGGCTCGCCGTGAGGATCGACGGCGTGGCGGTGACGAGGCAGATGGGCTCGAAATCGGCGTACGCGACGTCGGCCACGCCGGTGTAGTAGGTGGAGTGGATCGAGTCGTGCAGGGCGAGGATGGTGTAGCCGTCGGCCTGCGAGTCCTTGGCTTCCTTCGCGCCCTTGGTCCCCGATGCGCCGCCGACGTTGGCGATGACGACGGTGCCGCCGAGCGCCTTCTGGAACATCGGCTGGAACGCGCGATAGATGACGTCGGTGTCGCCGCCCGCGGCCCACGGCACGACCATCTTGACCGGGCGATCGGGATAGGCGGCCCAGGCGGACGAGGCAGCCGCCAGGGCGGCGGCGGTCGCGGTCGCGAAGAGGGTGGTCTTCATGGGTCCTCCTGAGGGGAAAAGGGGTGCGCGAGCCCCAAGTTAGCCCTGTTGCGCTGAATTGGCAATGCGCGCACCGCCACGGGGCACGGGGCGCCTTGCAGCGCGGGCGCCCGCGGGACCGTGTGGCAGAATCGATCGCGACCGCGAAGGAGACTGGCATGCGCGTCGGCATCAAGCCCGAGTCCGGCCCGTCGCTCGAGACCCCGAAGACCGCGATGCTCGCCTGCTGCGCCACGGCGGCGATGCAGGCGCGCGGCCGGCGCGTGCGCCATGAGACGTAGCGGACGCATCGCCGCCGCCCTCCCCGACCGGCTGCCGCTCACGCGCCGCATCGAGCTTCGGGTCCTGCTGCTGCTCGCCGTGGCCGCAGCCGGCGCGTGGGCGTTCATCGAGCTCGCCGACGTCGTGCGCGAAGGCGAGGCCGCCTCCTTCGACCGCGCGCTGCTCCTCGCGCTGCGCAATCCCGCCGATGCGGCGGATCCCCTGGGGCCCCGCTGGATCGAGGAGATCGGGCGCGACATCACCGCGCTGGGCGGCTTCGCGGTGCTGTTCATCGTCACCGCGTCCACCGTGACGTATCTGCTGCTGATCGGCAAGCCGCACGCGGCGCTCTTCGTGCTCGTCGCGGTGGCGGGCGGGGAGCTGCTCTCGTCGCTGTTCAAGCTCGGCTTCGCGCGGCCGCGGCCGGAGCTGGTGCCGCACGGCGCGACGGTCTATTCCGCCAGCTTCCCGAGCGGGCACGCGATGCTCTCGGCGGTCACCTACCTCACGCTCGGCGCGCTGCTCGCGCGGCTGCACCGGCAGCGCGCGGTGAAGCTGTTCTTCATCGGCGTGGCGGTCGCGCTCACGCTGCTGGTCGGGGCGAGCCGCGTGTACCTCGGCGTGCACTGGCCCACCGACGTCCTCGCGGGCTGGTCCGCCGGTGCGGTCTGGGCGGCGCTGTGCCTGCTCGCCGCCCGCTGGTTCCAGCGGCGCGGCGCGGTGGAGCCGAGCGTGGACGGGCCGGACTAATCAACCATCGGGGGATGCCCCGCCGCGCAGAGAGCGTGCTAGCGTGATCGCAACGTCCCGACAAGAGGTCTCACCATGAACATTCCCTTCCGCTCCGCGGTTCTGCCCCTCGCCGTGTGCGCCGCCCTGCTCGCCGGCGGCGCGGCCGCGCAGCAGGCCGCCGCGCCCCCGGTCACCGACGAGCAGCTGCGCCAGGCGTTCAACACCGCGGACGCCAACCGCGACGGCCACGTCGACATCGACGAGGCGGTCGGCGACGCGATCTTCGTGTTCGCACGCTACGACGCGAACCGCGACGGGTTCCTCGTCATGGCGGAGCTGCCGCGCCACAACCCCGAGCGCTTCAAGCGCGCCGACCGCGACGGCGACGGCAAGCTGTCGGTCGGCGAAGTCGCGGCCGACCGGGTGTACGAGTTCTTCCTGGTCGACACCAACCGCAACGGCGTGATCACGTTCGAGGAAGTGCGCGCCTACGCCGAGACCCTGCGCAGGAAATAGGAGACCACGATGAAACGGACGAAGTCGTTCGCAAGGTTCACCGCCATCGCCGTGGTGGCGCTCGCGCTCGCCGGCTGCGCCAACATGACGCCGCAGGAGCAGAACCGGATGACCGGCCAGATCGTCGGCGGCGTCACCGGGGCGGCGATCGGTTCGCTCTTCGGCGGCGGCTCGGGGCGCGTCATCGCCACCGGCGCCGGCGCCGTGCTCGGCACGGTGGTCGGCGGCGAGATCGGGTCGCGGCAGTAGCGGCGGTGCGTTGTTGACATGTCAGCGGGACGGGCGCAGCCTCGTCCCATGCCGCGCCGAACGCCACCGGATCCGGGCGCACGCCGTCGCGAACAGCTCCGCGAGGCGAAGCGTGCCCAGCGCGCTCGCGATCGAAAGGCCGGACTGGCGCTATGCCAGGTGAAGGTGCGGCCGGCGACCGCGGAGGCGCTTCGTCGCGCGCTGGCCATCCCCGGCTTCGAGGACCGGCTCGCGGCGTTTCTCGAGCGTGAAGTGATCGACGCGGAGCGCTATCCCAACCTGCGCCTGTTGCGGTGGAACCGCGCCGACCGCTGGATGAGCGCGGCGGAAGCGTTCGCGCTGTACGAGCGCAATTGGCGTTTCGTGGACGAGGCGCGGCTCGATCCCGTGGAGCGCGACCTCATCGACCGCCTCGCACGCGACTACGGCAACGGCATCATCCATGCGTGAGCGCCGGCTGCGGCGCCCGCGCCATGAGGCGGTGGTCGGCGCGCTCCGGGCGTTCGACGCGGGCTTCCTGGCGGATGCCGGCTGCTGCTTCGCCGGCGGCACGCGCATCGTCCTCGACTGGACGAGTACCGCGAGTCCGAGGCTATCGATTTCCTGTGCGCGAGCCGTGAGGGTTACCGGGTGCTGCGCGCCGCGGTCTCCGAGCGCTCGCTCGGGCCCTTGATGTCGACGCCGCTTCCGCTCGCCCGCGAAGTGCGCGCCGACCGCTACGGCATCCGCACCTTCCTCGACCTGGGCGAGACCAAGCTGAAGGTCGAGATCGTGTTCGAGGGACGCATCGACATCGCGGCGGAGCGCGTGGCGGCATTGCCCGTGCCCTGCCTCGATCGGGTCTCGTGCTTCGCCGAGAAGTACCTCGCGAATGCCGACCGCGGCAAGGACGAGGCGACACGCCATCGCGATGTGGTGGATCTCGCGTTCATGATCGAAGCATGGGGGGCGGCGACGGCTGCCCGCGGCGCCGCGGTGGCCAGAGAGGCCTACGGACCCGTCGTGGATGAAGCCGCAACAGCGGTCGCGCAGCATCTGCTCTCCGACCCGAAGGTCCTCAAGCACGCGGTCAGCGCACTGCGCAACGCCGACCTGGAGACGCTGAGGTCCGGCCTGAAGAAGATCGGCGGGCCTGCTCCGGGCAGGAAGCGGACCGCACGCGGCGGCTAGGCCAGCCGCCGCCGTAGCGCGCTGCCCAGCGCGTCCACCACGGTGACGCACGCGAGGATGCAGATCAGGATCGCCAGCACCTGCGGGTAGTCCATGATCCGCAGCGCGCCGACCAGCTCGGTGCCGATGCCGCCCGCGCCGACCGCGCCCATCACGGTCGAGGCGCGGAAGTTGTACTCCCATCGATAGAGCGTGGTGTCGGCCATCTGCGGCAGCACCTGCGGCAGGATGGCGTGCCAGATGACCTGGATCGGCGTGCCGCCGGCGGCGCGCGCCGCCTCCAGCGGCTTCGGGTCCACGTGCTCGATCGCCTCGGCGAAGAACTTGCCGACCATGCCGACCGAGTGCAGCGCGAGCGCGAGCACCCCGGGCAGTGCGCCGAATCCCACCGCGGCGACGAACACGATGCCCATGATGAGCTCCGGGATCGCGCGCATCATGTTGAGGACGAACCGCGCCGCGCGATACACGGCGCCGCCCGGGGTGGTGTTGAGCGCGGCGAGGAACGCGAGCGGCAGCGACAGCGCCACCGCGATCGCGGTGCCGGCGATGCTCATCGCCAGCGTGTCGAGCAGGGGCCGCAGCCAGGCCTGCCATCGCGAGAAGTCCGGCGGCACCATCTCCGATGCGATCTGCGCGATCGCGGGGCCGCCTTCGGCGAGACGCTGCGCGTCGAACAGTCCGACGAACGCCATCGCGGCGAGCACGATGGCGCCCACGATGCCGACGCGCAGCGCCACGCGCCGCGAGCCGGAGCTGCTCGCGGCGAGCGCGTCCGCGAAGCGCTCGGCCGAGAGGCGTCCGCCGGCGGCCTGCATCACTGCATCTTCGCGAGATCGAGGTTCAGCACCTTCGCGGTGTCGCGCAGCACGTTGTACGCCGCGTCGTCGGTCGCCGCGAAGCCTTCCGCGCGGAAGGACTTGAGGATCGCCGGGTCCTTGATGTCCAGGAACGCCTGCCGGATGGCGGCCTTGAGCTGCGGGTCGAGCTTGTTCTGGATCGCGATCGGGTAGTTGGGAATCGGCTTGCTCTCCACCAGCACGCGCACCTTCGCCGCGTCGATCTTGCCGCTCTTGATGAGCGAGGCGTAGATCGCCTCCGACAGCGCGCCGGCGTCGACCTTGCCGGTCTCGACGGCACGCGCGACGGCGTCGTGCGCGCCGAGGTACACGCCCTTGTAGTCCGCGTCGGCCTTGAGGCCCGCCATGTCCTGGATGGTCGCGCGCGGCACGAGATGGCTCGACGTGGACGCCTGGTCGCCGAAGCCCACCGTCTTGCCCTTGAGCTGCGCGACGGTCTGGATCGGCGAGCCCGCCGGGACGATCACCACGCTCTTGTACGTGGGGCTGCCGCGCGAGACGCCGACGGCGACGGCGTCGATGTCCGCCTTGGACTTCGCCAGCACGTAGGAGAACGGGCCGAAGTACGCGACCTCGATGCGGCCGAAGCGCATCGCCTCGATCATCGAGGAGTAGTCGGTGGTGACGATCAGCTCCACCTCGCGCGACAGCGTCTTTTCCAGGTATTCCTTCAGCGGCTGCGCGTTCTGGATGATGGTCGAGGCGTTCTCGTCGGGCAGCAGGGCGATGCGCAGCTTCCTGGGATTCGACTGCGCGTGCACGGGCAGCGCGAACGCGAGGCTGGCCGCGACGGCGGCGGAGAGAAACAGGCGGCGGGTCGTCATGGGCGGCTCCAGGCGGGTCAACAGGCGAAGGCGGGCGCCCCGGCGGGCGCCGGCGCGCGGAAGTCGTCGTCGGCGAGCTGCGGCACGGCAGGCGCCGCGCCGTAGATGGCGGCGAGTGCCACGTCGTCCAGGTTGCGCGGCGGGCCGTCGAACACGATGCGGCCGTTCGCGATGCCGACGACGCGGTCGGCGAAGGCGCGCGCGAGCTCGACCTGGTGCAGGCTGACGACGGCGGTGATGCCGTCCGCCTTGCAGATGGTGCGCATCAGGTCGAGTACCCGCGCGGACGTGGCCGGATCGAGGCTCGCCACCGGCTCGTCGGCGAGCAGCAGGCGCGGCTGCTGCGCGAGCGCGCGTGCGATGCCCACGCGCTGCTGCTGCCCGCCGGAGAGCTGGTCCACGCGGCGCAGCGCGTGATCGAGCAGCCCGACGCGCTCGAGCGCCTCGAACGCGATGACGCGGTCGGCCTCCGCGAACGGCAGCATCGAGCGCAGCGTGCCGTGATAGCCGAGCCGGCCGATCAGCACGTTGCGGTGCGCGGTGAGGCGCCCGATGAGCTGATGCTGCTGGAACACCATGCCGGTGCCGCGCCGGTGCGAATGCAGCGCGCGGCGGTCCGCGACGCGGCCGATGCCGGCGACGTGCAGCTCGCCCTCGGTGAGCGGAACGAGGCCGTTCAGGCTGCGCAGCAGCGTGGACTTGCCCGCACCCGACGGCCCGAGCAGCACGTTGAACGCGCCGCGCTCGAAGGCGATGGCGCAGCGCTGCAGCGCCTCGTGTCCGCCGGGGTAGACGACGCGCGCATCGCGGAGACGCACGACCGGCTCGTTCGGAAGGGGCATCGTCACACGTCCGTAACGTTCTGCGCAGAAGAATCGAGGTTACGAACGTTCCATGACACCCACGTTAAAGAGCGCATCGCATGACCTCCTCCCCGAAGCCGCGCGTGCTCGTCACGCACTGGGTCCACCCCGAAGTGCTCGACCTGTTGCGCCGCGAGTGCGACGTGATCGCCAACGAGACGCGCGAGACCTGGCCGCGCGACCGCGTCGCCGCGCTCGCCGCCGATTGCGACGCGGCGATCATGTTCATGCCGGACACGGTCAACGAGGCGTTCCTCGCGCGCTGCCCGCGGCTCAAGGTGATCGCCGCGGCGCTGAAGGGCCGCGACAACTTCGACGTCGAGGCGTGCACGCGGCGCGGCGTGTGGCTCTCCATCGTGCCGGGACTGCTCACCGTACCGACGGCCGAGCTCGGCATCGCGCTGCTGCTCGCGGTGACGCGGCACCTCCTCGCCGGCGACGACCACGTGCGCAGCCCGGCGTTCAACGGCTGGCGGCCGCTGCTCTACGGCACGGGGCTCGCGGGACGCACGGCGGGGCTCGTCGGGCTCGGCGCGGTCGGACAGGCGATGGCGAAGCGCCTCGCGGCCTTCGACGTGAAGCTCGCCTACGCGGACCCGCACCCGGCCCCGGAAGCGCTGGCGAAGTCCGCCGGGCTCGTGCACATGGATCTGGACGAGCTGCTCGCGGCGAGCGATTTCGTCTTCCCCCTTACGCATCTCACGCCCGAGACGCACCACATGATCGACGCCGCCGCGCTCGAACGCATGAAGCGCGGCGCGTATCTCGTGAACGTGGGTCGCGGCTCGCTGGTGGACGAAGCCGCGGTGGCGAAGGCGCTCGCCGCGGGGTGCCTCGCAGGCTATGCCGCCGACGTGTTCGAGCTGGAGGACTGGGCGCTGCCGACGCGGCCGCGCATCGTGCATCCGGCCCTGGTCGCGGACCGCGAGCGGACCTTCTTCACGCCGCACCTCGGTTCGGCGGTGGACGACGTTCGCCGCGACATCGCGATGGAGGCGGCGCTCAACGTGCTCGACGTGCTGCGCGGCGACCGGCCGCGGGGGGCGGTGAACAGCGTCGCGCGCTGACGCGCGCGAACGAAGAGCGGTCCCGGAGGTTCAGGGCCTTCCGGGACCGAAGCCCCCGGGGCATCGCGCTCCGGGTTGCTGGGGGCCGTGGCGATCAATCCGCCTTGGCGGTGACGCGCACTTCCTCGGCCGCGGCCGCGATGCGTTGCGCGAGCTCGTCGGTCATCGGTGCGCACAGGCGATAGGCGACGCGCTTCACCGACTCCGGCGTCACCGCGCTGCGCGACATCATGCCGAGGTAGGCGCCCACGGCCACCGCATCGGGCTTGCCGTCGACCAGCGACTCCTGCACCGCCGCCATCAGGGTCGGATCGAGTCCGCGCTTGTTGCCGATGGCTTCGGGGTCGAGCTCCATCCGCGCCGCGTCGAGCCGGTTGAGGTTCGAGTGGGTGTAGAAGGACTTCGTCGGCATGTTGGTGCCCACGCCGTCGCAGCGCGCCGCGCTCGGCAGCGAAGTGCCGGCCAACGGTCCGCCGCCGCCGCCGATGGGCGTGCCGCCGTCGTCCACCACGGTCGGCGGATCGGTGCCACCGCCGCCTCCGCCGCCGTCGTCGGGAACGGCCCAGCCGCCCCAGTAGCGGAAGGTGAACTTCGGACCGGGCTGCAGCGCTTCGGTGATCGACAGCGAGGAGTTCCCCGCGAAGCGGGCCGGTCCTTCCATCACGCCGTCGAGCCCGGCGATGCCGCTGCCGCCGCCGAACGTGCGTGCGGCTCCCGTCGTGTAGTACGTGGACGTGTTGCCGCCGTGCTTGGCGTTGGCGCCGTGCACGCCGGAGGCATGACCCTCGTGACCGGGCTTCGTGCCGTGGCCCGCCTGCTCCATGCCGTGCCGCGAGCTCGTCACGTGGGGTGCGCCCTTGCCGCCGCCGGACTCGTGGCCCCTCGAGGCATGGCTGCTCGTTCCGCCGGACGTGTGGCCGCCGCTCGTGTGGCCGCCGGAGGCGTGGCTGCTCGAGCCGCCGGTGGCGTGGCCGCCCGAGGCGTGGCTGCTCGAACCTCCGGACGCATGACTGCTCGAGCCGCCGGTCGTGTGTCCGCCGCTCGTGTGTCCGCCGCTCGATGCACCGGAGGTGTGCCCGCCGGATGTGCTGCCTGACGTATGGCCGCCGCCGGACGCCCCGCCTTCATCCTTCGCGTATGCGCTCGCGATCAGCCCGATGACGTCCAGGCGTTCCGCGAACGGGCCCCCAGCGGGAGCGAGCGCCGTGACCCCGAATGCCGCCGTCACCGCGAGGGCGAGCGTACGAAATCTGGTTCTCATGGCTGCTCCTCTTCTCGAAACTCCCGCCCCGGCTCGATGCCGCCTGCGCCAGGGCGGGGTGCTGCCTCATGCATCTGCCTTCACTCGTCGTGCACCACGACGATCGCGCTGCGGAAGACGTCCGCCACCGTCGCCACCGACGCATCCTGCGCGGCGTCGAGGTTGACCGGGGTCTGTCCGATCGGAGTGGGCGCCTCGAAGCCGAGGATGATGTCCATCGCGTGCACGACGTCCGTCGTGACGGTCTTCGTCTTGTCGGACGCGCCGCCCAGGAAGATCGCCGCATACGCGTTCAGCTCTTCGGGGGTCGTCGCCTGGAACACCACCGTCGTGACGCCGTCCACCGTCCTGGTGATGACGCCGTCGGCCATGATGTCCTTGTAGAAGGCGATGTTCGACAGCGGCGAGTCGATCCTCAGGTCGCCGTAGGTGCGCAGCAGGTTCGAGAGCAGCGTGTTGGCCGTGGCCGCGTCGATCACGCCCTTCTGCAGATCGACGAGCACCGCGACCGCGGCGGTATAGAACTGCTGGTAATCCGCCGACATCTCGGCGAGCGCGTTGGCCTCGGACCGTGCCAGGACCGCTGCCGGTGCCCGTGCGACGTTCATGCGGCCGATGTCGGTCAGTTCCTGCGCGGCCCACACCGGGGCGCCGCCCTGGCTGCCGGCCGGCGGCTTCTGCATGTTCTCCGGATCGCCGCCGAAGCGCGGCGGACGCCCGTCACGGTTCCAGTAGTCGCTGTCCGCGGGCGGGCCCTTGCCTTCCGGCCACGGTTGCGAACCCGGCGTCCACTTCGGGCCGCCCTTGTCGTCGGGCCGCGCGCCGTGATGGCCGCCTGCCTTGCCGGGATTCTTGCCGCTGCCGCCGTCTTCCTCGGCGGCCGCCGTGCTCATCCATGCCACGTCGTCATCGTAGAGGTTCATGCTCGCGGGGCCGGCCAGCATTGCGAAGGCCGCTGCCGCGGCGACGACGATGGGTTTCAGGTTGTAGGTGCGGTTCGTCATGTCGTCCCCCATCGGTTGCTGATTCACGTGCCGTCCGGGAGGTCTGCCTCACATCCATCGTTCTCCCCAGCACGTCTCCACTGTAGGAATCGGGCGGCTTTCCGGCATTGCGAATTCGCAGTCGCAAGGAGGGAATCGCGCGCGCTTGACCTGCGTCAAACGCGGGGCGGCGACGCCGTCGAAAAAACATCGGCCGCGCGTGGCGGCCGATGCGGGTGGGGACGAGGTGCGGACGGCGTCAGCGCGACAGCGGGATGCCGAAGTTGAGGAACACCAGGTTCTTCGCGTAGTTCTCGTTCGGCACGGACGAGTCGAGCCCGCGGTACTGGTAGAGGCCCTGCACGTAGAGCATCTTCGCGACCCGCCAGGTGAGGCTGGTGCCGGCGCCGCGGTAGTTGTCCGTGCGATCGATGCCCTGGTACTCCGCGCGGGAGTAGGAGGCCTCGACGGCACCGAAGAGGCGGTCGGTGAACCGGTACGCGAGCGTCGCGCCCGTATAGGTGTTGAGGAAGCTCGAGGCGGGGGTGATCGCCCCGGACACCTGGTTCACGTTGAGCACGGTCGTCTCCTCGACCGTCCGATCCAGGTAGGCGTTGAGCGTCCAGCGGTCCGCGATGCGCCACACCAGCGCCGCGCCGAACGCCGGCGCGCTCACGTCCTGGAAGGCGTCCTCGACGTAGCGCTGGCGCAGGTACCCGCCGAAGATGTCGAGCTTCAGCACGTTGGGCTGGTTGAAGCGCACGCCGGCGAGCGCCCGGTAGCCGCTCGAGTCCTTGTTGTTGCCGAGATCGTCGGGCTTGTTCCAGTAGCGGCGATTGTCGGAGGCCACTTGCACGAACGGCTCCACGCGCGGCGACAGCTCGTAGCCGACGCGCACGCCGGCGGTGTACTGCCAGCGGTCGCGATCGTCATTGTTGATGTAGAGCGTGTTGCCGCCGGCGGTCAGGAACGGCACGTCGTCATAGTTCAGCCACAGGGCGGTGCCGCCGAAGCGCAGCGACCACGGTCCCTGCTGCCTGAACAGGCCGCCGTAGTAGCGCTGGCCGCGATACACGGTGGGCTCCGTGCCGTTGCGCGCGTCGGGCGATTCGCGGTCCTCGTGGCTGCGGAAGATGCGCGCCCCGCCATAGACGTTGGTGTCGTAGTTGAAGTCGTAGCGCCCCTCGACCGTGCCGCGCCAGTCGTCGGTGTCCTCCGAGGATTCGTCGCGGAAGCGCGTGAAGTCGCCGCCGGCGGAGAAGTTCAGCGCGTGCTCGCGCCAGTTGGAGACCATCCAGATCGCCGGCGAGACGATCATGCCGAAGTCGGAGATCCGGTCCGACGGGCTGTAGTACACATTGCTGTCGTAGAAGCCGGAGAGCGTGATCTCCGGATAGAGCAGGAACGAGCCGACCTCGAACGGTTGCTGGCGCGGCAGCGGCTGCTGCGCGCGCACGACGTTGCGGGCCGGTCCCTGCCCCGGGACCTGGCGCAGGTCGACGCCGGAACCGCCCGGGACACCGTCGCCGGTGGGGACGTTCTTCTGCTCCTGCTGGATCTGCGCCAGGGCTCCGGCGGGCAGGAACGCCAGCGCGACGAGCGCGGAGAGGACGGTTCTTGTGATCATCGAGGGGACTCGCTTCTTGTTCTCGGCGGTGCCGCACCATGCCACAGGACGGCACAAAGCGTCAAAGAAAAGCCTTCTGCGCCCGTTGGTTAAGGCCATACATTAACAAACCAGATGAGCTCATCAACGGGCGCGGACAGTGTTTTGCAGCAAGGAACAACATAACGCCAACCTGAGCGGTTCCCTTTGCCGGAGATCAAGGCCTTGCCGGTGCGATGGCCTACCGTGAAGGCATGACCCGGGATGTGAGCCAGAACACTCCTCCGGTCTTCTCGCGTCCGCCGAGGGCGCCGGATTGCCAGTGCTGCCCGCATCACCACGTGGACGTGATGAGCGCGACGCCGGCCGAGGAGCGTGCGCCGCTGCTCGCGTACTTCCGGCTCCGCCGCTTCGCGGCGCACGAGACGGTCTATGGCGAAGGGGAAGCCGGCGCGCACGTGGCGGTGGTGCGGTCCGGGCTGGTCAAGCTCATCCGCTACTCGAGCGCCGGGGACGAGCGCATCGTGCGCCTCGCGATGCCCGGGGACACCATCGGACTGGAGCTGATGCTGGGCCGCCGCTACCACCACACGGCCGTGGCGATCAGCCGGGTGGAGGTGTGCCTGATGCCGCTGCACTTTGTGGAGGAGCGCGCGGCGCACGCGCCGGGGTTCTCGAACAAGCTGATCGCCGAGTGGCACGCGAGCGTGGACGACGCCGAACGCTTCCTGACCGAGCTCTCCACCGGAAGCGCGCAGCAGCGCGTCGCGCGACTGCTCCTCTACCTGCACGAGCGCGTTCCCGGCGGGGAGTGCCCGAACATCACCCGCGAGGACATGAGCGCGCTGCTCGGCATCACGCCGGAAACGACCAGCCGCGTGGTGGCTGCATTCAAGCGCGAAGGGCACCTGGGCGAGGATGCGCAGGGCCACTGGCGGTGCGCCCCGTCGCCGCTCCAGGCGATCGCACAGGGGGAAGCCTGACCCCCGCGCCCGGCGGGCGTTCGGACGATCGATCTGTGCGCGGCGCGCCCGCGCAGCCTGCTACAGTACGCGCCCTTCGCCGTCGTCCCGCCGGAGCCCTCATGCCCCTCAGCCTCGCGCGCACCGCCGCTGCGCGTGTTCTTGCGCTCGCCGCCGCCGCGCTCCTGGCGGCCTGTGCGCCGAGCCAGCTCGTGCAGCAGCAGGCGAACCCCGAGTACGCCGGCGCGAAGCGCTTCAAGCGCGTGCTGGTGGTCGCGGTGAGCAAGGACGACCTGGTGCGGCGCGTGTTCGAGGACGACGTGGTGAAGCGGCTCGCCGACCGCGGCATCCAGGGCGTCCCCGCGTATTCGCTGGTCCCGCGGGCAGCGGCCGTGGACCAGGCGACCCTGAAGCGCCTGATCGCGGAGAGCCGGGCCGATGCGGTGCTCACGTCGCGGGTGACGGCGGTGGATACCGCGACGTACAAGTCGCGCGGCTACACGGTGGCGGTCGGCGTCGGCTGGGGCGGGTTCTACGACTACTACACCGGCATCTGGGACACCGTGCAGGTGCCCGGCCAGACCGTGAGCGGTCCCACCACCACGCTCTCGGAAACGCGCCTCTTCGACGCGCGCACCGGCACGCTGGCCTGGAGCGGGGTCGTCGAGACCACCGATCGCGGCGGCACGCTCGGCGCCGGCGTGCAGCAGTACACCGGCCTCGTCCTCGACGCGATGATCCGCGACGGCGTCATCTGACATCCCCCAGGAGAATTCCCATGACCCGCTCCCTCGCGCGTGCGCTGGTGCTCGCCCTCGGTCTCGCCTTCCTCGCCGGCTGCGCCACCACGGCCACCACGCGGCTCGACGCGACCTGGCGCGACCCGGCGGTGACCGCGAAGCAGTTCCGGAAGGTGCTGATCGTGACCGTGTCCTCGGACGAGTTCGTGCAGGCCGACGTGCAGAAGCGCCTCGCCGCCGAACTGAAGGGGCGCGGCGTGAACGCGGTCGCCTCCGGCGCCTACTTCACCCGCTACACCGCGAAGGAGCGGGAGCGGTTCATGCGCGTGATCGACGGCTCGGACGCCGACGCGGTGCTGCTGGCGCGGGTGCTCTCCACCGACGAGCAGTCGCGCAGCACCGGCGGCATGCTCGTCGGCATGGGTGGACAGCCGGTCACCCAGGTGACGGGCATCTGGAACGTTGCCGCCGCGACGTTCGATCCCGCGCACTACGTGCCGCCGAGCGACTACACCAAGGTCACGGTGCACGCCGAGGCGACGATCTTCGAGCGCAAGCAGGAGAAGGTGGTGTGGACGGCGCGCACGCGCATCGACAACGCGCAGGACGGCGACATCCGCAAGACCGTCGCGCAATACGTGCAGGTGCTCATCGACGCCGGCGTGAAGGAAGGGATGTTCTAGCGCCCCGCTTGCGCGGCCCCGGCGCGGCGTTCGGCGCGCGCATCCACGCGTCCCAGTACGGCTCCGGGCCGAACCGCTCGGCGAGGAAATCGACGAACGTGCGCACCTTGGCGCTGAGGTACTTGCGCGACAGGAAGACGGCGTACGCGTCGAGCGCCTGGGTGCAGTAGCCCGGCAGCACGCTGCGCAGCCGGCCGTCGGCCAGCGCTTCACCGGAAATGAACGTGGGTTGCAGCACGATGCCGAGGCCGTCGAGCGCGGCCTGGTGCAGCACCTCGCCGTGGTTGGCGCGCAGCGTGCCGCGAAACGGCGCGACGACCCTGCCCTCCGGCCCCAGGAGATCCACCTCGACCCCGCCCCGGGTGTACGTGTAGCCCAGGCAGTTGTGGCGCGCGAGGTCGGCGAGCGTCCTCGGCTCCCCGTGCTTCGCGAGATACGCGGGCGACGCGCAGAGCGCCAACCGCACCGGGAACAGGCGCCGCGCGACGAGCGCCGATTCGGCGAGCGCGCCGATGCGGATGGCGAGGTCGGCGCCTTCCTCGACGAGATCGATGAAGCGGTCGTTCAGCGTCAGCTCGATGGAGACCTCGGGGTAGCGCGCCGCGTACTCGGCGAGCACGCGCGCGAGATGCCGAGTGCCGAAGACCACCGGCGCGTTCACCCGCAGCAGGCCCCGCGGTCGCTCGCCTTCCGCGGCCACCGAGAGGTCCATCTCCTCGACGTCGCGCAGGAGCTGCTGGCAGCGCTCGAAGTAGGCAGCGCCCGCGTCGGTCAGCGAGAGCTTGCGCGTGGTGCGGTTGAGCAGCCGCGTTCCCAGGCGCGCCTCCAGCGTCTGCACGTGACGGCTCGCCATCGCGGTGGAGATGCCGAGGCGCTCCGCCGCCGCGACGAAGCTGCCGGCTTCGACGACGCGGACGAACGTTTGCATGGTGTCGAGGCGGTCCATGGAGGGCGGGGAAGGGGGAAGGGGGAACGGGGAAGGGGGAAGGGGGAAGGGGGAAGGGTAAAGCTATCGTTGCATTGGGTGCAATGGTCATTTGCAAGGGCACTTGTTTATCGCTGCTTCGGCAACTAATAGAGTGCAGTCCATGCCGCGCGAGCGGCGACGACCAGGAGAACGCCCATGATCGATACCCGTACTGCCCCCTACGCCGCCGCGCTGCTGCGCGTCAGCCTCGGCGTGATGTTCATTGCCCACGCGCTGCTCAAGCTCTTCGTGTTCACCCTGCCCGGCACCGCGGGCTTCTTCGCCTCCGTCGGGTTTCCTGGCTGGACCGCCTATCTCGTCTTCGCGGCGGAGCTCGTCGGCGGGGCCATGCTCGTGCTCGGCGTGTACACGCGGGCCGTGTCGCTGGCGCTCGTTCCGATCCTGATCGGCGCGCTCTACGTGCACGCGGGCAACGGCTGGGTCTTCAGCGCGCCGAACGGCGGCTGGGAGTACCCGCTGTACCTGATCGTGCTGAGCGTCGCGCAGGCGCTGCTCGGCGACGGCGCGTTCGCCCTGCGCCGCGGCGGCGCGACGCTGCAGCGCAGCCCGGTGCCCGCTTGAGCGACAATCTCTCCACGAACCCGCGCGGGGCCCGGCGCCCCGCGCATGCATTGGAGCAGCAACGATGAGCAGCATCCAGCCCGCCCTTTTCGTGTCGCACGGCTCGCCGATGATGGCGCTCGAGCCGGGCCGCGCCGGCGCCGCGCTCGCGCGGCTCGGCCGCGACCTGCCGCGGCCCGACGCGATCCTCGTCGTCTCCGCGCACTGGGAGACGCCCGCGCCCGCGGTGAGCGTGGCGGCGCATCCGGAGACCATCCACGACTTCGGCGGCTTCCCGCGCGCGCTGTTCGAACTGCAGTACCCGGCGCCGGGCGCGCCGGCGCTCGGTGCGCGCACGAAGGCGCTGCTCGACGCGGCCGGCCTGCACACCACGCTCGACGCGCATCGCGGCCTCGATCACGGCGCGTGGGTGCCGCTGCGCTATCTGCATCCGGACGCCGACGTGCCGGTCACGCAGCTCTCGATCCAGCCGCAGCTCTCGCCGCTGCATCACTACCGCATGGGCGAGGCGCTGCGCCCGCTGCTCGACGAGAACGTGCTGATCCTCGCCTCGGGCAGCCTCACGCACAACCTGCAGGAGTGGCGCGGCCGCACGCACGACGCGCCGCTGCCCTACGTCGCGGACTTCCAGCGCTGGGTGCACGAGGCGATCCGGCAGCAGGACATCGCGGCGCTGCTCGACTACCGCCGGCTCGCGCCGCACGCGGTGCGCGCGCATCCGACCGACGAGCACTGGCTGCCGTTCTACGTGGCGCTCGGCGCCGGCGGCGCGGGCGAGTCGGTCGAGCGCATCACCGACGAGGTGACCTACGGCATGCTGGCGATGGACACGTACGTGTTCCCGCCCGCGCGGGAACACGTCCACGCCTGACGCCTACTGCTTCTTCAGCTGCGGCTGCTCGATGTAGCGCACATCCCGCACGGGCAGCGGGATCGGGTTCACGTACTGGTAGCCCTGCGACTGCAGGTAGGTGAGCTCGGCGAAGCCCGCCGGCACGACGGTGATGAAGCCGTGCATGTCCTCGGCCTTGTAGCCGGCGGCGCGCATCGCGTTGTTGCACATCCGGTATTCGACGCCGTCCTGCGCGAGTTCGGCGGCGCGATCGACGATCGCCTGGTACTTCTGGTAGTTCTCTTTCGCGAACACGCGCAGCTCGGGGCCGTGCGTGACGATCACGACTTTGCCCTTCAGCGCGCGGCGCGTGTTGCCGACGAAGCCGTGCAGGATGTTGAGCCTGTTCGGATCCTCGTAGTTCACGTCGAAGACGGTGTTGATCGCCGGGTACTCCTTGATGTCCACCTTCGCGCTGCCGTAGGGGGCGAAGTCGGGATTGGCATGGACGGAGGCCGCGGCGGCAGCACACAGCAGGGCGGCGGCGAGGCGCAGGGTCGGCTTCACGGGAACGCTCACTTCTCTTCGTTGGCGATGGTGTCCAGTGTTGCGACGCAGCGCCCGCGGCTTCTGCGCAAGATCAAACCCGCGGCGGTTTTCCGGGTCGAAGGAGCGACGTGCGGGCATTTTTCTTGCCCTTCATAAGCGATCACTGAAGGAGTACAGGCAATGCAGGTTCAGCTCAACACGGACAACCACTTCACCGCGCGGGAGGATCTCGCCGCGCGCATCGACGGCATGCTGCAGGACGCGCTCGGCCGCTTCCGCGACAAGCTCACGCGCGTCGAGGTCTATCTCAAGGACGAGAACAGCATCAAGGGCGGCGAACGCGACAAGGAGTGCACGCTCGAGGCGCGGCCGCGCGGCCTGCCGCCGGTCACCGTGACCAACAAGGGCGCGGACGTGCCGGCCGCGATCGACGGCGCAATCGCGAAGCTCTCGCGCGCGCTGGACCGCCAGTTCGGCAAGCTCGAGGATCGCGGCTAGGGCCTCGCCCCCACGCAGGATCCGACCACCCGCGCCAGATCGTCCATCGACACCGGCTTCACGAGGTGCTCGTCGAAGCCGGCGGCGCGGCTCCTTGCGCGGTCCTCCGGCTGGCCGTAGCCCGTCAGCGCCACCAGCCGGGGGGTTCGCCCGCCGAGCCGCTCGCGTATGGCGATCGCGAGTGCGTACCCGTCCATCCCCGGAAGCCCGATGTCGAGCAACGCGAGGTCGGGGCCGAAATCGTGCAGCACTTCCAGGGCGGCATCGGCATCGGGCGCGGCGCGCACCTCGTGGCCGTGCATCGCGAGCACCTGCACCAGCGCGTCGCGCGCATCGTCGTTGTCCTCGACGAGGAGGATGCGGCGCGGCGTGCCGTCGGCGGGGTTCGCTGCAACGGGAACGGCCGGAAGCGCAGGCGCCTCGATCGCCGGCCACTCCACGGTGAACCGTGCACCGCGACCCGGCCCGTCGCTCGTGCCGGCGACGCGGGCGCCGTGCAGTTCGGCGAGGCGCTTGACCAGCGTGAGCCCGATGCCGAGCCCGCCCTGGCGCCGATCGAGCGGCTGCTCGCCCTGCACGAAGAGATCGAACATGCGTGCGGCGAGCTCCGGCGAGAGCCCCACGCCGGTGTCGCTCACCTCGAGCAGCACACGGTCGCCGTCGCGCCGCACCTCGACGCGCACCCGGCCGCCGGCCGGCGTGTACTTGAGCGCGTTCTCCAGCAGGTTGGTGATGATCTGGTCCACGCGCGAGGCGTCGGCGAGGATCCACGCGCCGTCCGCGCGCACCTCGACCTCGTGCCCGGCGAAACGCCCGGCGCCGCGCCAGGTCGCGACGACGCTGTTCACCGCGGCGCCGAGGTCGAGCGGACGGCGCACGATCTCGATCGCACCGCGCGTCACGCGGCTCACGTCGAGCAGGTCGTCGATGAGCCGCGCCATGTGGCGCACCTGGCGGTCGATCACGCCGCTCGCGTTCGGCGCGAGGTCCGGGCGCTGCGGTGCGCGCCGCAGGATCTGCGAGGCCGAGGCGATGGCCGAGAGCGGATTGCGCAGTTCGTGGCCCAGCATCGCGAGGAAGTCGTCCTTCTGCCGATCGGCGGCCCGCAACGCTTCCTCGGCGGCGCGCTGCTCGGCCTCGCGCGTGCGCACGGCGGTGGCCGCCGCATCGAGCGACGCAGCGAGGTGCCGCAGCTCCTCGATGCTGGAGGGCTTCCGCGGCTTCACCGGGTCGCCGCGCCCGATCGCGCGTGCCGCCTCGGCGACCTCGGCGAGCGGCGCCGCGAGCTTGCGCGAGAGCAGCGTGGCCAGCAGCAGCGTCAGCGCGAGCGCCGCAGCGAGGCCGAGCACCATCAACGAGCGGGTGCGCTTGGCGCCGGCCTCGAGCACCTCGACCGGCACGCCGAGCGAGACGGTCCAGCGGCTCACCGGCGAGCGCTCGTACGCCACGTACACCTCGCGCTTCTCGAGCGTCGTGCCGACGAACCAGCCCGCATCGGCGGCGTCGATCTCGCGCCGGAGGTCCGCGGTGGCGAGCGAGCCCACGAATCGCTCCGTCTCGCGGTTGCGCGCGACAACCCGCTGGACCGCGTCCAGCACCGCGCCCGTCCACGTATCGGGCAGCTTCTGCTGCGCGAGGAGATCGTTGAACGCGGCCGGCGCGACGGTGGCGGACAGCAGGTAGCGCACGTCGCCGTAGCGCAGGACCGGGACGACCACGGGCACGTAGCTCTCCGCCATCCCGGACGCGCGGGTGAGCACGCCGACGACGGGCTGCGCCCCCTTCACCACGCGTTCGCGGTAAGGCGCGCCGTCGAACGCGGGCAGCGGGCTGCCGAAGGTGACCGAGGCGTCCACGAGCGGTTGGCCCGAGGTGGACGCGAGCTGGAGCGTGCGCCAGTCGGGGCGGCTCGCGAGCACGCGCTGCGCCTGCGTGTGGAAGTCGGCGAGGTCGTTCTCGTCGATCGCCCGCGAGAGGGCGAGTCCGTCGAGCGCCGTTACCACGCCGCTGAGCTGCAGGTCGACGGCGGTGAGGATCGCGCGCGCGCGGTCCGCGGCGCCGCGGCGGAAGGTGTCGCGCTCGCGCTCCACCAGCAGCCCCGAGAGCAGCACGGCGAACGCGACGAGCGGCAGCAGCGTCGCCAGTGCGAACAGCAGCAGTTGGGAGCGGAGCCTCATGCGCGGGGTAATGTACCCCGCACCCGGCAGTGCGGTCAGTGGGTCGCGGTCAGCGCCGCATCGCGGCGGAGAATCGGGCGCGCAGCCGTCCGCTGGCGTCCAGGAACCGGCGGCGCGCAGCCAGCAGACCGCCGGTAAAAAGTGCCGCCAGCACGGCGAACAGCACGAAGAACGCCGCCGTGACCGCGGCCAGCACGGCGGGCACGATGATCCACAGCGGCGCGCGCCGGCCCTGCGGCCGGCCGGTTTCCACCCATTCGTCGCCCTGCATCTCGAAGGTGCGCGGCACGCGGGCGTTCGGAGCGTCGAGTTCTTTCATGGTCTCCGTGAGAGTAGCACGCGCCCGCGAAGTTCCTGCCGGGCGGGTCCCGCCGTCAGAAGTGGAACCCGAAGCCGATCGACACCTGCGGCGCGCCGTACGGGCGCGGATAGACCACCACCGGCGGCGGCGGGGGTGCGACCACCACCGGGGCCGGGTAGTACACGCGAGGCGGCGGGTAGTACACGTGGGCCGGCGGCCCGTAGTAGCGGCCGTGCTTGTGCTTGTGCCAGTGCTTGCCGTGGCCGCGATGCTCGTACCCGTGGCGGTGGCCGTCCCAGCCGCGGTGGCCCCAGCCCCGGCGATCGTCGTCGGCCTGGGCCGCGGAAGGCACGAGCAGGGCGCCGGCCAGAGTGGCCGCGACGGCAGTGGCAGCAAACAGCGCTTTCATGCTGGTCTCCTGTGGTCCTCCATCGGACGGTGCCACTCTGGGCCCCAGGTGTAAGCGATCTATTGCGGGAGCCGGTGGGTTTGTAAGCAGTCGTATCAGTCGCTTAGCGACGACACTTCCAGGGCCGTGACCTCGGACATGCGCAGCAGCTCCGCGCAGAGCGACTTCACCCGCGCGGCGTGGCGCGACTTCAGCGCGAGGCGATGCTCGAACCGACGACCGTCGTCGTACATGCGGTACGTCAGGTCGGCGACCTCGACGCGATGCGCGCGAGCGAGCGTGCGCAGCCGGGGCTCGTCGAGCGGGGCATCCCGCATCGAGCCGACAACCACATCGACACGATGCAGCAGCGGCAGCCGCTCCTCGACCCAGGACAGCACGGTGAGCGTGAGCATGAGCGCGCCCAGCGCCACCGCCGCGGCGAAGTAGTAGTTCACGCCGATGAGGATGCCGAGCGCGGCCGTGGCCCAGATGGACGCCGCGGTGGTGAGCCCCTTGACGTTGAGACCGTCCTTCATGATGACGCCGGCACCGAGGAACCCGATGCCGGTCATGATCCCCTGCGCCATGCGGGTGGGGTCCAGCACGACCGTGCTGCCCGGCGCCTGCTCCATCCACGCGCCCTCGAAATGGGTGAGCAGCATCAGCATCGCGGAGGCGACCGAGACCAGCGCATGGGTGCGGATGCCCGCCGCATGGCCGTGGTAGCCTCGCTCCAGCCCCACGGCAGCGCCGGCGGCGAGCGCCAGCGTCAGGTGCCGGATCACCTCGACCTGCAAGTCGGTCATGCCGCCCGCGCTCCTTTCGGGCGCGCGAAGCGAGTTGCATGCCGGGGGCGGAATGGATGCCGAAGGGCCGCGATCCCGGATGCAGCGTGCTCACCGAGCGGGGGGTGTGCGCGCCGCGAGACTTGCGAAACTTGCCGGCGGCCTCAAGGTCTATTGGTGGCCGGAGCAGGCCGCGCCACGCTCGAGGAGGAGGACGGCGCGAAGCGCCGGCCGTCCCATCGATCTCCTTGATGAAAGGCGGATGCCCCATTCATGTTCGATGATCCCCTCCTCCTCGCCCGGGCGCAGTTCGGCCTGAACATCGCCTTCCACATCCTCTTTCCGAGCATCACCATCGGGCTCGGCTGGTTCCTGCTCTACCTGCGCATCCGCGCCAATCGCACCGGCGAGCAGTGGGTCGAGCATGCCTACCGGCTGTGGGTGAAGATCTTCGCGCTCTCGTTCGGCCTCGGCGTCGTCTCGGGCATCACCATGAGCTTCCAGTTCGGCACGAACTGGCCGGGCTTCATGGAGAAGGTGGGCAACGTCGCCGGGCCGCTGCTCGGCTACGAGGTGCTCACCGCGTTCTTCCTCGAGGCGACGTTCCTCGGGATCATGCTGTTCGGCCGCGACCGCGTGCCGCAGTGGCTGCACACGCTCGCCGCGACGCTCGTGGCGGTCGGCACCACCGCCTCGGCGTTCTGGATCCTCGCGCTCAACTCCTGGATGCAGACGCCGCAGGGCCACACCATCATCGACGGCGAAGTGCACGCGGTGAGCTGGCTCGCGATCATCTTCAATCCGAGCTTCCCGTACCGGCTCACCCACATGCTGCTCGCGTCCGGGCTGACCGCGACGTTCCTCGTCGCCGGGCTGTCCGCATTCCAGCTGCTCCGCAATGCCGGGCACGCGCCGGCGCGCGGCATGCTGCGCATCGCGTTGATGGTGGGCGCGCTGCTCGCGCCGACCCAGGCGGTGGTGGGCGACTTCCACGGCCTCAACACGCTGGAGCACCAGCCGGCGAAGGTCGCGGCCATCGAGGGCATCTGGCAGGGCGGGCCGAACGTCCCGCTGCTCCTCTTCGCGATCCCGAACGAGGCCGAGAAGCGCAACGACTACGCGATCGGGATCCCGAACGGCGCGAGCTGGATCCTGCGCCACGATCCCGACGGCGTCCTGCCCGGGCTGAACGAGTTCGAGGGCAAGCATCCTCCCGTGATGCCGGTGTTCTGGTCCTTCCGCGTCATGGTGGGCATCGGCCTGCTGATGATCCTCGCGTCCTGGTACGGCGCGTGGCGCACGCGCCGCCGCGACTACGTGCTGCCGCGCTGGTATGCCCGCGGGCTCGCCGCGATGACCTTCTCCGGCTGGATCGCGGTGGTCGCGGGCTGGATGGTGACGGAGATCGGACGTCAGCCGTGGCTCGTCTACGGCGTGCTCACCACCGCGGAGGCCGCTTCCTCGGTGCCGGTCGGCTCGATCACCATCTCGTTCGTCGCCTATGCGCTGGTGTACACGCTGCTGCTGATCTCGTTCATGGTGGTCGTGACCCAGCTCGGCCTCAAGGACGCGTCGGGCGACAAGGAGCCGGCCGCCGCGCCCAAGCCGCTGCGGCCGCTGGTGGAGGGCACGCCGTGAGCCTCGACCTGCCGCTGGTGTTCATGGTGCTGATGGGCCTCGCGATCCTCGCGTACGTCATCCTCGACGGGTTCGACCTGGGCGTCGGCATCCTGCTGCCGTTCGCGACGCGCCCCCAGCACGACGTGATGGTGTCCTCCATCGGCCCGTTCTGGGACGCGAACGAGACCTGGCTCGTGCTCGGCGTGGGCATCCTGCTCGTGGCGTTCCCGAAGGCGCACGGCCTGATCCTCACCTCGCTCTACCTCCCGGTGGCCGCGATGCTGGTGTTCCTGATCCTGCGCGGCGTGTCGTTCGAATTCCGCGTGAAGGCCACCGGCTGGCACCGGGAGGCGTGGAACCGGGCGTTCTTCGTCGGTTCCCTCGGCGCGGCGGTCGCGCAGGGCTACATGCTGGGAGGCGTGATCACCGGCTTCGCCGAGGGCTGGGCCTACGTGTTCTTCAACCTGCTCGTCGGCCTCGGCCTCGCCGGCGGCTACGCCCTGCTCGGCGCCACCTGGCTGGTGATCAAGACCGAGGACGAGCTGCAGCGGCGCGCGCTGACGTGGAGCCACGCCGCGCTGTTCCTCACCGCGGCGGGCGTTGCCGCGATCAGCCTCGCGACGCCGTTCGCCAGCCGCGACGTCTTCGAGCGCTGGTTCGCCTGGCCGAACATCGCGCTGCTCGCGCCGCTGCCGCTCGCGACCGCGGCCGCGTTCGTGGCGATCTGGACGTGGATCTCCCGCCTGCAGCTCGGCCGCACGCGCCGCGAGTGGGGGCCGTTCGTGCTCGCGGTGTGGGTGTTCGTGTTCGCCTTCGCCGGCCTCGCCTACAGCATGTTCCCCTACCTGGTCTTCGACCGCATGACCATCTGGCAGGCGGCGGCGGCCCGGGAGTCGCTGTGGATCGTGTTCGTGGGGACCTGCCTGGTGCTGCCGATGATCGTCGGCTACACGCTCTTCGCCTACCGGGTGTTCTGGGGCAAGACACGCGAGCTCACATACGGGGCATGATGCGGTCAGCGTGACGCGGTTGGCATCGGCGCGCCATCCGGGCGCGTCGCCGCGGCGTAACTGACCCACCCCACCCCCCTGGAGGTTCGCCATGAAGCCCCTGCTCGCCCTCGTCGCCCTCGCCGCCGCCCTGCCCGCCTTCGCCCAGTCGCCGTGCAAGCCGGAGCCGCGCGCGGCCTGCGAGAAGGCCGCCATGCGCGGCGCCAAGCTCGCCGGCATGGACCTCGCCGGCGCGAACTTCTCCGGCGCCAATCTGCAGGGCGCGCGCGCCGCCGGGGCGAAGCTCGCCGGCGCGAACCTGCAGAACGCCGACCTCGAAGGCGCCGACCTGTCGCGCGCCGATCTGTCCGCCGCCGACCTGCGCGGGGCGAACCTGACGGGTGCGGAGGTCGCCGGCGCGAAGTGGGACGGCGCGAACCTCTCCGGCGCGATGTTCCCCGCCGGCCGCGGCCCCTACGGCGACGCACTGTCGCGCCGCTGCGCCGACGGCTCGGTCGGCGCCTGCAGGTAGCCGCTCGACCCCGCGCTCCCGCAGCCGGGCGCCGGCCGGCCGCGGCGCGCGCGCGGCGCTTCCGGACGCGCACCGCAGCACTCGCGCAAGCGGCGCGGGCGGCAGATATACTCCTGGCATATCAACTGCACGTCCAGGAGCGAGCGCATGGCCGACGCACCGAAGGCCCCCGAGAAGAAGAAGCGGACCATCACCGAGATCCGCGATTCCAAGAAGACCGGCGAGAAGATGGTGTACACGTCGGTCCCCGATTACACCTCCGCGAAGTGGGCGGAAGCGGCGGGCGTGGACGTCGCGGTGGTCGGCGACAGCCTGGCGATGATCGCGCACGGGCATCCCACCACCATCCCGGCGCACATGGACATGATGGTGATGCACGCCCAGGCGGTGCGCCGCGGCGCCCCGAACACCTTCGTGCTGGGCTGCATGCCCTACCAGAGCTACAACACGGTGGACCGGGCGCTGGTCAATGCGACGCGCTTCATGCAGGAGGCGGCCTGCGACGCGGTGAAGCCGCAGGGCGGCAAGTCGCAGGCGCACATCCTCAAGGCGCTGGTCGACGCCGGCATCCCGACCGCCTCGCACATCGGCCTCACGCCGCACACCATCGCGATGTTCGGCGGGTTCAAGATCCAGGGCCGCACGGCGGATGCCGCGATGAAGATCCTCGAGGACGCCTTCGCGATCCAGGACGCAGGCTGCTTCATGCTGGAGTTCGAGGCGGTGCCGGCGAAGATCGCCCGCGCGATCTCCGAACAGCTCGAGATCCCCACCATCGGCATCGGCGCGGGCGTGGGCACCGACGGCCAGATCCTGCTCTCGTACGACCTGCTCGGCGTCTTCACCGACTTCAAGCCGAAGTTCACCAAGCGCTACGCCAACCTCACCGAGGTGGCGGTGGCCGGGCTCAAGGCGTACGTCCAGGACGTGAAGAACGGGACCTTCCCCGACGACGACCACAGCTACGGCGTCGACGACAAGGAGTACGAGAAATTCTTAAGCCTCCTCGAAAAGCGCCGGCACGTCTGAAGCGCGCGGCGCCCGCGCGCCGCGCGGTGCGCGCCGAGCCGGCGCCGGCGGACGACACCCCGCAGCAGACGCTCACGGACCGCGCGTACACGGCGCTCGAGGAGATGATCGTGCGCCTCGAGCTCCGCCCGGGGAGCGCCGTGTCCGAGGCGATGCTCTCGCAGCGCCTCGGCATCGGGCGCACGCCGATCCGCGAGGCGCTGCAGCGGCTGGCGCGCGAACGGCTGGTGCAGATCCTGCCGCGGCGCGGTGTCATCGTTTCCGACATCAACGTGAAGGCCCAGTTGCGCCTGCTGGAGGTCCGCCGCGAGATCGAGCGCCTCGTCGCCCGCAGCGCCGCGCGGCGCGCGACGCCGGACGAGCGCACGCGGTTCGCCGAGATCGCCAAGGGCATGGAGCGGGCCGCCCGCACCGGCGACGACGTCTCGTTCCTGCGCCTCGACCGCGAGTTCAACGAGCTGTGCATGGTGGCGGCGCGCAACGAGTTCGCCGAAACCGCGCTGGGGCTGATGAACTCGCTGTCGCGCCGCTTCTGGTACCTGCACTACAAGCAGGCGGCCGACATGCCGGAGACCGCCAAGCTGCACGCCGACATCGCGCGCGCGGTCGCCGAGGGCGACGAGGCGGCCGCGGCGCGCGCCTCCGACGTCCTGCTCGACAACATCGAGGCGTTCACCCGCAACACCGTCAGCACCGATTTCTGAGCGGCCCCGGGGCGCGCTGCTGCGTCGCACAAGCGAAAACCTCGTCGTGGCGCTCGACAACGGCCCAAACATACTTCTAACATATCAGCCGTACGCAACTTTCTTCCCGCCCCGTCCCCGGGGCGCGCGAACCCCAGGAGGTGTCCCATGGCCGAGCTCGTCGAACGCCACAATCCTTCGCAGCGCCAGATCAGGTTCCGCGAGGAATACCAGTCGCAGATCCACCCGGCCTACAACGGCCTGTTGCACATCGGCGTGATCTACGTGGTCGGCCTCTCGGTCATCGCCTACTGCGTGTCGCAGCTCGCGAACCCGACGTGGGAGTGGCTGCTGATCGTGCCGGTGTTCTTCTTCTCGAACATGTTCGAGTGGTGGATCCACAAGAACGTGATGCACCGTCTGGTGGACGTCTGGGCGCTGCGCGCGATCTACGACCGCCACACCCGCCAGCACCACCAGTACTTCACCGACAACGAGATGACGGTGGACTCGACCCGCGAGTTCCGCATCATCTTCTTCCCGTGGCGCGCGCTGTTCACGTTCATGGGGCTCGGCGTGCCGTTCGCGCTCGCGCTCGGCTGGCTGCTGGGGCCGAACGCCGGCTACATCCTGATGATCACCATCGTCGGCCAGTACCTGATCTACGAGACGTTCCATTACTGCTGCCACGTGCACGACAACTGGTTCGTGCGCAACATGCCGTTCGTGAACACCATCCGCCGCCACCACACGGCGCACCACAACTACGGCATCATGATGAGCCACAACATGAACCTCACCTTCCCCATCGCGGACTGGTTCATGGGCACGAGCGACCTGGATCGCGGCCTGGTCGGCACGATCTTCAACGGCTACAACGAGGACCACATCAAGAAGGACCTGAAGCCGACCATCGAGCGGTTCCGCCGCCCGGATGCGCCGGTCAGCCTCGACGGCCCGATCAAGGAACAGATGGCGTAGCGCACATCATCCACACCAGGAGGAGGAGCACATGAAGAAACGAGAATTCCTGAAAGCCGGCGCCCTGGCGGGCCTCACCCTGCCCGCCGTCGCGCAGGCGCAGCAGTCCGGCCCGTCGTACAACTGGAAGATGGCCACGGGATGGGCCGGCGGCCCGCTCATGGACGTCGGCGCGAAGCTCTTCGCCGAGCGCATGGACCAGCTCTCCGGCGGCCGCTTCAAGATCCAGACCTTCCCGGGCGGCGCACTGGGCAATGCGCTGAAGGTGCCCGAGACGGTGAAGAACGGCGTCGCCGAGTGCGGCCACACCTGGATGGGGTACGACTGGGGCAAGGATCCGACCACGGTGCTGTTCGGGGGCTTCGCCGGTTCCATGGACAGCGAGCGCATGCTGCACTGGCTGTACGGCGCCGGCGGCGACAAGCTGCAGCGCGACTACCGCGACGAGAAGGACGGGGTGATCTCCTTCCCGCTCTTCATCCGCACCGCCGAGGCGTTCCTGCACTCGCGCAAGCCGGTGAAGACGCTCGCCGACCTGAAGGGCCTCAAGCTGCGCACCGCCGGCGCCTGGCTGGAGATGGCGAAGGACCTCGGTGCGGCGCCGGTGACCACCGCCGGCGGCGACGTGTACCCCATGCTCGAGCGCGGCGCCATCGACGCCACCGAGTGGGGCACGCTGTGGGAGAACATCTCCCCCGGCTTCCACAAGGTCGCCAAGTACGTGATCATCCCCGGCGTGCACCAGCCCACCGCGCCCTTCGAGCTCTGCATCAACAAGGAGGCGTGGGCGAAGGTGCCCGCCGCCGATCAGCGCCTGGTGGAGCAGGTGGCGAAGCTCGTCACCTTCGAGTCGTGGATCAGGGTCGGCAACGAGGACGCCAAGGCCCTCGACTTCTTCAAGAAGGCCGGCAACGAGATCATCGAGCTCGATCCGGAAGTGCAGCGCCAGGCGCGCAAGATCGGCGCCGAGTGGGCGAACAAGACCGCCCAGGGCAACCCGTGGTTCGCCAAGGTGCTGAAGAGCCAGGCCGACTTCGAGAAGGAATGGGACGGCGCCGAGCGCTGGCGCACGATCCGGACCTGATCGCGGTCGCGCGGGAGAGGCGCGGCGAGTCGCAGCGACCGCCGCGCTTTTTTTGCCCCGCCGCGCGGGTCACGACAACAACGAGAAGGGACAGGGAGCCTGATGGACGCTCTGGTGCGCGCGATCGAGCGCGCGAGCGGTGCGGTGG